>JANOAF010000343.1:0-9314 GCA_031411015.1 Opitutaceae bacterium | reverse complement strand
GCCCGCGTCACCCCCCCTCCGCGGGCGCGCCCCAGCCGGGGTATCCCGCGGGGGGGGGCGCCGGGGGTATTGGGCAAATGGGGGGGGGTGGGCCCGGGAAGGTCTCGACGCGACGGCTATCGCGGTCGCAGGCCGGTGGGGTTCAGTGGGGTAGGGATATTTCCTAGTAGAGGTCAAAGGTCGGGATTTTTGGACATGGTTTCGGCGAATTTCTTTCCCAGGGCATCGTTCTTTCAGGAAAAGGCCGGTCCGCCGAGGTCGGGCAAAACGAGGGATGCCTTGAAAAATGATTTTTCGTGTCCGATGTTGGCGGTCTTCGGACCTTGATATGCGAACGATGGCCCCGACCCCGCTACCTTCCCCTGACCGCGACGAGGCGTATTTGCGCCTTCTCGCCGAGCATGAGCGCTCGCTGAGTGCCTATGTGTATGGCTTGGTCGGAAGTCCGGCCGACGCCGCGGATATCTTGCAGGAGGTCAAACTCGCGCTCTGGCGGATGTTCGAACGCTTCCAGCCGGGCACAGACTTCCGCGCGTGGGCGCGCACGATCGCGCTCCATCAGATTCTCAATTACCGTCGGGCGGCGAAACGGCGCCCGGAGTTGCCGCAGGAGCGAGAATTCATCGAGGCGGTCGCCGTCGAGATGGATCGTCAGACCGACGAGCTGGATCGGCGCGCCGAATGGTTGAAGCACTGTTTGAAGAAACTCCCCGACCACCACCGCGCGATGGTGGTCTGGCGCTACTACGATGAGTGCGAGGTCGAGACGATTGCGGCGAAGAGCGGGCGCTCGGTGCTAGCCGTTTATCGCCTCCTCAGCCGCATTCGCGAGACGCTCAACGAATGTATCTGCCGCCAGCAGACGGCCGCCCGCGCCCCATGAACCTCGTTTTCCCGCCAGAACAAAACGAGCGCATCGATCGCGCGCTTGATGGGCTCTTGTCGCCGACGGAGCGGGCGGCTTTCCAAGCCGACGTGGTGCGCGACCCGGCGCTGCGCGCGGCTTACGCGGCGCGCGCTTGGTTGCACGGGGCGCTTTACGCCGAACGGGATCGGCTGCCCGAATTGCTTGAGACGGAGGCGGTCGCGCCCCGTCAGGTGCGCTGGCCGAGGTGGGCGGGTTTCGGACTCGCTGCCGCGGCCGTGGTGGCGGTCGGGTGGGTTGAGCTGCGTCGCGTGGTGCCGCCGGCGCCCGTTGCGGTGCTGGTGCAGGCGGAAAATACGAAATGGGCGGGCTCGACTTTGCCCACGCTGCCGCAGTCGCGACTCGGCCCGGGTTTGTTTTCGCTGGCCGAGGGCATTGCGACGGTCCGCTTCCAAAGCGGTGCGGAAGTGACCTTGGAAGCACCCACGAAACTGGAAATCCTCAGTGCGATGTCGTGCCGCTTACTCGAAGGTTCGATCACTGCGGAAGTGCCGCCGTCCGCGCACGGATTCAGCGTGGAGACGCCCGACCTGAAAGTGACCGATCTCGGCACGCGGTTTGGCGTGACCGCCAGCTCCACCGGTAACTCGCACGTGTTCGTTTTTAAGGGAGAGGTTGAACTCAACGACCACAGCCGCTCCGTGGTGCGGCGCCTGAAGGAAGGTAAGGCCTACCTCAGTGGGTCCGGCCCGATGGCGTCCAGCGCCGAGCCCAATCGCACCGAGCCCGTTCAGTTTATCGACGGCTGGACGTCGATTCCCACTTCGTTTGGCCGCGGCGCCGACAGTTACGTGCGGCGAGGCACGACGGAGCCGGCGGGGAAGCAGCCCTTGTTGCTAGTCAAACACTCCGACCTCGAATCCAGTCGGACGAACGAGCGCCGGGCGATCGTGACGTTCGACCTTGAGGATCTCGCGACGGCTGGAATTGCCGAAGCGGAGCTCGTGCTTGACCCGGAGCCCAGTGGACTCGGTTTTTCGGTGATGGTGCTGGAGGCACGATTCGCCGTTTATGGCGTGACTGATGAAGGCGCCGACAAGTGGAGTGAAAGCGAACTTAGTTGGACCAACCTGCCGGGTTGCAACGACGCCGGAGTCGTATCGGGCCAAGCAGTAAAACTAGCCGAGTTTTCCTTGGCGCGTGGTGGCTCGGGCGCGCCGCTGGCAATTCGTGGGGACGCGTTCGCACCGTTTGTTCGGGCCCACCGGGGTCGCCTTGTCACCTTTCTGATCGTCCGCGAGACGGGCGAAACTGATCCCACCGGCTTGGTTCACGCCTTCGCCTCGAAAGAACACCCCACCGCCCGGCCGCCTACGCTCCGGGTGCGTTGAATATTTTCCCCCGATGAATCGACCGTTATATTTTCTGTTCTTAGTCACCGCCGCCGGTTCATCCGCCAACGCGGTCGAGTTGGGCGTGTCGGGGCAGCGGCAGTTTTTCGAAAACGAAATCCGTCCCATTCTCGCCAACCGCTGCTACGAATGCCACGGCGAGAAAAAGCAGAAGTCGGGCCTGCGCCTCGACTCGGCGGCGCGTTTTGCCAAAGGCGGCGAGAGCGGTGCGCTCGTGGTGGCCGGGGACCTCGACAAATCCCTCATCATCCAGGCCGTGCGCCGCACCGACCCGGATCTCAAGATGCCGCCGGATGATCCCTTGCCGCCCGTCGAAGTGGCGGCGTTGGAAAAATGGGTCGCGATGGGTGCGCCTTGGCCCGCTTCGCCGGAGAGCGCCGCGGGCGCGGTCGACGCCAACGGATTCACCGCGGAGCAGCGCGCCTACTGGACGTTTCAACCACTCGCGAAACCGATCCCGCCCGCGCTTGCCGGCAATCGCTGGGTGCGCGGTGACATCGACCGTTTCATCGCGGCGAAGCACGCCGAACTGAAACTCACGCCTGCGCCCGAGGCCGGCCGCGAGGAATTCGCGCGCCGCATCTATTTCGACCTGCATGGACTGCCGCCGACGGCGGAGCAGTTGCGCACGTTTGTTTCCGATTCGCGGCCCGACGCCCACGAGCGGCTCGTTGATGAACTCCTCGCGAGCCCGCGCTACGGCGAACGCTGGGCGCAGCACTGGCTCGATCTCGTGCGCTACGCGGACAGCGACGGCTACCGCGCGGATTTTCTCCGACCCGACGCGTGGCGCTACCGCGACTGGGTCATCAAGAGTTTCAACGCCGATAAGCCCTACGACCGCTTCGTGCGCGAGCAGCTCGCGGGCGACGAGCTTGCGCCGGAAGATCCCGATGTGCTCGTCGGCACGTCCTACCTGCGCAACCCGATTTACGAATACAACCAGCGCGACGTGCGCGGTCAGGCCACGCTCATCGTCGATGATCTCACGGCCAATGCCGGTGAGGTTTTCCTCGGCCTCAGTTTTCAGTGCGCGCGCTGCCACGACCACAAGTTCGACCCGATTTTGCAGAAGGATTATTTTGCCCTCCGCGCCTTTTTCGAGGGCGTGCTCATGCGCAGCGACCTGAAGCTGGCCACGCCCACCGAGCGGGCGCGCCACGCCGAAAAGCAATTGGCGTGGGAGGCCGCCACCCAGTCCATCCGCGACGAAATCGAGTCCCTCGTCGGACCGGACCGCGCGCGCGCGGTGCGCAAGGGCTTGGAGAAATTCACCGATGACTTGCAGGCGATGGTCGACAAGCCGTTCGCGCAGCGCACGCCGACGGAGCGCGTTCTCGCCGTGCTCTGCGAGCGCCAGCTCGACTATGAGGTCGAACGCTTCGAACCGCAGAAGGCGCTCAAGACAGCCGAGGCGAAGAAGCGCTACGCCGAACTGGTGGCTGAACTGAAGAAATTCGACGCGATAAAACCCGCGCCGCTCCCGGACGCTTTTGTTGCCACCGATGCCGGGCGCGAGGCTCCGCCGACGAAAATGAAAGCCCGCCGCGGCGGCGAGCGGGACATCGCGCCCGGTTTCCTCACGTTGATTGCGCCCGAGCCGCCGGCGATCTCGCCTCAGCCGAATTCGACCGGACGCCGTTCCGCACTGGCCGCATGGATTACGCGGCCCGACAACCAGCTCGCCACGCGCACGATTGTGAATCGCGTGTGGCAGTATCATTTCGGCCGGGGCATCGCCGCCTCGGCCAACGATCTCGGCAAACTCGGCGAGAAGCCGACGCATCCCGAGCTGCTTGATTTTCTCGCGCAGCGTTTCGTCGCGCAGGGCTGGAGTTTCAAAAAAATGCACCGCGAGATTCTGCTCTCCGCCACCTATCGCCAGACCGCGCACGTCGCCGTGCCCGAGGTGGCCGCGCTGGTCGATCCGGCGAACAAGTTTCTCTGGCGCTTCAGCCCCCGCCGCCTCGACGCCGAGCAGGTGCGCGACGCGATGCTCGCCGCCTCTGGCGAACTCGATCCCACCGTGGGTGGCGCGCCGCTCGACGCGAATCTCGCCGCCCGCCGCTCCATCTACACCATCAAGCGCCGCAACAGCCCCAACGAACTGCTCCGGGTGCTCGACGCGCCCTCCGGATTTGCGAGCAGTGCGGAGCGCCAGACGACCTCGACGCCTTTGCAAGCGCTGCTCTTCGTCAACGGCGATTGGCCGCTGGCGCGCGCGCGGCAACTCGGGGCACGAATCGATTCCGTCGAGGCCGCGTGGCAATCCGTCCTCGGCCGCGCGCCCGACGCGCGCGAGAAACAAAACGCGGAGGAGTTCATCGCGCGTCGCCTCGCCGCCTCGCGTCCCGCCACCGATCAAGCGGCGCCGGTTCTTACGGCGGAGAGCGCAGTGGAGGGTTCCAGCCGTTTCCACGAAAACACGCCGCGGGAGCGGCTGCTCGTGCGCAGTGCGCCCCGCGAGGGGGATGACTTCACGATTGAGGCGGTCGTGCGCCTTGAGAGCGTCGACGCCGCCGCGGCCGTGCGTGTGATCGCTTCGCGCTGGAACGGCGAAAGACTCTCGCTCGATTCGCACGGCTGGTCGCTCGGCGTCAGCGGAAAAAAATCCGCACTGAAACCCGGCAGCCTCATCGTCCAACTCGTGGGCGAGGACGACAACGGCAACACCGCCTACGAGGCCGTCGGCTCCGGCCTCGTGATTGCGCCGGGCACGACCCACCACGTCGTCGCGCGCATCTCCTGTGCGGAGAACACCGTGTCATTCTTCGTTCGCGATCTCGGGGCCGCCGAGGCGCCGCCACGCACGGTGACCGTGCGGCATGGCATCATGGGGAAGCTCGGTGCGGGCCAATCCGCGCCCGTCATCGGCGGACTCTACCGCCGCGGTCCCCACCAGTTCGACGGCCGCATCGATGGTGTGCGCGTCGCGCCCGGCCTGCTCGACGAGAGCGCTCTCTCCGCCGAACCGAGCCGCTGGCCCGCGCTCGGCGCAATGACGTGGGACGCCCGCCGCGCCCTCCCGACCGGCTACGAATGGCAGGCCGGCGTGAGCAACGCCGAGAGCACCGACCTTCGGGTCCGCGCCATGACCGACCTCGCCCACGCGCTGCTCAACTCGAATGAGTTTCTGCATCTGCACTGAAAGCTGTTTTTCTTAGCCACCGATGAACACAGATAGACACATATTCGGAACCGACTCCGCGGCACTTTATTTGTGTGCATCTGTTTTCATCGGTGGTTTCCCGCAGTTTGTTTCGTCCTGACTTTCCCATGGCCTGCCACAACTATTCCCCCGTCGCCTCCCGTCGTGATTTCCTCCGCACCGCCGGCTGCGGGTTCGGCGCGGTCGCGCTCGCGGCGCTCACGCGTTCACCGCTGTTCGCGGCGTCGGGCAGCCTCACGCGTGCGAGCGCGGCTCTCACTGGGCGCGCTGGACGCGCGAAAAATGTCATCTTCCTTTTCATGGAGGGTGGGCCGAGCCATCTCGACACGTTTGATCGCAAGCCGCTCATCAACGAACTCAGCGGCCAGAAACTCCCCGCAAGTTTTAAGCCGCCGATTCTCGCGATGGGCGAGAACAACTCCCCCATCATGGGCAGCCCGCGCAAGTGGGCACAGCACGGGCAGAGCGGGCTCTGGGTTTCAGATTGGTTCCCGCACGTCGCGCAGCACGCCGATGATCTTGCAGTGATTAAGTCGTGCGTGTCCGACGGCATCAACCATGCGGGCGGCGTCTGCCAGATGAACACGGGTTCGGTGTTCGGCGGGCGGCCTTCGCTCGGCGCGTGGGTGGACTACGGCCTCGGCACGGAAAACAAAAACCTCCCCGGCTTCGTCGTAATCAAGGACAGCGAGAAGGAAGTCGTGAACGGCGTGCGCAACTGGGGCACGGGCTTCATGCCTGCGGTGCACCAAGGCGTGGAGTTCAGCGCCAACGGTTCGCCGATCCGAAATTTGTCGGCCCCCAAGGGCTTCGATGACGCCCGTCAGCGCGACAAACTCGATTTCCTCGCGTCGCTAAACCGCGAGCACGCGGTATCGCGCGCCGACAATACCGAGCTTGAGGCGCGCCTTCGCAGTTACGAACTCGCCTACGCCATGCAGGCCGAGGCCCCGGGCACCGTGGATCTCGCGAAGGAAACCGCGGCGACGAAGACGCTCTACGGCCTCGACGAAAAGGAGACGGCGGTCTTTGGCCGCAACTGCCTGCTCGCGCGCCGGCTCGTCGAACACGGCGTGCGTTTCGTGCAGCTCTACAGTGGTGCCGGCAGCGGCTGGGACAGTCACACCGAGCTCGAATCCAATCACTCGCGGCTCTGCCGCTCCGTGGACAAACCCGTCGCCGCGCTGCTCACCGATTTGAAAGCGCGGGGCCTACTCGACGAGACGCTCGTGATTTGGGGCGGCGAGTTCGGCCGCACGCCGATGGCCGAACAGAAAGGTGGGCGCGACCACAACCCCACGGGGTTTACGATGTGGATGGCCGGCGGCGGCGTGAAAGGCGGTCAGAGCATCGGCGAAACCGACGACCTCGGCCTCTACGCCGTGAAAGACCGCTTGCACGTCCACGACCTGCACGCGACGATTCTGCACCTCCTCGGCGTCGATCACACGAAGCTGATCTATCCGCACCAAGGCCGGCCCGAGCGGATCGATCAGAACGAGGGCCACGTTTTCCGCGGATTGGCGAAGGTGTAGGTCGCGCCGGAACGAGGCGCGGTAGTCTGAAGCTCAGGCTTTGGGGTAGGGCGGGGTCTGTGTCCCGCCCTCGGTGCGAACACTCAACGCGCGAAAGGGCGGGTCACAGACCGCGCCCTACCTCGGGCCAGCATGTTTGGTTCCGAGTCCTTTCAGTAGGACTGCAGCGTTACTTCCGCCGCCGCTCCCACACGGCGGCATCGATCAGCAGCGGCGAACGCTCGCCGCGCAACACGGCCAGAACGCCCTCGGCGGCGGCGACGTGACTGCGGCGGCGGCCTTCGTCGGTGTAGGCGGCCATGTGCGGGGTAGCGACGACGCGCGGGTGGCGGAAGAGCGGATGATCGGCGGCGACCGGTTCCCGTTCCCACACGTCGATGCCCGCGCCGGCGAGGTATCCGCTTTCGAGCGCGGCGAGCACGGCCGCGTCGTCGATGAGCGGGCCGCGCGCGGTGTTGATGAGGATCGCGCCGGTGGGCAGTAGCGTGAGCTGTTCTGTGCTGATGAGTTTGCGCGTGGCAGGCGTGAGCGGCGCATGCAGCGAAAGCACGCGCGTCTGGCGCAGTAACTCATCCAGCGAGCCGCAGGGCTCAGCCCCCGCGGCTCGCACCGTTTCCGCCGGCACCATGGGGTCGAACGCGCACACGCGCATCCGAATCGCGCGCGCCATTTCAGTCACGCGCCGCGCGATCCGGCCGAAGCCGACGAGGCCGAGGGTTTTTCCCGAGAGATCGAAACCCATCACGCTCGGGTCGAGTTTCCACACGCCGACCTTCGCGTTGTGGTCGGCGGTCGCGACGCGGCGGGCGACGGCAAACATGAGCGCGAGGGCAAACTCCGCGGTGGATTCCGTCGGCGCATCGGGCGTGTTGATCGCGCAAACGCCCGCGGCGGAGGCGGCGGGCACATCGACGTTGTCGTAGCCGATGCCGGTGCGGGCGACGACCTTCAGCCGTGGCGCGCCCGCAAACGCCGCTGCGTCCCAGTTCCGCTGCACGCCCACAATCGCCGCATCGGCCGCGGCGATTTCACCGGGCCCGGCCACACCCGCCGGAAGATTAGGACCCGCGAGCGGCACGTGCGCCTGCAGCAACGCGAGCGCATCGGCGTGCAGCGGGACATCGGTCCAGAGGAGAGGAGGGGCGGCACGTTCGGAATTGGTCGGTGACATGGGTGCGGGACTTCTAACGGGCGGGAAGGTGGTGACCAAACTGAAATGGGGTAGTGGGCCCGTTTGAATATGGGTGATGGTTGCGAGGCGCAAAGCGACGAGGCAATCCAAAGGAGATTGCAGGGTGATTGGTGCGCCCGACGACGCGGGGCGCGCAATGCCAAATCAAACAGACCCGTTGGCGGAAATGGAGGCGTGTAGTGGAGGTGGCCTGGGCGACTACCACGGCTCAACCATCCGCAGCGTCTGCAAGTCGTGCGTGAGATCGAGGCGGGGGTTGGGCACGAGGAAATCGTGCGCGGCTCGCATTGTGAAGGGCGTGAACAGCGCCGCGCTTATCGCGGGTAGTTCAGCGCGTTGACGGAGCGGTTCGTCGGCCAGATGGCTGAGGCCGAGACGGCGGTGGGTTGGGCGGAGCGTAGGAGCGTTCATGGTGAGTGAGTCGCCCGCTCGCGGTGCCACCAGTGAGGCCAAAAAAAAGCCCCCCCGGTGTGGCACCGGAGGGGCAAAAGTCGTTTCGACGTTTAGAACCCTCGCGGTGCGCCGGTAACGGCGGATACAATAATAGCTACGACGGAGGCGACGACCACGGAGACGTGGGCGGAGCGCGAGGAAATCGTCGTGCTGTGAAGGTTCATGTGCGGAGAGGGAAAAAGACGGAGGCTGAGGGGAGTGTCAATCGCGGCTTTTTTTGGGAGAGGAGAGTGTAGCAACAAGGGCGGGGTCTCCTGACCCCGCGCTACGACTGATATCATCTCGTCGGCTCCACCTTCTTCGCCGCGGCTTTCTTCGCGGCCGGTTTCGGGTCGAGGTTGGCCGTGAGGTCGGCGGACGTGGGGTTGGACTTCACGCCGCCGGCAGGGACTTCGATTTTTGCCAGCCAGAGGACGGCATTGAGGACGAGTTTGCGGAAATCGTCGTTGCCCCAATTCGCGTGGAAGTGGGCGCCGGTGAAACCGAAACCGCGGCCGCCGTTGGCGCGCTCGTAGGCCCACGAGACGGTCTGGGCGTCGCCGCGAGCGACCTGCGCGCGCACTGTCGGGTTGCCGGCGTGATCGCCATCGGGGCGCGACGTGGTCGACGCGTCGGGCTTGGCGACGAGGAGCGGTGTCACGCCCTTCATGCCCTCGACGAAGCGCAGGTTAAAATACCACTCGTCGCG
>JANOAF010000342.1:0-3729 GCA_031411015.1 Opitutaceae bacterium | reverse complement strand
AGCATCGATCCCTACTTCCTCGACGTTTTGATCGGGATCGGGATCAACATCATCCTCGCGGTGTCGCTGAACCTGGTGAACGGCTACACAGGCCAGTTCTCCCTCGGCCACGCCGGCTTCATGTCGGTGGGCGCGTATTTTTCCGCGGCCGTGAGTCTCTTCATCGCGCCGCAATTTCTCGGCGGGGCGAGCGGCACTCCGGTGCAACAGGGCGGGCTCTTCGTCACCGCGCTTGTTACCGGCGGTTTGTGCGCCGCCTTTGCGGGACTGCTCGTCGGCGTGCCGTCACTCCGCCTCAAGGGCGACTACCTCGCGCTCGTGACCCTCGGCTTCGGCGAGATCATCCGCGTGTTTTTCCAGAACGTGGAAAAATTCGGCGGCGCGCTCGGGCTCAACGGCATCCCCGCCTACACCTCGATTTTCTGGGTCATTGCGTTCGTCGCGCTCAGTATCTTCGTCGTCACCTGCCTCGTGAACTCCACCTACGGCCGCGGTTTCCTCGCCACGCACGATGACGAGATCGCCAGCGAAGCCGTCGGGCTCGACACCACCCGCTACAAGATCGTCGCCTTCGTCATCGGCGCATTTTTCGCCGGGATCGCGGGCGGACTCTACGGCCACTTCAAGCTCACGATCACACCGACCGGTTTCGATTTCACCAAGAGCATCGAGATCGTCGTGATGGTCATCCTCGGCGGCATGGGCAACACGCTCGGCGTCGTGCTCGCCGCGGTCCTACTCACCCTTCTGCCCGAATTACTCCGCCCCATCGCCGAATTCCGGATGATTATCTACTCACTGCTTTTGATCGTGCTGATGCTCGTGCGCCCGCAAGGGTTGTTTAACTTTAAGCGATCCTCCACTAAAACATCAGTTACCCCATGAGCACCACACCGGCCCCCGCCTCCAACCCGGAGGAGACACTCCTCTGGAGAGGCTCACCGTCGCAATGGACGAACCTCGGCGTGTATTGCCTGTGCCTGATCCTCTCCGCGGCCGTTGTCACCGCGTATTTGCTGTTGTCTCCGCGGCAGCCACTCATCCTCGCCGGTCTCGCGCTTCCGCTGGTCTGGGCAATCTGCCGCTGGATCGCGACGGGTTCCCAACGCTACGAACTCACTTCCGAGCGCATCAAGGTCACGACTGGCCTGTTCTCGCGGCGCACCAACGAACTCGAACTTTATCGCGTGCGGGACTACTCCGTCGTCGAACCCTTCTGGCTGCGCCTCGTCGGCTGCGGCCATATTGTGCTCGCCACCGCCGACCGGAGCACGCCGCAGACCGTGCTCCGTGCGGTGCCGCAGGTGGCGGCCCTCAAGGACCAAATCCGCATTCACACCGAACGCATGCGCCAGCGCCGCGGCGTCCGCGACCTTGAGATCGATCCGCCCTCGCCCCAGCCCTGATGCCCGCTCCTCTCCTCCAACTCGATCAAGTCACGATTCGCTTCGGCGGGCTCACCGCCGTCAACGCCGTCGATTTCAAGGTCAACGAAGGGGAACTTTGCGGGCTCATCGGTCCGAATGGCGCGGGCAAAACCACGGTGTTTAACCTCATCACCGGAGTTTATCAGCCGACATCCGGTGCCGTTTCATTTGGTGACCGCAGCGTCGCCGGCCTCCGCGTGAACCAGATCGTCGAGCGCGGCATCGCGCGGACATTTCAAAATATTCGGCTCTTCGGTTCGCTCTCGGTTTTCGACAATGTCCGCGTCGCCTGCAATCTCCACCGCGACACCCATCCCGTGCAATCACTGTTGCGCATGGGCGGTTTCCAACGCGATGAGGCCTCAATCACCCGACGGGCCGAGGAGTTGTTGGAGATATTCAATCTCGGCCGCTTCCGCGATGCCCCGGCGAAGAGCCTCCCGTATGGCGAACAGCGCCGGCTGGAAATCGTGCGGTGCCTCGCCACCAAGCCGAAGCTGCTGCTGCTCGACGAACCCGCCGCCGGCATGAACCCGAGCGAAAAAATGGAATTGGTCCGGCTCATCCAGCAGATCCAAAAGCAGTTCAATCTCTCGATTCTCCTCGTGGAGCATTCGATGAAAGTCGTCATGGGCTGCTGCCAGCGCATCGCCGTCCTCGACTACGGCGTAAAGATCGCGGAGGGCACGCCGGCCGAGATCCAGTCCAACGCCAAGGTGATCGAGGCCTACCTCGGCGAGGACACCAAAACGTCGCTCTCACACCACTGACATTAAAACCACTAATTTTCACTCATCGATGGAAAGGTTGTGGAATTCAAACTGCGCCGCTGCTGAATTCCGCCTTATTCCGATTCATTGGTGCGCATTAGTGGTTAAATAAAAGCCGCCCGAATGCTTTCCGTCACCGATCTCCAAGTTTCTTACGGCGCGATCAGCGCTCTCGGCGGAATCTCATTTTCCATCGCTCAAGGCTCGATCGTCACGCTCATCGGCGGCAACGGCGCGGGCAAGACGACCACGCTCCGCACCATCTCCGGCCTGCTGCGCGCGAAGGCGGGCAAAATTTCATTTCTCGGCGAGGAAATCTCCGGGCTGGCGCCGCACAAGATTGTCGCCCGCGGGCTTTGCCACGTGCCCGAAGGGCGGATGATTTTCTCCAATCTTACCGTCGAGGAAAACCTCGCGATGGGTGCCTACCTCCAAAACGACGCCGCGCGCAACGCCCAGAACCGCGACTACGTTTTCTCGATCTTCCCGCGGTTGAAGGAGCGGCTCAAACAGACCGCCGGCACGCTTTCGGGCGGCGAGCAGCAGATGCTCGCCATCGGCCGTGCGCTCATGGGCAACCCAAAGTTTCTCATGCTCGACGAGCCGTCGCTCGGCATCGCGCCACGACTCATCAGCACCATCTTTGAAAAAATCGTGGAGATTAACCGCGAGCGCGGGATCACGATTCTCCTCGTCGAGCAGAACGCCAACCTCGCGCTCGAGGTCAGCTCGCACGCCTACGTGCTCGAGACCGGCCGCATCGTGATGGCCGGCGAAAGCAAAAAACTCCGCGCCGACCCGCAGCTCAAGGCCACCTATCTGGGTGGGTGAGAATGGAGCAGGGCGGACTCTCCCGACCCCGCAACCAGGCGCTGCGCGGGACTGTCCGACGCTTAGGTCCGTTGTCGCCCCGTGCCGTGCGGACACCTTTGATTTTTCCCATGCGTTCCCCTCGCCGCTCCGCTGTCCCCTTCGTCCTAGCCGGCTTAGTCGCCTCATTCCTCGTCTCGCTTGGGCGTGCGGCAGAACCGTCGCCCTCCCCCGCGTGGCCCGCCATCACCCGCGAAAACAAACCTTGGACCCGCTGGTGGTGGCCCGGCAGCGCCGTCGATAAGGCCAGTCTCACGTGGCAGCTCGAAAAGCTCGCGGCCGCCGGCCTCGGCGGCGTCGAAATCACGCCCATCTACGGCGCCAAGGGCTACGAGGATCGCTACATCGATTTCCTCTCGCCGAAATGGATGGAGATGCTCGAGCACGTCGGCCGCGAGGCGCAGCGCCTCGGGCTCGGCGGCGATATGGCCACTGGCACCGGCTGGCCTTTCGGCGGCCCGTGGATCAATGAGACCAACGCGCTCCAGCGCGCCGTCCTTCGCGACGGCAAGATCGTCGGCGAGCCGAGCAAGATGATGGTGAAGCGCGCCGCGCCCGGCGGCGAGGGCCTCGTCGTCGATCCGTTTTCGACCGACGCGCTGCGCCGCTACCTCGCGCCGTTCGACAAGGCGTTCGCCAATTTTCCGCGCGGGCTCGTGCGC
>JANOAF010000341.1:0-2014 GCA_031411015.1 Opitutaceae bacterium | reverse complement strand
ATCCGCGGACTTTTGCTCCAGGACCTTGCCCAGCGCGGCGAGCGCCGGCGCCAATTCACAATGCAACGCAAGCGCGACGCTCAGATGCAGCGCAGTCGGAATCACATCGTTCGACGACTGCCCGAGGTTCACGTCGTCGTTCGGATGGACCGCCAGCTTCTGGCCGACCTGGTCTCCGGCCAGCTGGGTGGCGCGGCGTGCGATCACTTCGTTGGCATTGGTGTTGGTCGAGGTGCCCGAACCGCTTTGGAAAATATCGACGGGAAATTGAGCGTCATGCCGGCCGTCGGCGATTTCCCGGGCGGCCTGCTGGATGAGCCAGCTCTTCTCCGAGGGAAGTAGCCCCAGCGATTCATTGGCCGCCGCCGCCGCGAGCTTCACCAAGCCCAGTCCGCGAATAAACGCCGCGGGCATCGGCCGGCCACTGATGGGAAAATTGCGCACCGCCCGCTGCGTCGAGGCACCCCACAGCGCATCGACCGGCACTAGGACTTGGCCCATGGAATCATTTTCTGCGCGCATGGTGTTCAGAGGGATGAGAGCATTCCTTGAGAACAACAGACCCACGGGAGCTCGTTAGGTTCGGTGCGATATCGCACTCTTGCCACGGCACAAATCAGCCTGATTCACTCGGCGCACTTGTGAAGCAAAGCATCGTCACCCTCGACATGGAGGGCGTCCTCACGCCTGAAATCTGGATCGCCGTCGCCGAGCGCACGGGGATCACCGAATTGCGCCGCACCACGCGCGACGAGCCGGACTACGACAAGCTCATGCGCTACCGCATCGGCATCATGGATCAGCATGGCATCACGCTGTCGAAAATCCAGGAGGTCATCGCCTCGCTGCCGCTGCTGCCCGGCGCCCTCGAGTTCGTCAACGCGCTGCGCCAGCGCACGCAGGTCATCATCCTTTCCGACACGTTCGAACAGTTCGCCGACCCGTTCATGCGCCAGTTTGGCCGGCCTGCGCTGTTCTGCCACCGCCTGGTCGTGGAAAACGATCGCATCGCCGGCTACACGTTGCGCATGGCCGACCAGAAGCGCCACGCCGTCGCCGCGCTCCAGTCGCTCAACTACAAGGTCATCGCCGCCGGCGACTCGTTCAACGACACCTCGATGCTCGCGCAGGCCGACCACGGTTTCCTGTTCCATGCGCCGGAGAACATCGTGAAGCAGTTCCCGCAGTTCCCCGCGTTGCACGACTACCCGGAGCTGCTGACGCGGATTACGGTGAAACTATAGCGCGTCGTATTCTGCCTTCGTGGCGGAGCGAACCACGGCAGCGAGACGCCATCCCCGATTAGAATTCTTACCCCATGAAATCCCCCACGTTCCACCTCATCGTCCTCGCCTGCGCGTTGCTCCCCGCACTCGCCTTCGCCCAAGCCACGCTGCCCTCGCAAAAAGTCGTTTTCATGGGCCGCCAACGGCTCAGCGAAAACGAGATCGGCGAACTGCGCCGCGCGGCGCCGTCACTCAACATCGTGTTTCCCGCCGCGGCCGACATGATGAAGGAACTCGCCGATGCCGAGGCCGTGATCGGCGGTCTCACCCGCGAGCAGTTCCTCGCCGCGAAAAAACTGAAGTGGATGCAGATCACCTCCGCCGGCGTGGAGAACTACCTCTCCATCCCCGAAATCAAAAACAGCGCGGTCACGATGACCAACATGAAGATCGTGCAGGGCGTGGAGATCGCGGACCACGCCTTCGCCCTGCTGCTCGGGCTCACGCGCCGCATCGACATCGCGGTGAAGGATCGTGAATCCGAGACTTGGCGCACGCTTGCCGACTACGGCCCGCCGCTGGAACTGCAGGGCAAGACCGCCGTCATCGTCGGCGTCGGCGGCATCGGCACCCAAATCGCCGTGCGCGCGAAAGCGTTTGGCATGACCGTCATCGGCGTCGATCCGAAGGACATCCCTTACTCACCCTATCTCGATCGCACCGTATGGCCCGACCGGCTTGATAGCGTGCTGCCTGAGGCTGACATCGTCTTTATCTCCGCTCCGCAC
>JANOAF010000340.1:0-15717 GCA_031411015.1 Opitutaceae bacterium | reverse complement strand
TGCACCGCGATCAACAGAACCTTGGCGCTGCCTTCATCGTGCGGGCTGGTGAGCTGGGCGTTGTCAAGGAGGGCAAACGCCGCCTCCGCTTGCCGCAGGCGGAAGGTGGGGAGATTGGTGGGGGCCACCTGTAACCCGGCCTTGGTCCCGTGGGCTTTCTGGATGAGCTCATTTCGCACTTCCTGCGCCTGTGCTTTCGTGCTGCGGTAGCGCTCGGTATTGGACCCATTGAGACGAAAACGGATGCGATACCCACTAGTATCCCGTAACGCCTATAATTTCGGATAGAGGCGGGTGAGTTTGATCCGTGCGTCTTTGGCGGTGAAGCGCCAGTTCACCGGAGCGCCGCGATGGTTACGGTCGGATTGCCAAGCCGCGATTTCCGTCCGCATTTCTTGGGAGGAAGGAATGCGACGGCGCAGGCACTGGCCGTTGAGCGCGCTCAGTTCGATTTCCGCGATGTTGAGCCAGCTGCCGTGCTTGGGCGTGTAGTGGATTTCGAGGCGCTCGGCGAGACGCCGGGCTTCGGCTGGCGCGAAGGTTGCATAGAGCGAGGCGATCTCGTGGGTGTTGAGGTTGTCCAGCACCAGCCGCACCTTGACCGCCTTGGGATAGCGCTCATCGAGCATGGTTTTGATGAACCGGGCCCAATCCTGACGGGTGCGTCGTTCGGTGACCTCGACGTGGCGGCGTCCGGCCAGCGGTTCGACTTCCACGAACAAGGTGGCCACGCCGTGGCGCACATATTCGTGGTCGAGGATGCGGCCGTGGCCTGGCGCGGCGGCAATGGGCGCATGGACCTCGCCGACCAGTTGCTTGTTCGATTCATCCATGCACACCACGGGGAAAAGCGGATCGTGCGGCAGTTGGTAAACCGCCAGCACGTCTTCCATCGCGGCGACGAACGCCGCGTCGCCGTCGGGCGGGATCTTCCAATACTTGCTCAGGTGAGGCTGCAGTTCATTTTTTTTAGCGACCGCTGCACGGTCATAGTCGAGACGTGGTCGGCGATCTTCAGCTCCACGAGTTTTTCCGCCAAGAGTCGCACCGTCCAGCGTTGCCGCCCCGCCGGGGCTTTCGAGCAAGCGAGGGCGGTGAGCCGGGCGTCAAACTCTCCGTCGAAGTTCACGGCGCGTGGCTTGCTCTGAGGCTTGCGGGCCAACGCCGCCTCCACGCCGTCCTCCACAAAACGCTGCTTGAGGTGCTCAATCGTCCGCGAACTCACGCCCAAGGCCAGTGCGACATCGGCTACCTTCCAAGGATCGCCCAACTTTCCGGCATCGCACAGGAGCAGCGCCCGCGCGTGCACGAACTTCGCCGCCGTGGACTTACCGCTGCGAGTCAACTCGGTAAGTTGCTCGCGTTCCTGTTGCGTCAACGTGACTTTGTATCGGTTGGCCATGCCCCAGTAAGCGCGTGGGCATAGCAGGGTTCAATACGAAATACATTGTGTTACATGATACTAGGGTGTTGCTCAATTTCACCCACGTCGGCAACGGCGCCCGCGATCGGTTTGGGAGGTCTGGCCATGACACCAAAAATCTTGGTGTTATTTGGGTGTTTGAGTCAACTCTCCTATGAGAAACGGGCGTTTTCAAGACCGCCGCGATAGACCACTCTGCCACCTCTCCTCTTATCGGCCGGCAGCCTTATCACTTCGCCGTGGGGGCAGAGGTTGCCAACGCGGTCGGTGCGAAAAGATGCCCGTCGAACTGATCGACTTAAAGTGCATCGCTGCCGAGGACCGAAAACAACTTCAAAGTAGGGTGGATTGCGTAGTTCAAATAAACCAAGACTCCACATGAATCCCGGTTTGCGTGACATCGCCAAGAATCTAGGGGAGCCGATCGTCACGGCACTCCTGCGTCAGTCTTTTCTTCGGGCAATGCCCGCAGCCCGAACCGAAAAACGGCACCGTCATTCGCGTCTCCCGATTCATTGGGCCTGATTAGCATCAGACGCTGCCGTCGTTTTCGTTCGAAGCGAGGTGCGCGTGCAACTCGCGTTTCACTGGCACTCGTCCCGGGGGAGCCAGAGTGGTTGCCACCTTGTAATTTGCTCCGCCCGTTTCCTAATATCCAGACGTTGTTTCAGCTGCGAAAGCTGCGTCGATGGCCTACCCGCGAACGCATCAGGAGGTGTAGTGAAAGCCGCTTTGATTCTCGTAGCCTTCGGGAGCGCGGACGAGACCGACGACTACCTTCACCACACCGACAATAAGCGTAATGGCGATGAGGGAGCTCAAAAGGATAATGGCGGTGTTCATGGACAAAACCTGCGGTTTCGGGTCCGCTTCGACCAGAACGACACGAACAAGCACCCTTCTTTACAGGAGTTTCAAACTACGCCCTGCGCAGGTGCTGGCCGGCCGCGAATCAACGCCGGTTTTGAGTGAAGCGACGGCATGATCGTGAAGCGGCCTATGTCGGCCCGCGAAGGCCTGACCGCCCTATTGGTAAGTAAGGTAGGGTGATTTTGCCGGGCGAGTGGCGGCCTGCCTCGAAGGTCGGGAAATATCAATACGATGCTTTTTGGGGTCAGACGGTTAGTTCGACCGCTCTCATGGAGCAGGCGCTCCCCGTTGAATCTGGCTGCGTCAATGGCGACACTTGGGGAGAATTATTTTGCCCAGTTTTCTGCATTCACTCTTCAGCCGGAGTGGCGATGGCGACTAGGGGGAGCGTAGAAATATTCCGGATTGTCAGCTGAAGGTTGCCTCCGGTGTTCGGTTGCGGTGGCGTTGGAGGATGGGAATGCCGCCGAGCGCAAATAGTCAGAAGTTATTTGGGATGGTCAGCCGCCGGGAACGGTGGGGGCTGTCGTGGCGTGGTTATGTTGTTATTCTAACGGCCGTGGCGCTGGTGGCGGCTGGGCTCCTCCTTTGCGTCTATCCGTTTTTCGCCGTCACGAATCGAGTCGAATCGCGATTTTTGGTGGTCGAGGGTTGGGTCAATACGCACGCGATTCGGTTTGCGGCAGATGAATTTCGTTTTGGCGGATACGAGAGCGTTTTGTCCACGGGCGGCCCGGTCGAAGGAATGGGTGGCTACGTCAACGACTACAGCACGGCAGCCAGCGTCGGGGCGGGACGCTTGCGGCAGGCCGGGTTGCCGCCGGAGAAAGTCCAGATGGTGCCGTCACGGATCTCCGCTCGTGATCGGACCTACGGTTCGGCCGTGGCCTTGCGCCGCTGGTTCGAGGAAAATAAGGTGCCGTTGACGGCGGTGAATGTCGTGACGGTTGATGTGCATGCCCGGCGCACCCAGTTGCTTTTCCAAATGGCGCTCGGTCCAACGGTGAAAGTCGGAATAATTGCGGTGCCTAACGCTGATTATGACGCCGCGAAATGGTGGCGCTACAGCGAGGGCGTGCGGGCTGTTTTAGGGGAGGGGATCGCGTATCTCTACGTTAAGTTGTTCTTTTTTCCGTAGTCGATTCCGCGGGCTTGAACATCGCCGGACGTCAATGGCTTCGTTGAGGGGGCGTTATCTTAACGACCTCAAGCACGACATCGGTCGGAAAATCTTCGCGAAAAGAAACCCGCCAAGCGCCGCGATCGCGGCGCCGACTGGCAAAATTGGACCGTGCAGCTTTTCCCGCATGCCCAACCACTCTGATGATCAGGTCAAAGGAACTGGAGGCACGGAGAGCATTCTCGCCGCACCGCTCGGCGCTTCGCGCAGCGCTCGCTCTTTGGGTCAACCGAGGATGGACCTGAGGTAACATTCGTGTTCGCTCAGCGCTTCCCCATGCACCTCCGCCGCCTTGTTCCGTCCGTTCTTGTTGCGCTTACTCTCGGCTGTTCTCTCCGCGCCGCCGCATCCGCGCCGCCCGCCCGACCCAATATCATCGTCATCCTCGTCGACGACATGGGCTTTTCCGACATCGGTTGCTATGGCAGCGAAATCCCCACGCCGAACCTGGACAAGCTCGCGGCCGGTGGCCTGCGCTTCACGCAGTTTTACAACACGGGTCGCTGCTGTCCCACTCGTGCCGCGCTCCTCACCGGCCTTTACTCGCACCAGGCCGGCGTCGGCGCGATGGTCAACGACGACGGCCCCGCGTTTCCCGGCTACCGCGGTCGCCTCAACGACTCCTGTGTGACGATGGCCGAGGTCCTAAAACCTGCCGGCTATTTCACTGCGATGACGGGCAAGTGGCACGTCGGCCAGGCCGCCGGAGTCGTCCCGTGGAAGCGCGGCTTCGATCGCTCGCTCAATGCGGCGGCCGGTGGATTCTACCAGCCGGGACACGAGCGCTCGAAACTTTTCCTCAACGGTGAAGCGCTCACCGAAGACGATCCGCGTCTCGGGAAAAACTGGTATACGACCGACCTCTGGACGGACTTCGGCCTGAAGTTCATCGACGAAGCCCGCGCCGAGAAAAAACCGTTCTTCCTCTATCTCGCCCACAACGCCCCGCATTTCCCGCTGCAAGCGCCGGCCGCAGACATCGCCAAGTTCCGCGGCCGCTACAAGGCTGGCTGGGACAAACTTCGCGTCGAACGTAACGCGCGCCAAAAGGCCATGGGCCTGATTGACGCCGCCTGGTCCATGGCACCGCGGGCCGACACTGTGAAAGCGTGGGACGCCCTCACTCCCACCGAACAAGATCGGTTCGACCACCTCATGGCCGTCTACGCCGCG
Source organism: Opitutaceae bacterium (assembly GCA_031411015.1). Lineage (GTDB taxonomy): Bacteria > Verrucomicrobiota > Verrucomicrobiia > Opitutales > Opitutaceae > ER46. The sequence goes on along the minus strand of JANOAF010000340.1, from coordinate 11,071 downwards.
TGCGTCTATCACATGGATCTCGCCGTCGGCCGGCTCGTCGACGGACTCCGCGAGCGCGGCGCCCTCGACAACACGCTCATCCTTTTCATGAGCGACAACGGCGGCAACGCCGAGAGCGGACCCGATGGCCGCAACAACGGCGATCCCTCAGCCGCCACCTCGACTTGGTATGCGGGCGAATCCTGGGCCAACCTCGAAAACACCCCGTTCCGCCGCTACAAACATTTCAATCACGAAGGTGGCATCGCCACGCCCCTCATCGCGCACTGGCCCTCCGGGATCGCCGCCCGGGGTGAGTGGCGCACGCAGCCCGGCCATCTCATCGACATCATGGCGACGGTCGCTGAAGTCGGCGCGGCGAAATACCCCGCGCAGTTCAACGGCCACGCTGTCCTTCCGCTGGAGGGCCGCAGCCTTGTGCCCGCGTTCGCGAATCAGCCGATCAGCCGCGAGGCGATTTTCTGGGAACACGAGGGCAACGCCGCCGTGCGCGTCGGGGATTGGAAACTCGTGCGCTTTCATCGCGACGGCGCGTGGGAGCTCTATGACCTCAAAGCCGATCGCACCGAACTTCACGACCTCGCGAAAAGCCAACCTGCCCGCGCCGCCGAGCTCGCCGCGAAGTGGGAAGCCTGGGCCCAGCGCGCCCACGTGAAACCCGCGCCCGGCGACAGCCCATCCGAGGGCGGCGCTGGCAAGGCCAAGGGCAAAAACAAGGCCAAGAAAAACGCTAACGATTGAGGCGAGTGCAGCGTGCCGCTGCGCGAATCATTGGCGTGAGCTCTGCCGCGCCGGAGAGGAGGCGCGGTTGATCGGCTCGATTCTCAATCCTCCGCTTGATTGCCGCGGATATTTTTGTGCCTGTAGTGCCCATGCTGCAATCGCTCCGCATTCGCAACCTGGCCTTGCTTGAGGAAGTGTCTCTCGAATTCGAGGCGGGATTTACCGCCGTCACCGGTGAGACGGGCGCGGGGAAGAGTATTCTGCTGGGCGCGTTGAGTCTCTTGGCCGGCGAACGCGCGGAGAAAACGGTGATTCGGCAGGGCGAAGCCGCCGCCGAGGTGGAGGCGAGTTTATATTTTCCCGATGCCACGGCGATCAATGAGGTGTTGGCGGCACTCAACTTGCCAGCCTGCGAAGAAGGCGTGCTGATTCTCAAACGCAGCGTGGCGCGCGAAAAGGCGCCGAAGATTTCCGTGAACGGCAGCCTCGCGACGCTCTCGGCGCTACAGCGAATCGGGGAGGACTGGATCGACTTTCACGGACCGAGCGAACCCCGCCGCCTCTTGAAGGAAAACTGTCAGCTCGATCTGCTGGATCTTTTTGGGCGGGCGGGAGCGGCCGTCACGGCCTACCAAACCGCTTACCAAGCGTGGCGGGAACTGGCGAGCGAGCACACCCGGATTGCCACCGAGACGAAGCTCGCGCCGGACCAGATCGAATTTTTGCGCGGCCGGTTGGAGAAGCTCGACGCGTTGACGCTCACGGATGACGCGGTTGAGGCCCTGGAGCGGGATTTCCTGCGGATGAGCCGAGCCCAGGAATTGATCGAGCTTTCGTCGTCCCTCGCGACGGGGCTCACCGGTGAGGAAGGTTTGCAGGGCCGAGTCGGCGAGTTGCTTCGTCAGGCGCGGCAATTGGAAACCATCGATCCCGCCAGCAAACCCCTGGCCGACCGGCTTTCCTCGGCGGCGATTGAGCTCAACGATCTGGGCGGCGAGTTTTCCAGCCTGAGCCAGAACCTGCACTTTGATCCGGAGCAAGCAGAGGAACTCAGCATCCGGATGAACACCTGGCTCGAGGTGAAGCGCCGCCATGGCGGTGAGGTTGCCGCGGTCGCCGCCGCGCGGGAGGAAATGCGCCGCCGAATTGGGGTGCAGGGCGACATGGAAGGCACGTTGCTCCGGCTGGAAAAACAAATCGCGGCTGCCGCCCGCAAGGCGAAGCAGGAAGCACAGGCGCTGCGCTTCGTGCGCGAGAAGGCCGCCAAGGAGCTTTCCAAGGTCGCCGTGAAAAGCATCGAGCAGTTGGGCTTCAAGAAAGCTGATTTTCAGGTGAAGGTGATCGCTCTGCCTGAGCTGACCGCGAGCGGGGATTGCGCCGCCGAGTTTTTGTTCTCCCCAAACGTGGGCGAAGCCCCGCTGCCGCTCAGTCGCATCGCTTCGAGCGGTGAACTCGCGCGGGTGATGCTCGCGCTGAAGACCGTGCTGGCCGATCTCGATGGTGTGCCGTTGTTGGTGTTCGATGAGGTCGATGCCAATGTCGGCGGTGAAATCGGCCGCGTCGTGGGCGCGCAGATGGCGGGCATTGCGAAAAATCACCAAGTGCTCTGCGTCACCCACCTGCCGCAAGTCGCGGCACAGGCGACGTGTCACCTCGTCGTGACCAAGGACCAGTCGAAGGATCGTGCGGTGGTGACGATCGAGCCGATTCAGGCGAGCCGGAAGTCGCGGGTGAGCGAACTCGCCCGCATGCTCGGCGATCGGACCGCGAAGAGTGCGCTGGCGCACGCCGAGGAATTGCTGGGTAGATAATCGCCGCGGCTCGCCCGCGGGCGTTATTTCGCGGCGGCCGATTGCGTCGCGGGAGAACCTGCCGTCGTGGGCTCACCCGTCAGCCGGTAGGTGGTGTTGAAAATAAGTTCGATGCGTTTGCTCACGAAGACGCGGACTTTTATTTTCCCCTCGGCGGTGCCCGTGGGCGTGACTTTGCCTTCGACCCGGCGATCGTCGTGCGTCGTGCTGACCCCGCGGCCCTTGAATTCGATCGCCTCGCCGCGATCGAGGGCGCGCAGCATTTCGTCGCTGATGTCGATCGTCAGCCGGCCGCTCTCGTTGTAGAAAAAGTAAGGGAAAACTTTCGCCGTGTAAGTGGTTTCGTAGGTGCCTCCCGCGCGGACGAAGGCCGGCATCGTCATCGTCACCCGGCCGATGTAGATCGAGGTCTTCGTTGGCGCGACTTCGACCCGGTCGTAGCGACTAGGGGTGGGTTCGGCTCCACTGGTCACTCCGCTCATGAACGTCGCCACCAAGCATACGGCGCGTGCGATGAGGTGAGCGGGGCGGGGGAACATCGTCTGACACTGTAGGCACACTTCATCGCGGCAAGGATGGAGGCGGTGTGCGCGGCCCGCGCACGATTCGCGTTGCGCGAGGTGAGAGCGCCGCGTCAGCTCTCCGGCTTATGGCCAAGCCTTCCCATGCCACGTGGGGCGGGCGGTTCACCGCCGGTCCCGCCGAGTTGATGCTGCAATTTAGCGAGTCCGTCTCGTTCGACCGCCGGCTGGCGCCGTTCGATGTCGCGGGCAGCAAAGCGCATTCGGCGATGCTCGCGCACGTCGGCCTCATCACCAAGGCCGAACGCGACGCCATTCACGCCGGGCTCGACGCCGTCCTCGCCCAGATCCAAGCCGGTAAGTTCGTTTGGGACACGAAGCTCGAAGACGTCCATATGAACATCGAGCAGGCGCTCACCAAGCGTGTGCCCGCTGCCGCCAAACTTCACACCGCCCGCAGCCGCAATGATCAAATCGCGACGGACATGCGGCTCTTCTTTAAGCACGCCTGCGCGGTGTTGGCGGAGAAAATCCTCGGCGCCGAGCGTGCGTTGCTCGCCGTGGCGGAGGCCAATCGTGACGTCTTGATTCCGGGCTACACCCACTTGCAGCGCGCACAGCCGGTGGTGCTTTCGCATCACCTGTTCGCCTGGTTGGAGATGCTCGAGCGCGACCGGCAGCGCTTCGCCGCTGTCGCGGCGCATGCCAATTGGTGTCCGCTCGGCTCCGGCGCCATCGCCGGCACCACGCTGCCCATCGATCGGGAGTTCACGGCGCAGGCGCTCGGTTTCGTCGATGCGAAAGGCCGGCCGCAGGTCACCCAAAACTCCATGGACACCGTGGCCGACCGCGATCTGTTTATCGAATTCGCGAGTGCCTGTGCGCTGTTCGGCGTGCACGTGTCGCGCATTGCGGAGGATTTGATTTTGTGGAGCAGCGCGGAGTTCAAGTTTGTCGAGTTGCCCGATGCGTTTTGCACCGGGTCATCGCTCATGCCGCAGAAAAAAAATCCCGACTCGTGCGAACTGCTCCGGGGCAAGTCGGCGCGTTTGCAGGGCAATCTCCACACGCTGCTCACGCTGACGAAGGGCCTGCCGCTGACCTACAATCGCGATTTGCAGGAAGACAAACCGCCGGTCTTCGACAGTTTCGATCAAACTGCGATTTGTGCGGATGTGCTCGCCGGCACGCTTGGCGGCATCGAGGTGATTCGCGAGCGCTGCGCCGCCGCCGTGCGCGATCCTGCCCTGCTGGCGACCGATCTCGCCGACTACCTCGTGCTGAAAGGCGTGGCGTTCCGCGATGCGCACCACGCCATCGGCGCGGTCGTGCGGCTGGCGGAGCAAAAAAACGTCCAGCTCAATAAACTTTCGACGGCCGACGTGCGGCAGGTCCATCCGGCTTTCGCGGCCGATTGGATGGAAATTTTCGATCTGAAACGCGCGCTCGCGAAACGCGAAGGCACCGGCATGCCGGGCCCAAAGCAGGTCGCGAAGCAGTTCGCGCGTTGGAAAAAGTTACTGAAGTAATCGCGGAAGCACGGAAGGGCGGAAACACGGAATCGATTCATGGAGCTGATTGAGGCGGAGCTGTCCGAGCGGATTATTGGATGCTGCATTCAAGTTCATCGTGCCTTGGGACCGGGCTTTCTTGAGGAGGTTTATGAGGAGGCACCGGCACCTGAGCTGGCCAAAGAGGGGTTGCCGGTGGAGCGCCAAAAATTGGCTGGGGTGTATTACGATTCGACGTCGGTGGGTGAGCACCGGCTGGATTTCCTGATCGATTCGCGCGTCGTGCTCGAACTAAAGGCGTGCAGGGATATCGAAAACATTCATCTCGCGACCGCACGCTCGTATCTCAAAGCCACTGGTTGCTCGCTTGCCCTCGGCTTAATTTCGCCCGGCCCAAAGTTGAGGTTCGCCGCGTGGTCCTCACCACCTGATTCCGGCTCTCCGCGTTTCCGCCCTTCCGCGCTTCCGCGATGATCACCCTCTTTCCCACCAAAAAATCCGACCCCGAGTTGGCGCCTTTCCGCCCGGGGTTGATTTTTGCGTTCTTCAACGCGCTGGCTTGGCAGATTGGCATTGGCACGCCGATGGTGCTTTTTGCGGAGCAGTTGGGGGCGTCGCCGTTCCAAGTTGGGCTGGCCTACTCGTTCGTGTTCGTGCTCACGCCGGTGCAGATCATCTCAACCGCGCTGTTGCCGCGCTACGGATTCAAGGCGGTGATGCTCGGCGGCTGGCGCACGCGAAGTTTTTTCCTCGGTGTGCCGGTCGTGTTGGCGGCTCTCGCGCCCTACTACGGGGAAAAGCCGTGGATGGTGCAGGCGCTGATTTGGAGCGTCTTCCTTTTCTGCGTGTTCCGATCCATCGGCGCGGCGGCGAGCACGTCCTGGTTTTATGCGATTCTGCCCGAGCGTGCGCGCGGCCGGTATTTTGCGAGCGATCAGTTTGTGTCGGCGGTTGCAGGGGTGGGAACGCTCTTGGCGAGCGCGGCGCTGTTTGCCCTGCTGCCGATTTATTCGGCCCTGCTGCTGCAATACATCATCGCGCTCGTCGGCTCGACGGTGAGCTATTTTTCGCTGAAGAAACTGCCCGATGCGGATCGACCCAAATCGATCAGCCTGCGCACGGTGTTCAGCGACACGCCCCGTCACCTCTTCGCGCCGTCGGCTTTTCGCAGCTACGTCTGGCTCGCGGTCATTTGCGCGGTGGTGGTGACTCCGATTCCGCCCTTTTGCGCCTACTACCTGAAGGTCGGCCCGCATCTTTCGACCGGCCAAATCATGCTCTTCGAGGTGGCGCGTTATCTTGGCGTGATGGTGGCGGCATGGGTGATTCGCCGGCGAATCGATGTCACCGGAGCGCGGCCGTTTTTTCTGCTCGGACTCGGGCTCTACGGAGTGGTGGGTGCTTACTGGTGGGCCTATCTCAATACCGGCTTCGGCGGTATCACGGGAATTTTCGTCGCCTATTTTTTGCTCGGCCTGGCGGCGGTGAGTTGGGCCATCGCGAATTTGAACTACCTGCCCAAGGTTGTCTCGGCCGAGGATCGCACGCTTGCGGTGTCGGTGCATGGAGCGGTCACGGCGTGCATCGGCGGCGTGTCTCCGGTGCTCTGGGGACTGCTGTTGCGGCGGGGCGATAGCGAAACGAGTGCGATTAACATCGTCGTATTCGAATGGTTTTTTGTCTGCGTGATCGTCGGGGCGTTGCTGTTGTCGTCATTGATGGCTCGGCTGCAGGAGGAAAAGGGCGAACCCGTTGACCCCATCATGATCGGTAACGCGATTCTGCGGCCGTTTCGCGCGATGACTTATCTCGTGAACCTTGTGGAGCCGATCACGCCGAAGAAGGACGGGGAAAAATAGGGCGGGTCTCGGATTCGCCCTTTTGCGCCCTGAGTATTCGAGGGCGGGTCACCGACCCGCCCCACTGGTCTGATGCGGCGCGGGGTTGACGCGTTGCGCGAAACGCCGACCTACTGGCACTGCGCATGGCCAAAGTCCGCATTCTCTCCGACCGGGTTGCCAACCAGATCGCCGCGGGCGAGGTGATTGAGCGGCCGGCGGCGGTAGTGAAGGAACTCGTCGAAAACGCGCTGGATGCCGGGGCGACCCGGATTGAAGTGGAGTTTCGGCATGGCGGGCGCTCGCTGATGCGGATTGAGGACAATGGCCATGGCATGTCGCGGGACGACGCACTCCTCGCGCTGGAGCGTCACGCCACGAGCAAAATCGCCGAGGCCTCCGACCTCGACCGGCTGGCGAGCTATGGTTTTCGCGGTGAGGCACTGCCTTCGATTGCGAGTGTCTCGCGGTTTGAATTGCAGACGCGGGAGCAGGGGAGCGACGTCGGGACTGAGATCCTCGTGAATGGTGGCAAGTTTGTGCATGTGCGGGACTGTGGCCGACCGATCGGCACCCGCATTGAAGTCACGCATCTTTTCAACTCCGTGCCGGCGCGGCGCAAATTTCTCAAAACCGATCAGACCGAGGCGGCGCATATCGTCCACTGCGTGCGGCTCTATGCGCTGGCCTGTCCGCGCACGGCCTTCACCTTGATCGAGGATGGGCGCGTGGTGTTCCGTTCGCCCGAATGCAGCACGCTGGGCGAGCGCATCGCGGAAATCTTCGGCCGCCAGATCGCGGAGTCGCTCGTGCCGATCGAGGTGGCGGAGCCGGGGCTGCGCTTGAGCGGGCTCATCGGCCGGCCCGGCACCGGGCGGGCGACGCGCCACGAAATGATCGTGTTCGTGAATGCGCGCCCAGTGGACAGCCGCACGCTCAACTACGCGCTGATTGAGAGTTATCACGAGTCGCTGCCAAAGGGGCGCTACCCGCTCGCGTTCGTTTTCTTCGAGTGTGATCCGGCAGCGGTGGATGTGAACGTGCATCCGGCGAAACGCGAAGTGCGCTTCCGGAGTGAACCGCAGGTCCGCGGGTTCGTGATTCGCGCGGTGCTGCAACGCCTGCGGGAACTTACTGGAATTGCGGATCGGGGATTGCGGAATGCGGATTCGCCGAGCGCGAGTATCGCTGCGGGAACTCAGCCGGTCGTCACTTCCCCATCGATCCGGCGTGCCGACCTCGCGGCGCTGCATGCGCCGTCGCCCGCCGCGTCGGCTTCGGCCATTGCGCAATCCGCATTCTCTCGTCTGCAATCTTCGCCGCCCGCGGCACTGCCTCCGCCCATTCCGCAATCCGCAATCCGCGATCCGCAATCACCGCCGCCGCCGGCAGCGGTGCCGTCGTGGCGCTTCGTGGGGCTCGCGCACGGCAATTATGCGCTGTTCGAGACCGCCTCGGGCCTTGTGTTGCTCGACCGCCGGGCGGCGCACGAACGGGTCTGGTTTGAGCGGCTGCGCGAGCAGTTCCGCGCGGGCGACGTGCCGAGCCAGCGCCTGCTGTTGCCGGTGCCCATCGAACTCGATGCGATCGCGACGGCGCTGTTGCTGGAACGGCTCAAGTTTCTCCAAGCCCACGGTTTTGAGATCGCGGAGTTTGGCCGAAATTTCTTTCGCGTGGAGGCGCTGCCGGCCTGGATGGAGCCGGCCGACGCGGAACCGTTTCTCCGCGATTTGCTCGGGGCGTTTCGCGAGGGCACGATTCCAGATCAAGACACCGAGCTGGCGCGCGAGGAGCTGGCTCGGCTGGCCGCGGCCAAGGCGGTGCGGCTACCGGAGAGTCGGGGCGAGGCCGAGCTGCACGCGCTGGTAACGCAGCTCTTCGCGACCCGCACGCCGCTGACCAGTCCCTCCGGCCGGCCCACTTTTATCGAGCTAAACCACGGTGAATTGGCCCGGCGGTTTCAGAAATAATCCTCAAGCTGCACTCGCACTGGCACGAATCGTTCTGTAGCTCACTGGTCCTTTTCCATGCCGTCCTCATCCCGCCGCAGTCCCTCCCGTCACACCAAGCCGCCGCTCGTTGCCGGTCCAGCCAGCACCGCGCCCTTCGTGGCCCCGTCCGCGATGCCCGCGATCCATCATCCCCAGGGGTTGAAGGATAAACCGAGCGAGGTGATGCGCTCCCTGATCCAGCGGCACTTGGTCTCCACCTTGGCGCGGCACACGGCTTCGGCGACCCCGCGTGATTGGTGGGTCGCGACCGTGCTGGCGCTTCGCGATACGATTCACGAGCGCATGATCGAGACGCAGGCGGTCCACAACGCGCAGAATGTCCGCCGCATTTACTACTTCTCGCTCGAGTATCTCATGGGCCGGCTCTTCGGCAATAATCTGATGGCGACCGGGCTTCATGAACATGCGAAGACGGCGCTCGCGTCGCTCGGGCAGGACTTCGATCTCATCCGCGAGTCGGAGGTCGACATGGGGCTCGGCAACGGCGGCCTCGGCCGGCTGGCGGCGTGTTTCCTCGATTCGCTCGCGACGCTCGATTACCCGGCGCTCGGCTACGGAATTTACTACGAGTTCGGTCTCTTCAAGCAGGCCTTCGTCAACGGCCACCAGATCGAGCATCCCGACAACTGGATGCGGTTCGGCGATCCGTGGGAAGTGATTCGCCCGGAGTATGCGCAGGAAATCCCGCTTTACGGTCGCGTCGAAAACGTCTTCGACGACCGGGGCAATTACCGCCCGCGTTGGGTCGATACCAAGACGATCCTTGGCGTGCCGCACGACATTCCGATTGCGGGTTACGGCACGAAGACGGTGAACCTCCTGCGCCTCTGGGCCTCGAAGGCGACCGAGGACTTCGACCTCGCGGCTTTCAACAGCGGCGGCTACGTCGAGGCCGTGCGCGAGAAGGCCGTCGGTGAGACGGTCTCAAAGGTCCTTTACCCGAACGACAAGAGCGAGGCGGGCAAGGAGCTCCGGCTCGTGCAGCAATATTTCTTCGTCGCCTGCTCGCTGCGCGACATCCTGCGCCGGCATTTCCGCCAGCCCGGCAACACTTGGGAGAATTTTTCCGACAAGGTCGCGGTGCAGCTGAACGACACCCATCCCGCGATCTCGATCGTGGAGTTGATGCGCATCCTGCTCGATGAGCATCATGTCAGCTGGGACACGGCGTGGGGCATCGTCACCAAGACCTTCGCCTACACGAATCACACGCTCCTGCCCGAGGCGCTGGAGAAATGGAGCGTGGGACTCTTCGAGCGTGTGCTGCCGCGCCACCTCCAAATCATCTACGACATCAACGCGCAGCTCATGCACCTCGTCGAGGCGCACTGGCCCGGCGACGACGAGAAGAAACGCATCTGCTCCATCATCGAGGAAAACCACGGCCGGGGCGTGCGCATGGCGAATCTCGCCGTCGCCGGTTGCCATGCGGTCAACGGTGTCGCCGCGCTGCACACCGCGTTGCTGAAGAAGGACCTCTTCCCCGAATTCGACTCCCTCTACCCAGGCAAATTCCAAAACAAGACCAACGGAATTACCCCGCGCCGCTGGCTGCTCAAATCCAATCCCCGCCTCGCCACCGCGATCACCGCCAAGATTGGCAAGGGCTGGCCGCGCGATCTCGATCAGCTGCGCGGGTTGGAAAAATTCGCCGACGACGCCACGTTTCAAAAAGAGTTCATGGCGATCAAACGCGCGAACAAGGTCGACCTTGCCGCGGTGATCAAGGCCGAGTGCGGCGTCGAGGTTTCCCCCGACGCGCTCTTCGACGTGCAGATTAAGCGCCTCCACGAATACAAGCGGCAGCACTTGAACCTGCTCCACATCCTCGCGCTCTATCGCCGGCTGTTGCAAAACCCGGCGCTCGACATCGTGCCGCGCGTGTTCGTCTTCGCCGCCAAGGCCGCGCCCGGCTATGACCTCGCGAAAAATATTATTCGCGCAATCAACGTCATCGGCTCTCGCATCAACGCCGACACCCGCCTCGGCGGAAAACTTAAGGTCGCGTTTTTGCCGAACTACCGCGTCTCGCTCGCCGAGAAAATCATCCCGGCGGCCGACTTGTCGGAGCAGATTTCCACCGCCGGCAAGGAAGCATCCGGCACCGGCAACATGAAGCTCTCGCTTAACGGTGCGCTCACCATCGGCACGCTCGACGGGGCCAACGTCGAAATCAAGGAGGAGGTCGGCGACGAAAATATTTTCATCTTCGGCATGACGGTGGAGGAAGTGGAGGCACTGCGATCGCGCGGCTATAATCCGTGGGACCTCTACCATCAGGACGAGGAATTGCGCGCGGTGATCGACTGGTTGGGCAGCGATTACTTCACGCCCGGCGAACACGGCGCCTTCGGTTTGGTGCACGGCAGCCTCACGCACGGGGGCGATCCCTACATGGTGCTCGCGGATTTCCGCAGCTACTCCGAATGTCAGGCCCGCGTCGACGCCGCCTATCGCGATCAGGCGAAGTGGGCGCGCATGGCGATCATCAACACGGCGCGGATGGGCAAATTCTCCAGCGACCGCACGATTCGGGAATATGCGAATGAGATTTGGAATCTGAAGCCGGTGTCGATCGCCTGAGCGGTTGGTTGTAGGCGGGGTGCCCTCACCCCGCTCGCGAGGCGAACGAGATCAGGCGTGCGGGGTGAGGGC
>JANOAF010000339.1:0-5925 GCA_031411015.1 Opitutaceae bacterium | reverse complement strand
GACAAGGACCGCGCGCTCGCCGAATACGCCCGGCTGTTGCGCCTCCCGAGCGGGCTCAACGTCCACGAGATGCGGCACTCGCCGGAGTATTTCCCGCTGCAAGGCGACCCGCGCTTCAAGGCTCTGCTCAACGACCCGAAGAACAACGCGCCGCTGTTTTGAGATTAGCAGGCCCGTGTGCTGAGATGCGGGCTTGCGGGGTGAAGAGGTTGCGGCCAAGGTGCGCGCGTGAGCTTAACGCTGGATATCCCCGACGACGTGGCGCAGGCGCTGCGCTTCCCGCCGACCGAGGTTCAGGCGGAGCTGCGGAAGGAACTCGCCGTGGCGCTCTACGCCCGCGGGGCGCTGGGCTTCGGCAAGGCGCGCGAACTCACCGGTCTCACCAAAGGGGAATTCAGTGAAGTGCTCGGCCAGCGCGGCGTGGCGCGGCACTACGGCGAGCAAGACCTCGCGGCGGACCTAAGCTATGCCCGCAGCGGTCAGTAACTCCTCGCCGTTGATTCATCTCGCGAGGATTGGCCGCCTCGGCGTGCAGCGCTCGCTGTTCTCCCCGCTCACGATCCCGTCCGCCGTGCATCGCGAAATCGTGGGCGAGGGACGCGATCGACCCGGCGCGCGCGACGTCGCCCAAGCGGTCGCGGAGGGCTGGCTGACGGTCGCGGCCATCGCGGACAGTCCGGGCCTCCAACAACTGCGCGCGGGCCTCGACGCAGGCGAAGCCGAGGCCATCCAGCTAGCGCTACAACTTCAGCCGGAACGCGGGTTGCTCGACGAGGCGCCGGCGCGGCGGCAGGCCGAACGGCTCGGACTGAAAGTGACCGGCACGCTCGGCGTGCTCCTGCGCGCGAAACATAGCGTGCTCCTGCTCTCGGTCGCCGCTGAGCTACGCCGACTCGACACCGAAGGCGGCTTCCATATCGCGCCGCACCTGTTGGCGCAAATTCTCGCGGCGGCTGGCGAATAAGACCAGCGTCGGATTTCCTCAACTCGTCATGATTCAACCCCGCATCGCTTTCCTCGGTCTCGGTCTCATGGGCGGCGGCATGGCGCGCCGGCTCCTCGGCGCGGGCTTTGCCGTCACCGTCTACAATCGCAATCGCGCGAAGTCGGACGCGCTCGCCGCGGCGGGGGCACGGGTCGCGGGGACCGCACGCGAGGCGGCGGCCGCGGCCGACATCGTGTTCGGCATGGTCGCAGACGACGCGGCCTCGCGCGCGATGTGGCTCAGCGCCGATGGGGCGCTCGTCGGCGCGCCGCGCGGAGCGGTCGTGGTCGATTGCAGCACGCTCACGGTGGGCTGGGTAAAGGAACTCGCCGCCGCCGCGGCGGTGCGCGGGGTGGAGTTTGTCGATGCCCCGGTCACGGGCTCGAAGAATCAGGCGGCGGCGGGTGAGTTGAATTTCCTCGTCGGCGGCAACGCGGCGGCGCTGGAGAAAATCCGCCCCGCCCTGAACGCGATGGGCCGCAGCGTCACGCACCTCGGGCCGACTGGCAGCGGCGCGCTCTTGAAGCTCATCAATAATTTCATGGCCGGCGTGCACGTGGCTGCGATGGCCGAGGCGTTCGCGTGGATGGAGCGCACCGGCCTCGACCGCGCCCAGGCGTTGGCGTTTCTCAGCGAGAGCGCAGTCGCCAGCCCGGTCACCAAGACCATCGCGGCGCGGATGAACGCGGCGGATTTCACGCCGAATTTTTTCCTAAACCTCATGGCCAAGGATCTCAGCTACGCGGTCGGTGAGGCCGCGAAATCGGGCCAGACCCTCACGACCGCCGCGACGGCATTGCAGCGCTTCCGCGCCGCCATCGCCGCCGGCCACGGCGAGAAAGACATGGCAGCCGTCGTCGAGGCCGCCCGCGCCGATCGGTAAGCGGGTCGGGGTAACGGCGGCGGTGGCGTGCGCCCTCGGGCCGCGCCGAGAAAATTTTTCGTCGTGCAATCGCCGCGGGCCACGGCGACAAAGGTAGCCCGCCGCCGAACAGCGGTTGCCCCAAAAAACCGGTCTCGATCACTTCACCCCTTTTCATGTCGCCGCATATCCCCTCGTCCAGCGCCGGCCAGCGCCCCACTCGCACCCGTTACATGGTCGTCGTCTTCGCCATCGTGCTCGCGGTGGTCCAATACATCGACCGCGTCGCGATCTCGCAGGCCAAGGACGGCATCGCGAAGGAGATGAGTTTCACCGATGCGCAGATGGGCTACATCTTCGCGGCGTTCGGATTTTCCTACGCGCTCTTCGAAATCCCCACCGGCTGGCTCGGCGACAAGATCGGCGCGCGCAAGGTGCTCGTGCGCGTTGTGCTCTGGTGGTCGTTTTTCACGGCGGCGACGGGCTGGGCGTGGAATTTCGCCTCGATGTGGATCACTCGCTTCCTCTTCGGCGCGGGTGAGGCCGGGTGTTTTCCGAATCTCACCAAGGCGTTCAGCACGTGGCTCCCAAAGAACGAGCGCACCCGTGCGCAATCACTCATGTGGATGGGCGCGCGCTGGGGCGGGGCGTTCACGCCGCTGCTCGTGGTCATCGTGATGGCGTTTGTGAACTGGCGCATCGCGTTTCAGATTTTCGCGAGCCTCGGCGTCGTATGGGCCGTCGTGTTCTGGCTCTGGTTCAAGGATAACCCCCGCGACCACAAGGGCGTCAACGCCGCCGAGCTCGAGCTGCTGAAGGAAAACGCCGCCAACGCGGAGGGCCACGGCAATGTGCCTTGGCTCACGCTCGTGAAACGCCCGAGTGTCTGGCTGCTATGGGGCCAGTATTTCTGCCTGAGCTACGGTTGGTATTTCTTCGTCACGTGGCTCCCGGATTACCTCAACACCAGCGGTCGGCCGATTCTCTCCAATGCCTTCCTGAGCTGGCTCGCCGGGCAGATGGATGGCACCGTCCGGGCTGACATGATCCAGCCAATCCTCAAAGCCGTGCTCGCGGGGGTGCCGCTCTTCTTCGGCGGGTTCGGCTCGCTCTTCGCCGGCATGATCTCGAGCAAGATGATCGCGGGCGGCGCCGACGTGGTAAAGGTCCGGCGCACATTCGGAGTCCTCGGCTTCGTCGGCGCGTCGTCGCTGCTGATGATTTCCTTCTACGTGAAGGATCCTCTGCTCGCGATGCTGGCGATGGGCTGCGCGAGCTTTTGCAACGACATGACTATGCCCGGCAGTTGGTCCGCGTGCATGGATATCGGTGGGCGGTTCGCCGGCACCGTCTCCGGGAGCATGAACATGATGGGCAACTTCGGCGGCATGGTCGGCCCTTTCGCCGTCGGCCTTATTCTCACCGCCACGACCGTCGTCACCGCCAGTGGCACCACGAAAAACTGGGAGCTCGTTTTTGCGATCTCGTCGGCGATTTATTTCCTCGGCGCGCTCTGCTGGTTCTTCATCGATCCGGTCACGCCGCTGGAAAAGGACGAATCCGAGCCGCACGCGGCGGCGTGATCGTTTGCCGCCGGTTCAAGTCCGGCGCCTGCGCGACGGCCACCCTACACGATCTCCTTGATCACCTTGCCCTCGACGAAGGTCAGACGCTCGTTTCGGCCAAGGTGCGGGTAGGTGAGAGTATGTTGGTCGAGGCCGAGCTGGTGGAGGATCGTCGTGTGGATGTCGCGGAAGTGGTGCGGCTTTTCGATCGCGCGCAGGCCGATGTCGTCGGTCGCGCCGACGATACACCCACCTTTGATGCCGCCGCCGGCCATCCACATGCTGAAACCGTAATTGTGATGGTCGCGCCCCATGCCGGCCTCAGCTTCGGGTGAACGGCCAAACTCGCCGCCCCACACCAGCAGCGTGCTGTCGAAGAGCCCGCGGCGCTTCAGGTCGGCAATGAGTCCGGCGATCGGTTTGTCCACGTGCCCGGCCATGCGAAGGTGATTTTCCTCGATGTCGTTGTGCGCATCCCAGGTGAGGCGGCCGGAGCCGCCGCCGGAGACGACCGTGATGAAGCGCACGCCCTTCTCGACGAGTTTGCGCGCGAGCAGGCAGCGGCGGCCGTAGTCGTTGGTGGCATCGGCCCCGACGCCGTAGAGGTCGAGCGTCTCCTGGGGCTCGCGCGAGAGATCGAGCACGTCGGGCGCCTCGGTCTGCATCCGGAACGCGAGGTCGTAGGCGTTCATCCGCGCGGCAAACTCGTCGTCGAGCGGATCGGCGGAGGAGGCGTTGAGACCTTGGATGAGATCGAGCGTGCGACGGCGCTCGGCGGGCGAGACGCCCGGCGGCAGATCGAGGTTGAGCACGGGTTTATTCCCGGGTCGGAACATCGTCGGCTGATAAATCGCCGGCAGGAATCCCTGCGAATACATCGGCTGGCCGGCGGGCAGCGCGCCGTCGGGATCGGGCATGACGACGTAGGACGGCAGCGAATCGGTCTCCGCGCCGAGGCCGTAGGTGATCCACGAGCCCATGCTCGGTGCCCCGGGGACGACGCGGCCGCTGAAGAGTTCGTATTGCGCCGCGGAGTGGACGACCGAGTTGCCCTGGCACGAGCGGATGATCGCGAGATCGTCGACGCATGTCGCGACGTGCGGAAAAAGGTCGGAAACTTCGATGCCGCTCCGGCCGTATTTCTTGAACGTGCGCTTGGTGCCGAGGAGTTTCGCGGTCGGCTTGATGAACTGGTATTTCACCTCGCCGAATTCCTTCGGGCGCGACTGGCCGCTGAGTTTGTTGAGCAGCGGCTTCGGATCGAAGGTCTCCATCTGGCTCGGGCCGCCGGCCATGAAAAGGAAGATGACCGACTTGGCCTTCGCCGGGAGCGGCGGGAGTTTCGGCGCGAGTGGATTGGCCGAGGCGGCGGACGCGGCGCGGAGGCCCTGGGCCTGGAGCATCGCCGCGAGCGCGAGCCCGCCGAAGCCGCAGGCGGAATCGCGGATGAATTCGCGCCGGGTGCGGGTGGGGCGCTCGTGCGCGTGGCCGGGACCGGGGCAGCTAGGGGACATAGAGAAACGCGTTGAGGTTGAGCATCGCGAGGGCGAACTCCTTCAGCGGCGCGCCGCGGCGGAGGAATTCGGTGCCGAGTTTTTCCTCCGCCGCCGTCGGGGCGCGTCCGGTCGCAAGCCAGTAGGCGCGGTCGACGATCTGCGCGGGCGCGGAGTCGGAGCCCGCCTCACGGGTGAGCCGCTCGGCCAAGGCGGCGGAGAGTTCGTTGGCGAGTTTGCCGTTCATCAGCTCCAGCGCCTGCGGCGCGTGCGTGCTCGCCTCGCGTTTGCCGCAGCTCGAAAGCAGGTCCGGTTGATCAAACGTCTCCATGAACGGCAGGCGCAGATTGCGCTTCGCGATCAGGTAGATCGAGCGGCGGCGGTGTTCGGCGGGATCCTTGGCGACCTCCCACTGCGTCGGTTTGTAGAGCAGCTTCACCTGGTCCTCGTCGACGGGGACCATGATGCTCTCGCCGCCGCGTGTTGGGTTGAGCTGGCCGGAGACGGCGAGCAGCGCGTCCCGGATTTCTTCCGCGCCGAGCCGGCGCGCGCGGACGTGCCAGAGCAGCCGGTTATCCGGATCGGTCCGCATCGCGGCGGCGGCGTAGGGTGAGCGCGAGGACTGGCGGTAGGCGCTGCTCAACACGATGGCGCGGTGCAGTGGCTTCGCGCGCCAGCCGCCGGCGACGAACTCGTGCGCGAGCCAGTCGAGCAGCTCCGGGTGGCTCGGGCGGTCGCCGTTGTGGCCGAAGTCGTTCGGCGTCTTCACGAGCCCGGTGCCGAAATGATGCTGCCAGATGCGGTTCACGGCGACGCGCGCGGTAAGCGGGTGCTGCGGGTCGGTCAGCCAGCGCGCAAGCGCGGTGCGGGGCGCGGCGGTGTCGGCGGGCAGTTCGGGCAGCTCGTCGTTCACGAGCACCGACGGGGGGCGGGGCGCCACGGGCTCGCCCTTGCTTTCCCAATCGCCGCGCTTGAGCACGTGAATCGGCGTGCGCTTGGCGGGCTCGTTGCGGATCGTGA
>JANOAF010000338.1:0-30770 GCA_031411015.1 Opitutaceae bacterium | reverse complement strand
CGCGGGGTGAGCATTCGAGGGCGGGTCAAAGACCCGCCCTACTGGGGGCGCCCGCGCCCGTCCGCCGCGTCGTCGATGTCTGCACGGGCTCTGGTTGCCTCGCGATTCTACTCGCGCACGAATTTCCGTCGGCGCGGGTCGATGCGTGCGATCTCTCGGCGGGTGCGCTGGACGTGGCGAAAATCAACGTCCGCGACCACGGACTCGACGCGCGGGTGCAGCTCTTTGCGAGCGATGTCTTCGATGCGGTTCCGGCCGCGCGCTACGACATCATTCTGAGCAACCCGCCCTACGAGCCGAGTGCGCACGTCGACAACCAGCCGCCGGAGTTTGCGGCCGAGCCACGGATGGCGCACGACGGAGGGCGCGATGGCCTCGCGATCATTCGCAAGCTGCTCCGGCAATCGACCAACCGCCTTGAGCCGCACGGCATCGTCGTCATCGAAGTCGGCGGCCTGCGTGCCGCGATCGACCGCGAATTTGCGGCGCTGCGCCCCGAGTGGCTGCCGACGGAAGACGGTTCGGACTGCGTCGTGCTCTTTCGCGCCGAGCGGCTGAGCGAATAGGGCAGGTCTACGGGCCGACCTTTCGCGTAGAACTAAGGGCGGGACACAGACCCGCCCTACCGCGTCACCACGTTGGCGAGCAGCTGGAAGCCGACGAAGCCAATGACGAAGCCACTCGCGAGTGAAGCCGCCAGCGGATGATCGATGGTTTCCAAAAATGCCGCGCTGAACGCGAGCACCGCCAGCACTGCCGTGCAACCGCCGAGAATCAACCGCGACCGCCCGGTGCGCGTAAATGTGGCCGCGATGCAGATCGAAAGCACGCCGAACACCACAGCCCCGAGCAGCCAGATCTCGTGGCCGCCGGCCAGTGACCAGGCGAGGCAAGCGAGCGCCAGCCCGAGCACACCGCCGAAGCAGACGGAGCCCAGGCGCTGATCGCGGGACAGCACGTGACGCCCGAAGCGATCGAAGCAGAGGAGGAGGTTGAACATCGGCTGCGCCGTCCACGAAAGATAGACGAAAAGGTAGAACAACCCGAGCAGCGGCCACCACAGCCAGTTGAGCTGCGGCTGCGTTTCGGAGAGAGCGCGCGCGGCGCGGCTCCCGAAAAATATCCCGATGATAAACGCCCACTGGAACCGCGTGCTCTGCCGGCCGAGCCAGAGAAAATATGCCAGCATCGCACGATAGATCGGGTTGCGCGCCTTGAGCGCCTCGAGCATCCCCTCACGCGCGTATTCCAGCTCGGGATCGAGGCGCAGCGCCTCGCGGAAATGCTCCTGCGCTTTTTTCGGATTGTTGCGATGCAGGTGATTCCAACCCTGGTTCGCGTGGGAGAACGCGTCGTCCGGCGCGCGGTCGAGGGCGTAGTCGACCGACTCCATCGCCTCGGCTTTGCGACCGAGCCGCACGAGCGCCATCGCGCGGAGATTGGCGGCGCCGACGTGCTCGGGATTCAGTGCGAGCGCCTGCTCGGCGGCGGCGAGCGCCGGCGGCCACTTGCCCCGCGCGAGTTCGATCGAGGCGAGCAGGGAAAAATGATCCGCGTCGCCGGGATCGAGGCGAAGCGCTTCCTGGGCGGCTCGGAGCGCCTCGTGGTGCCGGTCCAGCGCGTGCAGCACATGGGCGTGGATGTTGTGCATCGACGGCTCGTCGGGCGCGAGCCCCACGGCCTGGCGCGCAGCCTCCAGCGCGGGTTCGCGTTTGTTCTGGCCGAGGCGGCTCAGCGCCAGAATCGCGAGCGCCTGCGGATCGTCGGGTTGCTGCGCGAGCGCGAGCATTGACTCGGTCTCGGCGTCGGCCGGACGCGACTGCGCGAGCAGCAGGCGCGCCCGCTCAAGGTGCGCGCTCATGGCTGAAAACCTCCGGGCTTCAAACATGATGGCCGCAAATAGGCGCAAAAATTGTCGTGGGTGGCGGCGAATAGCTCACGCGCGCCCATAGGCGCGACGCAGGAGTTAACCGCGGCCCTTGAATTCCTGCGCCTTTTTGCGGCCAACTCATTTGAACGCGGCGCGCTCATTTGGAAATTTTCATGTAGGCCAAGATGTCGTCGTAGAGCCCGCTCTGATTCGCGTAGAGCGCGTGGTTCTTCGCCGTCTGAAACCAGTCGCTCACGGTGGGCTTGTGGCGCTTCACGGCGTCGAGTAAATCTCGGCCGGAGAGCGGTTGCAGCGAGCCGGCGCGCATCGCCTCACGGAGCTTGGCCTCGACGGCGACATCGATCACGGCCTTCAAATCCGCGCCGGAGAAGCCTTCGGTTTTTTTTGCGAGTGCGTCGAAATCGATTTCCGCGACGGGCTTGCCTTTGAGCAGCAGCCGCAGAATCGAGGCCCGCGCGGATTGATCCGGCGGCGGCACAAAGAGAATGCGGTCAAAACGGCCGGGCCGGCGGAACGCGGGGTCGAGGTGCCACGGGGCGTTGGTCGCGGCGAGGACAAGCACGCCTTCGTTCGACGTCGCGACGCCGTCCAGCTCCGAGAGAAACTGGTTGATAATCTGGCGGCCGCCACTCTTCAGCATGTCGGTGCGGTTGGCCCCGAGCGCGTCGACCTCGTCGAAGAACAGCACGCAGGGTCGGTGCGAGCGCGCTTGCTCGAAGAGCGAGTGCAGATTTTTTTCGCTCTGACCGATCCACATGTCGAGCACGTCGCTGATGCCGACCGAGAGGAAACCCGCGTTGACCTCGCCGGCGGTGGCGCGGGCGAGAAACGTTTTTCCGCATCCCGGCGGGCCATACATCAAAATACCGCCGCCGATCTTTTTCCCATACGCCTTGAAGAGGTCCGGCTGTTGCAGCGGCAGAATGATCTTCATCCGCACTTCCTCTTTCACCGGCTCCATCCCGCCGACATCGGCGAAGGTCGTGGTGGGCCGTTCCGGCTCGACCGCCCCGAGATCCGCCGGCAGATCGCCGGCGGGCAGTCGCTCGGGCTCATTGCCGTCGTTTTCGGTTTGGCCGAAGAGCGGCGGCTCCGCGGGGGAAGGCGCGGGCGTCGGCGGGAGTGATTTGGGCAGTTGCGGAGCCGGACGCTTGGGGAGATGGGCGCTGAGTTCTTTCTCGAGCGCGGGGTCGGCGAGCTTGGCGTCGGCCTCGCGGGCTCGGCTGTATTGGCGGGCGGCAAGGCGCGGCTCGCCGGCGTGGAGCGCGAGGCGCGCGTGGAGGAGCAGCGCACGCGGCAGTGGTTCGTCGCCCTTCACCATATCCTCAACGATGACGTGGGCGGCACCGTGTTTCCCCTGCTGAAAAAATGCCGCGGCGAGCCCAAGTTTCGCGGCGGCGTTGCGGGCATCGAGTGCCAGCACGCGTTTGAACAGCGCCTCCGCCTCGGCAAAGCCCCCGCTGCGCAGCACCGTCTCCGCCACGTGCAGCAGCAGCGGGGCGTTATCCGGCGCGAGGCGCAGCGCGTCGCGGAGCGCGGGCGGGACGAGCGGGGAGTCGAGCGGATCGGGCATCCCGCGAAATGAAACGGCTCGGCGCGGAAGCGCCCAGCTTATTTCTTCGGCGCAGATTCGGCGGGCTTGGTCGCGTCGACCTTGCGCGTCGGCAAGCCGGCGGCTTCCCAATCTTTGAGGCCGCCGGCGCTGGAGGCTTTCACGCCCTGCGCGTTGAGCGCGGCGGCGACCGTTCCCGCCCGCCCGCCCGAGCGGCAGTAAACGATGATCTGCTTGCCCTGATTCTTCGCGAGAAACTCATTCCACTTTTTTTTGTCGCCGTCGAAATCGCTCTTCGGGAGCAGCACCGCGGGACCGGCCACGCCGGTGTCGGCCCATTCCGCGGCCTCGCGGCAATCCACGAGCACAGCCTTCCCCTCGGCGACGAGTTTGGCGGCGTCTTTGGGAGCAGTCTTCGGCGCCTCGGCGGCGGAGACCATCACTGCACCAGCGAGGAGGAGAAACAGGGAGCGGAGGAATTTCATGAGATGGAAAATGGGCGATTGAGCACGGGCCGCAATCGGATTGCCGCGTTACGGGGTGAATTATTCTTCGTGCACCGAGCAGGTGGAAATCCCGAACGGCAGGTAGGCCGGACAGAAGCGGACGAATGCGGTCAGCAAAGGCATGAGGCCGACCAGGCCCCACCAGCTTTTGAAATAGTAGCCGACGCCAAAAATGACGAAGGCGGCGATGATACGGACGATGCGGTCGATGGATCCAACGTTAGTTTTCATGGGCGAACGTAGCTGCGGTTGAGGTGGCGAACAAAGAGTGGGCGGGGCGGGGGGCGCGACTAGCGCGAGCGTTGGCTCGGGGCGGTTTGAGGTGGAATCACCGGCCAACCGGCCGCGACCCATTCGGGAAACCCGCCAGCGTTGGCGGTCTTAAAACCTTCGGCGGCCAAGATTTTCGCCGCCATGGCGGAGCGCACTCCGGCACCGCAGTAGAGCAGGAGCTCGCGGCCATCATGCGAGGCGAGAAACGGTTTCCAGCGAACACGTTTCCCCGTGAGATCGGCGAGGGGAAGGAGCACGGCGCGGTCGGCGACACCCGCGGCCCATTCGCTGGGCTCGCGGACATCGACGAGGATCGCGTTGCCGGCGCGGACTCGGGCGGCGCACTCGGCCGGAGCGAATCGGGCGACGCGCCGGAATTGGGCTTTGATGAATTTCAGCGGATTCATGGCGCAAGGGTGGCGTTGCGTCGGTTGGCCATGAAGTAAAGCACGGGCACCGCCATGCGGCTGATGAGCAGCGAGGCGATCTCGCCAAACATCAGGCTGACGGCGAGGCCTTGGAAAATGGGATCGGCGAGGATGACGCTCGCGCCCACGACGACCGCGAGCGCGGTGAGCAGCATCGGACGGAAGCGCACCGCTCCCGCCTCGATCACGGCGTCGCGGAGCGGCAATCCGTGGGCACGGCGCAGCTCGATGAAATCGACGAGGATGATCGAGTTGCGCACGACGATTCCGGCGCCGGCCATGAATCCGATCATCGAGGTCGCGGTGAAAAACGCACCGAGCGCCCAGTGCGCCGGCAAGATGCCGATTAACGAAAATGGAATCGCGGCCATGACGACGAGGGGCGTCACGTAGCTCTTGAACCAGCCGACCATCAGCATCGCGATCAACACGAGCACTGCCGCGAAAGCGAGGCCAAGGTCGCGAAAGACTTCGAGTGTGATGTGCCACTCGCCGTCCCACTTCAGGGCGGGGGCTTGGTCGTCGAGCGGGACGTTCAGGTGGTAGATCGGGAGCGCGGCCTCCGTCGCACCGAACTTGCGCGCGTCGAGTGCTCGAATCGCACGGTCGATGCCGAACATCGCGTAGGCGGGGCTTTCGACGGCACCTGCGACATCGGCTGTCACGTAGGTCACAGGCTTTAGATTTTTGCGGTAGAGATTGCGCTCGCCGAGGGTGCGCTCGATGCGGACCAACTCGGAGAGCGGCACGAGCGGGGCGGAAAAATCGTAGGCGGTAGGCGGGTGGTCCGCGCGGATGTTGAGCGCGAGGAGAGCCTCGGGTTGCGAGCGTTTGGCCGCGGGCAGCTCGAAGACGATCGGCACGTCCTCGCGCTCGTTGGCGGCGTGCAGCAGATCGACGGCCGCGCCCTGTGCGGCGAGGGCGAGGGTGCGCGCGATGGCGGCCTCGCTCACACCGTGTTGCGCGGCCTTGGCGCGATCGACGACGTAGCGGACTTTAGGCTGCTCGTCTTCGACATACCAATCGATGTCCACGACGCCCTTGGTGCGCTCCATAATCCCGCGGACCTCACGCGCGAGCGCGAGACGCTGCGCTTCGTCGGGGCCGTAGATTTCGGCGACGAGGGACTGGAGCACGGGCGGGCCGGGCGGAACTTCGGCGACGGCAACGGCAGCGCCATATTTTTTTGCGACGGCGGCGACGAGCGGGCGGAGGCGCTTGGCGATGGCGTGGCTCTGGTCGGAGCGTTCGCCTTTGCCGACGAGGTTCACCTGGATGTCGGCGACGTTGGGTCCGCGGCGGAGATAGGAGTGGCGGACGAGACCGTTGAAGTTAAACGGCGCGGCGGTGCCGGCGTAGATTTGAAAATCGCGGACTTCGGGTGCGGTGCGAATCGCGTCGGCCATCTCGCGGGCAATGCGCGTGGTCTGCTCGAGCGTAGTGCCCTCGGGCGTGTTGAGGACGATTTGAAACTCCGACTTGTTGTCGAAGGGCAACATCTTGATCGTGACGAGGCCGGTAAGCACGAAGGCGATCGAGGCGAGCAGCAGCACGGCGATGGTTGCCAGAAATGCCCAGCGCGCGCGGGGCCGGTCGAGGAGCGGCTCCATGATGTGGTGGTAGAGGCGAGTGAACCAATCCGAGGGCGCAGCCGTGTGCTGATTTTCCGTGCCGCCGAGCGAAGCGGTGCGGCGCTTGAGCACACGGATGGCCGCCCACGGCGTGATCGTGAATGCGATGGTGATCGAGAACAGCATCGCGGCGGTGGAGCCGATGGGAATCGGCCGCATGTAGGGCCCCATCAATCCGCCGACGAACGCCATGGGGAGAATTGCGGCGATCACAGCCCACGTGGCGAGGATCGTGGGGTTGCCGACTTCGTCCACGGCTTCGAGGGCGACTTGGGCGAGAGTTTTGTTTTCGCCGCCGGGGAGGCGGAGGTGGCGGACGATGTTTTCGACGACGACGATCGCGTCGTCCACGAGGATGCCGATCGAGAAGATCAGCGCGAAGAGCGTGATGCGGTTGAGCGTGTAACCGTAGAGGTAGAAAACGAGAAGGGTGAGCGCGAGCGTCGTCGGGATCGCGAGGAGCACGACGAGCGATTCGCGCCAGCCGAGAAACACGAGGATCAGAATCGCGACGCCGAAGACGGCGATGCCCATGTGGAGGAGGAGCTCGTTGCTTTTTTCCGCGGCGGTGTGGCCGTAGTCGCGCGTGACGGTGACCGTCACGTCGGCGGGCAGCAGCAAGCCGCGGAGCGAGGCGACCTTGGCAAGGACGGTGTTGACGACGTCGGTGGCGTTAGCGCCGGGGCGTTTCGCGAGACTGAGGGTGACCGCGGCTTCAAGGTTGGCGGAGCGAGCGTCGCCATGAAGCACGTAGTTGGCGGGTTCCTCGGCGCTGTCCGTGATGGTCGCGACATCGCGCAGGTAGATCGGGCGATTCTCGCTCACTCCGACCACGACCGCTCCCATGTCGGCGGCGTCATTGAGGAAGCGGCCGGTTTCGAGGAGAAACTCGGTGTTGGCGAAGGGCCGCGAGCCGGCGTGCGCCGGTCGGTTGGCCTGCTGGAGCAGCGGAATCAGATCGGTGGCGCTCAAGCGGCGCGCGGCGAGGGCGGCGGGATCGAGCGCGACGCGCACGGCCCGGCGGGTGCCGCCGATGAGCGTGGTCTCCGCGACTTGCGGGATGGATTTCACCGCGTCGTCGAGTTGGGCCGCAATTCGGCGCAGCGTGAGATGATCGTGGGTCGCGCTGTGTAACGTGAGCGCGAGCACGGGCACGTCATCAATGTTACGCGGCCTCACGAGTGGCGGCGTGACGCCGGAAGGGATGCGGTCGAAGTTGGCTTGGAGCTTTTGGTTGAGGCGGACGAGCGCGGCCTCGCTGTCCGTGCCGACCTTGAAGCGCACGATCACCAACGAGGCGGCGGGGCTGGACGTGGAGTAGAGATATTCGACGCCGGGAATCTCCCACAGGAGTTTTTCCAACGGGCGCGTGACGCGATTTTCGACTTCGCGCACTGTGGCACCCGGCATGCCGACGAAGACGTCGACCATCGGCACCTTGATTTGCGGTTCTTCCTCGCGCGGGAGCATCAGCACCGAGAAGAGCCCGAGCAGGACGGATGCGATGACAGCGATCGGCGTCAGCTTCGATTGCGCAAACATCCCGGCCAGTCGACCGGCGAGACCCGGGCGATGCGCTTTACCCAGAGAGGAATTTTCCGACGTGCTGCTCACGGATTGAACGAGAGCGGCTGTCCGTCGCGGAGCGTCGCAGCCGGGGCGATGATGACGCGCTCGGTGGCGTCGAGACCGGAGACGACTTCGGTGCGGTCACCGAATACGGCGCCGGTCTTCACGAGCCGGAGCGAGGCTCGGTTCTTTTCGCTGACGACAAACACGCGTTCCATCTGGCCGAAGAGTGAAATCGCGGAAGATGGAACGAGGAGCGCTGCGGCCGATCGGTCGGGCACGAACACGCGCACAAATTGTCCGGCGCGCACCCGTGTGCCGGTGGGGACGGCGAGCTTCGCGGTGATCGTGCGTGCGGCCGGATCGGCGGCGGAAGAAATTTCGGCAATCGTGGCGCGGAACCGCGCGGGCTCATCCGCCAAAGCGACTTCGAGCGTCGCACCGACCGCCAGCGCAGCGGCGAGAGATTCGGGCAGGGCGACTTCGATTTCGAACGCAACACGTCCGTCCAGTTGAAGGAGTGGCGCGCCGGGTGCGGCAAAGTCGCCGACTTCGACGTGCTTTCTGGCGATCACGCCCGCGAACGGCGCGCGGATCGTGGCGTAAGTGTTCATCGACTCCGCTTCGCGCAGCGCCGCCTGCGACTGGGCGAGACGATCTTCGAGTGACTTGACGGCGTCGACAGTGCCGGCGCCGGAAGATTGCAGGGTGCGCTCACGGGCGAGTTCGCGCTCGGCCTGGAGGAGTTGGGCGCGGACTTGGGCAACCCGGGCCGTCAATTCGACGGCGGAAATGGTCAGCAAGACGTCGCCTTCTTTGACGGTTTGACCAAGGGTGAACGGCACGCTCGCAATCGAGCCGCCGACCTTCGTGGCAAGAGTAGCGCGCTGGAAGGCGCGGACAGTGCCGCTCGTTTCCATGACCACGGGCAATGTCTCGCGTTGCACTGCCGCGATCCGGACCGAAGCAGTCGGCAGCACGTCGGCGACCTTAGGCTCCGGGCGAGAGCAGCCGGCCAAAACCAAGGCCACGGCGAGGGGGAAGTGCGGGCGATGGAGTTTCACGTTGAATCAACCGCCCGCTTTTTTGCCGCCCCAGTGGATGATCCCGTCGTCGCCGAGCCAGCCGAGGCCGCGCAGGATGAGGCTGGGAGGGCAGAAGCCGGTGAAGACGGACTGGATGAGATTGAGGCCGACGAAGGTCGGGATGAGCAGCCCCCACGGGCTGACGAGATAGGTGAGGGCAACGCCGACCAGGGTGACGCAACCGGCGAGGAGACGGATGAGAGAGTCGATTTTCATGGGGAATAAAGCCTATTAATATGAGCATACACGCATATGCTTGCTTAAGGGTCAAGCTTCCGTTCACTGCGCGGTATGGCGAAAAAGAAACCCCTTTCCGATGAGGCGCTGGAGCTGGTGGCGCGGCGGTTTGCCGTGCTGGCCGAACCGATGCGACTGCGGCTGATTCAGGCCCTCTTTGCGGGGGAGATGAATGTGAACGCCCTCGTGGAGGAAACCGGCGGGACGCAGGCCAACGTCTCGCGCCATCTGCAAACGCTCATGCACGCGCACATTCTCTCCCGGCGAAAGGAGGGCCTGCAGGTGTTCTACGCGATCGCGGATCCGTCGATCGTCAAACTGTGCGAACTGGTGTGCGGCAGCCTGGAGAAGCAGCTGAGCCGGCAGGCCACCTCGCTCGGCGGGAGTGGCCGATGAGGCGACAACGGTGACATGCCGCTATCGCGCGAGGTCGTAGAGCGCGTAGCCGGCGAGGAGGTTCGGGAGCGTGCGGCACGGCGTGTGCCAGTTACCGGCGAGATAGGCGCGGTGCGCGATGCGGATCTTTTTTGCGACGCAGAAATGCTCGAAGTCCGCAATCGTGAGCGGATTCGCGGGGCGGCTCTCGAACCACTCGGTCGTGTAAACCGCGTTCCGAATTTTGCGGCCCTGCACGAGGGTGTTGATCCGGTTTTTCCAGAATCCGTGATTCACGAACCCGACCGTAAGCGTGCGGCCGACGCGCAGCGCCTCGAGAATCACGCCCGTGGGATCGGCGAGCTCCTGCACGGAGCGGGAGCAGATCACGCGGTCGAAATGTTTTTCGGGAAACGCACGCATGAACGAAGTCATGTCGCCCTGATAGGCGGCGAGGCCGCGCCGCACGCACGCGGTGATTTTGCCGAATTCGAGGTCAACGCCGATCCCGCTGACTTGTTTCGTCTGCACGAGATAGTCGAGGAGCGCGCCGGGCCCGCAGCCGAGATCGAGCACGCGCGTGCCAGGCTCCACCCAGTCACCGATGATCTGCATGTCGACGGTGCGCTTTTCGGTAAGGCGCGTCATGGGGAGAAGATCCTTTTGCCCACGGAATACACGGAAGGTGCGGAAAAAGACATCAGAAGGGTCACCACGAAATACACGAAAAACACGAAGGGTCGGAATTCACTGAGGCAAGGGAAGGGGTTTTCATTTTCGTGTATTTGGTGTGTTTCGTGGTGACTCGGTTCGGCGGCGCGCGCTCAGATCGCGTAGTCGAAGACATACGGTTGGCCGCGTTCGAGGAAGGCGCGGACGAGGGAGTAGAGTTCTTCGCTCTCGAGGAGAAATGAGTCGTGGCCGAGATCGGTGGAGAGTTCGGCGTAACTGGCGCGCTTGCCGGCGCGGAGGAGCGCGAGGGCGAGCTGGCGGTTTTGCTCCGGTGGGAAAAGCCAGTCGCTGGTGAATCCGACGATGAGCGTGTCGCCCTCGACGGGCGCGAAGGCGTGTTCGAGCGAGCCATACGCGTGCGCGAGATCAAACTGATCGAGGGCGCGCGTGATGTAGAGATACGAGTTCGCGTCGAAGCGGTTGATGAAGCTCTGGCCTTGGTGGCGCAGGTAGCCCTCGACCTCGAACTGCACGTCGAACGTGTAGGCATCGCCGGTGGCGCCTTCCTTTTTTCGGCGGCCGAACTTCCGGTCCATGCTCGCGTCGGAGACGTAGGTGATGTGCGCCATCATGCGCGCGATCGCGAGGCCGACGCGCGGGCCGGCCTCCTTGGAATAATCGCCGCGGTTCCACGCCGGGTCCTGCATGATTGCTTGGCGGCCGACCTCGTTGAACGCGATGGCCTGCGCGCTCTCGCGCCCTGTCGTCGCCATCGCGAGCACGCGGCGGGTGAAGCGCGGAAACTCGATCGCCATCAGCATCGCCTGCATTCCGCCCATCGAGCCGCCGATGATGCCGTGCAGCTCTGCGACGCCGAGATGATCGAGCAGGAGTTTCTGCGCGCGCACCATGTCGCGAATCGTGACGAAGGGAAACTGCGTGCCGTAGGGCCGGCCCGTATCCGGATTCAGTGACGAGGGGCCGGTCGAGCCCTGACAGCCGCCGAGGACATTCGCGCACACGACGAAGAAGCGTCGCGTATCGACGGCCTTGCCGGGGCCGATGAGGTTGTTCCACCAGCCGGGTTTCTTGTCGGCCGGCGAATGCCAGCCGGCGCAGTGGTGATCACCGCTAAGCGCGTGGCAGATGAGGATGGCGTTGTCGCGCGTGGCATTCAGTGCGCCGTAGGTTTCGTAGCGGAGCGTGAAACCGGAAATCGTCTGGCCGCTCTTGAAGGTGAACGGCTGCGCGAAAACGAAATCGCGCGGCACCACGAGGCCGACATCGCCGGTGGCGAGGTGGCGCGGCGTGGAGTCCGCCGACTGATCGATTTCAAGATCGTCTGTCATCCGAGTGGGCGACGAAACCACCGCGGCCCGTGCGAAGCAAGTAACCGGGTGGGTTATGACGTGGGGCAGAGGGTTGAGCTCAGAGCCGAGAGCTAAGAGCTGAGAGCCTGAACAACCGCGCCGAGAACTGAGGTCCGAGGGTTTTGCTCTCAGCTCTGGGCTCTAAGCTCTAGACTAAAAATCACTTCTTCCTCGCCGGCGTGACGTTCTTGAGCGGTTTGCCGCCGGGGCCGGTGGTGACGACAGGGGCGGTTTCGACGGGGTCTTTCATCCGGTTAATCACGAGCTGCTGACCGATGGTGAAGAGGCCGTTGATGAAGGAATACAGGGAGAGCGCGCACGAGAAACTGTAGCAAAACAGGATGAAAACGTAGGGCATGAACTTCATCATCTTCATCTGTGCGTTGTCCACGGAAGGCGAAGGCGTGAGCTGCATCTGGATGACCATCGTCGCGCCCATGAGGAGCGGCATGATGTTCAGTGGCAGAATGCCGAAGAGGATGGCCACGGTGTCGGTCGCGGAAAGATCCGACGCCCAGAGGAAAGACTGGAAGCGCAACTCCGCGGCGCTCGGCAGCATGGTGAAGAAACCCATGAAGAACGGCATCGTGAGGAGAATCGGGAGACAGCCGCCGATGGGATTAATTTTGCGCGTCTTGAAGAGCTCCATCGTGGCCTGCTGCTGCTTCTGCGGGTTGTCTTTGAATTTCTCGCGGAGCGCCTGCAGCTCGGGCTGAATCTTCGCCATGCGCTTGGCGGAGCGGGAAGCGGCGATCGTGAAAGGGATGAAGATCGTCTTCAGCGTGAGCGTGGTCAGGATGATCGCGATGCCCCAGCCCCAGACGGGCGCGATCCCGGCAATCCAACCGTGGATCGCGGTCATCAAGGTCAGCAGGAGCTGGCTGAACCACTTGAAGAAACCGAAATCCATGATCTTGTCCTGGTCGGCTTTGAAGGTCTTTCCGTTGGCGAGGCGCCGGTATTCCTTGGGGCCGACGTAGAGGGTGCCGCTGAGCTTGGTCTCGGCCTTGGCCGCGAGCGCATCGACGCTGAACTGCGCCTCGCCGGCGATGCCGTAGGCGTTGTTGTTGTCGTCGGGTTGCTCCGCATGGAGCTTCACTCGGCGGGTGACGAGGGCGGCGGCGGGCTTGTCGCCCGTGAGGATGCTGGCGAAAAACTGATTCTGCACGACGGCCCAAGCGACGGGGCCGTTGCTGGTGATCGCGGGGCTGGAGCCGTGGGAGCCCATGCCGAAAAACCCGCTGCTGGCCTCGAGCTCGGCGCGGGCAACGAACTTCTGATCTTTTCCGGTGGAGTAGCCGGTCTTCAGGTATTGGCCGATGTCTTTGTGATCGTTTGGCGCGGCGGTGCCGAGGGCGACGGTGACGAGCATCGCCTGCATGGGCTGTTCGCCGGCGTTGCGGAACGTCGTCTCGTGGCGAATCTGATAGGGATCGGTGGTGTCACCGGTATTGGGCGACAGCACGTAGCGCCGCGTGACCTCGACGCCGCTCGGCAGCGCCGCGCGATAAACGATCTCGGTGGCGGACTGCGACACGAGTTGGTAGCGGGCCTTGCGATCGAGCCCGGGCGAGTTCACGAAGGCGAGGATCGGGTCGGCGTGGTCTTCGTTGAAGACATAGGGCAGGGGGCTCTTGAGTTCCTTGGCGTATTTCTTTAGTGCCACACCGAGCAGCGCGCCGCCGGAATCGGTGAAGCGGGCTTCGATGAAATCGTTGGCGAGCGTGGTGACGATGGCGCTGGTGGAGTCGCGATTTACGGCGGCGAAGGCAGTGTTCGCCACCGGCGCGACCGGAGCGCCGGGTGTGGCGGTTGCGCTCGTGCCGGCGGGTGCCGTTGGGTCGGTCTGCGTCGGAGTGGGCGCGGGGGGCGGCGGAGTCGGCTTTGGGCCGAAATAGATCATGGCGAACGCTGCGAGGAGCAGCAGCACGCCGATGGTGGTGTTCTTTTTGTCCATTACGGAAAGGGGGCCGAAAGGCTTGGAGGTGGAGGGAAGTTTTGGACCAAGGGACCAGAGCCCGAAGGACCAAGGGAAAGGAAAACTATGGGATAACCAGTTCGGGACAGTCGCTTGGTCGCCTGGTCTTTGGGACCCGTGGTCTTTTCGGCGGCACGGGATCAAAGCCGCCGGGGTGGAGCGGCGTGCACTTCGCGAGACGGATGGCGGCGAGGGCGGAGCCGGCGAGCGCACCGTGGGTCCGAACCGCCTCGGCGGCGTAGTGCGAGCACGTGGGCGCGAAGCGGCAGCCGCACCGGCCCATGGTGATGACGGGGAGCGCCGGCGCGAGCGTGTGCTGGTAAAGGCGAATCACGCCGAGCAAGAGCGACGCGGGGAGGGCCGTCACGGCGCGGCGTAGGCGGCTGAAGGCGGCGCTCATGACTGAGATGGCGCGGTTCCGCTCGGCCTGATTTGCGTGCACGCTGCGGCGAAACGCTTTTCCAACTCGGTCAGGGGCCAGCGCGTCGCCGCGGCGCGCGCGATCAGCAGGAGATCGCAGCCGGGCGGCAGCTGGGCCTGCTGCTGGCGAAAGACCTCGCGCAGCCGGCGCTTGGCGCGGTTGCGCAGCACGGCGTGACCGACGGCCTTGTAGGAGGCGATGACGCAGACTCGGGCCGGGGGCGATGCGGCCGGCGCGGACAAGTCGGACGTTGGTTTCCACCACAGGGTGAAAGCCTGGCAATCTACGCGGCGGCCCTCTTCACGCACGACACGGATATCGCGCTGGCGGCGGAGGTGCTGCTCAGGACGGTAACGCATGGGCCGGCGCGAGGGGCGCGGGAGACTCCACTCGCAGGCGCTCGTGGCGACAGGAGCAACGATCAGACGACCGTCAGGCGCTTGCGGCCCTTGAGGCGGCGGGCGCGAATGACTTTGCGGCCACCTTTGGTCGCCATCCGGGCACGGTAACCAATCTTGCGGGCGCGCTTTTTGCGGTGCGGGCGGAATGTGGGTTGCATGATGTTTTAAGAAAAAGAGGGTCAGAGGTGCCGGAGCGCGCGAGGGGTGTCAAGGGCGCCGTTTGCGGGGTGGTGCAGGGCCAAAACCTTCCCAAACCTTCCTGCTGAACTTAGCTCTTTACGCCGCACTCACCGCTTCAAATTTTAGGGTAACACGATCCGTGCCCGCGGGCAGCTCAATATCAAGGATGTGTTTCAGAAAGGTCGCTTGCAGCCCGTCGGCGTTAATCGCGACGGAAACAATTTTGCCTACCGCAGCATCGATCCGCGCCGCTTCATTCTGAACACGACGTTCGACCTATAGTGTGGGCAGTCGCGCGGCGGTTTTGTTTTCGCTGTGCTCTTGGTCGAGGCTTCGACCCCGCCATCCCGGCTGGGATTTGAACGAGATTTCACGGCCGACGGGGCCCGGCCGCCATTGCACCTGCCAGCGCGGCGCCTAGTAACTGGAACCTGCTGATGGACGCGCTGCGGAGGCGTGGTCCGCTGCCGTCACCTATGAAGTGACCTCGCTGCATTGTGCGCCACGTGCGAGAGTCAGAGTTCAACCGAAAGCACTCGGGGCCTGAACGAGAAGCGCTACTCGACCGAAGTGGTGCGTTCGTTCGAAACACACTTTCGTGCGATCGCGATTTTACAGCTCGCGGCGGGACGGGGGAATCGTTTCTCTTCTTGGCGTTGTCGGCCCCATCCCTTGCCGGTGACAGCCCCTCCACCCCACCGATGAAGACGTTCGCCCGCAGCCGTGGTTTGTTTCCGCTCTTGTGCGCCGCCATGGGTGCAAACCTGTCCGCCGCCGCGCCTGTCGCGCGCTGGGATTTCAGCGAGGAGAGCAACTCGCGCGCTGTCGCCGTCGGCGAGGTGCAGCGCGATGTGCCGGGGCCGCGGCCACCGATGTTTCCGGACTTCGAGCGCAACAACACCGCCATCCGGGTGAGTGGCGGCGCGCACCTTGCGCTCGCCGACCCGGGCGAGGGGAGCATCTTTGATTTCACGAACGGGGACCCGATTACGCTCGAGGCGTGGGTGCAGGCCGATGCGCTCAAGGCCGGCGACAATTTCTACGTGATTGGCAAGGGCCGCACCGGCGTGGCGGGCTTCGCGGCCGACAACCAAAACTGGGCCTTGCGCGTGCGCGCCGTCGGCGGGCAATGGGCGGTGAATTTTCTCTTCGCCACGCCGCGGCTCGCGACCGTGGGCTCGGGCAAGAGCGATGCCCACTGGCACCGCTGGACCTCGAAGCGCACGTTTGCGCCGGGGAGTGGCTGGCACCACATCGCCGTCACGTATCGCTTTGGTGAACCGACGAGCATCCGTGGCTGGATCGACGGCGCGACCACCGCGGGTGAGTGGGACATGGGCGGCGCGACCACCGCGGCGCCGGTAGTGGACGACGATGCGATTTGGATTGGCTCCTCGATGAAGGGGCGGCGACGGCGAGTTTCCGTGGCTCGCTCGATGCGATCGCGGTGCACCGTGAAATTGTGAGTGATGGAGAGTTGAAGGCGCGCTTTCGCCGCGTCGGTGGAGCCGAGGCCGCAAAGGCCGCGCCGGCGGTCATGCCCGTGCTGGGAGCGATCCCGGCGGGCCGTGTGCTGGTGACGCTGAACGAGGGCATGCCGACGCACGATCGCTGGCTGAACGAAGGCGAAAAACTGCCCGCCGAGACCATGCGCTGGAATGGTGGCGAGTTTCTCCTGCCGCGCCTCCCGCTCCGCTACGACGACTGGGGCATCCGCGCGAGTTGGAAAGGCCCGATTCTCGCGCGGCTCGCCGCCGATGTGAATCTCCCGGTCGGCACGCATCGCGTGGTGTTTCGCGCGCGCGGGCTGGCGCGGCTCTGGGTCGATGGGGCGCTCGTCGCGAGCACGAAGACGCACAAGGGCGACTCCGGCGGCTATGATAACCCGGAGCCGGTGCCCGCGCCGCCGCTGCCGGGACTGCGACCGGTCGGCTACGGCATTCAGGAAACGTTGGGAGAAATTGTCGTGAAGCCCGGCGCGCCCTTGCGCGTGGTCGTCGAGAATCTCGTCGGCGGAAGAAAATATCGCGCCGAACCCGGCGAACTCACCGTCGCGGTGCAAACGCGCGACGGCCGCTCGTTCAACGTGCTGCAGCCGGCCGGCGCTTCCGGCGAACCCATCGCGCTCACTGATGTGGCGATGACCGCAGCCATCGCGCGGATCGATGCGGCGCTTACGAGCTACGACGACAATCAGCGCCGCATTGCCGCCGCGACGCAGGACGCATTTTGGGAGAAGCGCCGCAGCGCCGCGCAGGCCTGGATCGCCCAACATCCCGCTCCGGCCGTGCCGCCGGGCGCCCCGCACCCGATCGATGCCTTTATCGGCGAGAAAATTTCCCGCGCCGTCGCCACCGCCGCCAAGACGCCGGCGGCAGAGACGAAACATTTCCACGAGCAAGTCCTGCCCATCCTCCGCGACGCGTGTTTCCGCTGCCACGGTGAAAAGGAAAAAGGCGGCCTGCGCCTCAACACCCGCGAAGCCGCACTCGCCGGCGGCGAGTCCAAGCTCCCCGCCATCGTGCCCGGCAATTCCGCGAAGAGCGAACTCATCGCCCGGATCACGCACCCCGATGAAGACGAGCGCATGCCGGCGAAGTCCGAGGCGCTGAAGCCCGCGCAAATCGCCACGCTGCGCGCGTGGATCGATGCCGGCGCCGCGTGGCCCGCCGCGCCGATTGCGCCCGAGGCGATCGCGCGCGCGCCAGTGATCGACGACGCGGCGTTTTTGCGGCGCGTGTATTTCGACACGGTGGGCATGCCACCGAGCGAGCGCGACGTGAGCGCGTTTCTCGCCGACCGCAGCGCCGACAAACGCGCCCGCGTGATTGACCGCCTCCTCGCCGACGAGCGCGTGGCCGATCACTGGGTGAGCTACTGGCAGGATGTGCTGGGCGAAAATCCGAACGTGGTGAAGCCCACGCTCAACAACACCGGGCCGTTCCGTTTTTTCCTCTACGAGGCGCTGCGCGACGGCAAACCGATGGACCGCCTCGTGACCGAGTTGATTTTGCTGCGCGGCAGCGAGCGCGAGGGCGGCAGCGCGGGCTTCGGGCTCGCGGCGGACAACGACGCGCCGTTTGCCTCGAAGGGTCACATCGTCGCCTCGGCGTTTCTCGGCATCGAGCTGCAATGCGCCCGCTGCCACGATTCGCCCTACCACGCGACGAAGCAGCGCGATCTCTACTCGCTCGCGGCGCTGTTCGAGCGCAAGACCGTGACCGTGCCGACGTCGAGCACGGTGCCCGCGGCCTTCTTCGACAAGAAGGCGCGCGAGTCGCTCATCAAGGTCACGCTGCAACCCAAGGAGCCGATCACGCCCGCGTGGCCGTTTGGCTCGCTCACCGGCGCGGCGGACGACGTGTCACTCGACGCGCTCCTGCAAAATCCGAAGGACACCCGGGAGCGCCTCGCCGCTCTCGTCACTTCACCGCAGAACACGCGTTTCGCGCAGGTGATGGTGAACCGCATTTGGAAGCGGCTCATGGGCGCGGGCGTCGTCGAGCCCGCGCACGACTGGGAAGGGCGCACGGCGAGCCACCCGCAGATGCTCGCGTGGCTCGCGCGCGAATTCGTCGCGCACGCCTACGATCTGCGGCACGTCGCGCGGCTCATTCTCACGTCGCAAACCTATCAGCGTCCCGCGACCGGGCGCAGTCTAACTGCGCCTGCCGAGCAGCGGTTCTTCGCTTCGCCCGACGCGCGCCGTCTCTCGGCGGAGCAGGTCGTGGACTCGCTGTTCGCCGTCTCCGGCCGCCCGATGGACATCGAGGAAATCACCATGGATTCCGATGCGCGGCGCTCGGCGGAGACGTTCATCTCGCTCGGCACGCCGCGCCGCGCCTGGATGTTCGGCAGCCTCTCGAACGAACGCGACCGCCCGAGCCTTAACCTGCCGCGCGCGCAGGCGGTCGCCGACGTTCTCGAGGCCTTCGGCTGGACCGGCTCGCGCCAAAATCCCCGCACTGATCGCGAGAGTGATCCGAATGTCCTCCAGCCCGGCGTGCTCGCGAACAGCGTCGTCTCCGTGTGGGTCACCCGCGCGTCGCACCGCAGTGCGCTCGCCGATCTCGCCGTCGAGGCCGCCTCGCCCGCGGTGCTCGTCGAAAATATCTACCTGCGCGTGCTCGGTCGCACCCCGACCGCCAGCGAACGCGCGCCACTCGTGCGCGTGCTCACTCCGGGTTTCGCCGCACGCGTGCTCCCCGCCGCCGAAGTCATCCCGCCCGCACCGCTCCCGCCGTTGCCCGGTCTCTCGTGGTCCACGCACCTCATGCCCGACGCGACCACGGTGATGATGGAAATGGAAAAGCGCGCCCGCTCCGGCCCGCCCTCCGACCCGCGCCTGCGTCCCGCCTGGCGGGAGGCCTTCGAGGATATCGTCTGGAGCCTCGTTAACACCCGTGAATTTGTCTGGCTGCCTTAAGCGAAAAACCCACCCACCATGAACCGCCGCGATTTTCTCACTGCCACCGCCAGCGCCGCTGTGTTGTCTCGCTTCGCCCACGCCGGTGTCGCACCCGCCGCCGTCCCGCTCCTCAAGGGCAAGGCCGAGCACGTCATCTCGATCTGGCTCGGCGGCGGCATGTCGCAGATCGACACGTTTGATCCGAAGCGTCGCGGCGATCCGGCGAAGAAGCTCGCCGGCGCCTACTACGATCCGATCAACACCGCCGTGCCTGGCGTCCAACTCTGCGAACATCTCCCTCGTCTCGCCCCGCTGATGGATCGCGTGACAGCGGTGCGCACAGTGAATCACGACGTGATCGACGAGCACGCGGCCGCGACGAACCGCATGCACACCGGCCGGCTCGTGAGCGGCACCGTGGTTTACCCGTCGATCGGTTCGGTCGTCGCGCACGAACGCCGTGCGGCGACGGACGGCGCCCCGGCCTATGTGCTGATCGGTTATCCGAATGTCACGCGTGGCCCCGGCTTCCTCGGGGCACGCGCGGGTTTTCTCTATCTCACCGACACGGGTCAGGGCCCGGCTGGCCTCTCACGGCCCGAGGGCATCGATGCCGAGCGGCAGGCGCGGCGCGAGGCGTTGCTGGCCAGCGTGCGCGGGCAGACGCCGGCGTCGGCCGATTCGCGGCAGCGCGACTACGATGCCGCGATCGATCAGAGTCTGAAACTGAGCAGCCCCGAATTCACGCGCGCTTTCCGGCTCGACGAAGAGAAGGCCGATCTCCGGGCGAGTTATGGCGGAGAGTTTGGCCAGCGTTGTTTGCTCGCGCGGCGGCTTGTCGAGCGCGGCGTGCGTTTCATCGAAGTCTCCCACAATCTTAATTTCATCAATGGCAACGGCTGGGACGTGCACAACGGCGGCATCAAGCAGCAGCACGGCCTCATCGCCGATCTCGACATCGCGATGGCCACGTTGATCACCGATCTGGAGTCGCGCCGGCTGCTCGACCGCACGCTGATCGTGGTGACGAGTGAGTTCGGCCGGCCGCCGGAGTTCGACAGTGGCGGCGGGCGGGGGCACCAAGGACGGGCGTTCACGTGTGTGCTCGCCGGCGGCGGACTGCGCCACCGCGGCGCGTATGGCGAGACCGACGAACTCTCGAAAAAAGTCGTGCGCGATCCGGTGAGCGTGCCGGATTTCTTCGCCACGATTCACGCCGCGATGGGCATCGACTACACGAAGAACCTCTACGACGGCGACCGTCCCGTCCCGATCACCGACGGTGGCAAACCGATCGCGGCGCTGTTTGGGTGACGAGGCCAAAGCGCTTGGTGACGGGGGCGCGTTGGAGGCCGAGCTAGCGTCACGCACGACTGCTTTGGCACTGGACTGACCGTCCGAAACCGTCGCGTGGAGAATGGCGTTGCTATCGGGGTGCCGGCGACGTTCGCTCCTCTCCGAAGAACGGGCGTGCTGCGAACACTCTCCGTGCTTCCTCGGTCGCGTTTTCCGACGCCATTGAGAACCCCACAACACCACCCCTGACCCATGACGTCGCTGACGAGATTTGTCGTCCCCTCTTCCTTGAGGGTGATTCCCGTTTCGGCCTTCTGGTGGTTGGCGTCGGGGTTGGTTGGTTTCGCCGGGTTCTTGATCGTTCGCGCGTGTGGGTATGACTTTGCCACGGTCGCCTATTATGCGGCCTACCTCGCGCTGCACGTGATGCTGCCCGGGGCCGTGGTGATGTATGCGGTCAACCGCGGGCCGCTGTCTCTGTCGCATCTGATTGCGCTCGGCGTGCCGACGGGATTTGCCCTCGAGATTTTCACCTACCTCGGACTCGCCGCGATCGATGCGCGGGCGCTGCATGCGTGGATGCCGCTCGGTTGGGCGGCGCTTGCGGTGGGCATCCGTCGGCGTCAGGGCCAATGGCCCGTGCGCTGGCGCGTGACCGCGCATCACGCGGGCATCTGCCTCGTGCTGCTGGTGGCGTTCCTCGCGACGACGATCATGGCGGCGAGCCAGATGTTTGCGGAGTCACCGCTGGCGGACGGCATGCCGACGCGCGCGATTTTCCACGACTGGGTTTATCTCGTGAGCCGGGCGGCGGTGATCAAAAACAATTGGCCGCTCGACGACCCGAGTCTCTCGGGCACGCCGCTGCAATATCACTACTTCATGATGGTGCATGCGGCAGCGGTCTCGGCGACGACGGGCATCGAACTTTCCGCGGTCATGCTGCGGCTGGTCTTCGTGCCGCTCGGAGCCGTGTTGGTGACGCAGGCCTACGTGCTGGGCCGGGCAGTGGCCCGCAGCCCGTGGGGCGGGGTGATGGCAGCGCTGCTCGTGATCGTGGCGAGCGAGGTGTCGTTTTCCCCGAGCTATGGCGATCCAATGTTTCTGGGGCTGTTCGTGCGGTGGCTGTTTGTGAGCCCGACTTTTTTCTTCGGCATGATTTTCTGTGGTGCGCTGCTGATCGCGGTGGCGCGTTGCGCGAAGCTTCGGCATTGCACCTTGCGCCACTATCTGTGGCTGCTGCTGCTGGGCGCGGCGGGCACCGGGGCTAAGGGCACGGTTTTACCCGTGGTGGTAGGGGCGCTCGGGCTCTGGACCGTGTGGCGGTGGTGGCACGACCGAGTGATACCGCGGCGATTGGTCGCTTTTGGCCTGTGCCTCGCGCTCGCATTTGCCGTCGTGTATTGGCCGACGATGTCGTTGTGGCGCACGGGCAATGCCGCCTTCCGGCCGTTCCACGTGTTCGAGCTATCGGCGTTTTGGAAGCAGCACCTGCCCCTCTGGCAACAAGGTCTCGCGCAGTGGCTGCCGGTCGCAGCCGCGAAGCCGCTCGCCAGCATCCTTTGCGCGGCGGTTGTTTTCGCCGGCACCTGCGGCATTCGCCTCCTGGCAATCCCTTATCTGCTGCGCGGGGATCGGCCGCGGCGCGATTCGCTGCTGGTGGGCTGGTTGGGGGCTTTCTTTATCGCGAGTGTCGGCATGGGCGTCCTGCTCGAGCTCAACAGCCACGGCGAACTCTATGTCATTCTGATGATGCGGCTGCCGATGGCCGTGCTGACCGCAGGCTGTTTGATGGCGGTGGCGCGGCGTTTGACGGCTTGGTGGTGCGGCTTCCGCGCCCTACCCGGACGGCTTGACCCGGTGATGGGAGGTTTACTTGTGCGGACGATGCCCGCGGCCCGAAGGATCCTCCCGCGCGTCGTGGCCGGAAGCTGCGCCGCGGCCCTCCTCGTCATCCTCACGATCCAAACTTCACTCTGGGGGGTGCGCAATTATTCCGGACTCCGCGAGTGGCTCAAGACTCCGACTGATTTGAAGCCCGACGGCTACATGCAGGAGTTGCAGGAGGCGCTCCTCTGGGTGCGCAACCACACCGAGCCCAACGCGGTGCTGGTCTCGAACGCCTGCACGCCAGAAAACATGAAGAAGGATCATTGGGGCGCGCTCGACCGCACGCTCACCGGGGTGCATTTCTATTATTCGGCGCTGTCGGAGCGGCGGCTTTGGTTCGAAGGGCCGAGCTACATTATGGACACCACGAGGGCCCGCGTGCGAGCGAGCCAAGCCGCGGATTTTTTCTATCGGGATCAACGCTTGTTGCCTACGACGGTGGCGCCCGGGCCCTCCTACATTTTGCTCGATCGCAGCCTGGCCGACGGGGCGAAGGTCACGCTGCCGCTTGGCCGGCGGGTCTTCACCAACCGGCGCATGGAAATTTACCGACTATCGCCCTCGCTGACGGAGAATGCGCAGTGAGCGGCGAACAGCACGGTGGAGATGCTGGCGATCTGACCCGCATTAATCCGGCTACGCCACCAGCGGATTTTCCCAGACGAGGCCCTTGAACCGGACGAAATCCGTGTCGGCCGTGTGGACGGTGGCGCCATATTCCAAGGCGAGCGCTGCGATCTGGGCGGCGGTCACCAGATTTCCGGCAGTGCCGGCTTTGGCAATGACGTCGCAGACGGCTCGGACGTGATCGGGTCCGGCCACCAGCAGGCGGGCGTTGGGCCGGGCGAGCCACGAGGCGATGTGTTTGCTGGCCTCGACTGCGGTCATGGGACGATCAAAAACTTTCGGGTTGGTGGACAGGCGCAGGAAGGCGAACACCACCACCGGGCACAATCCCACGGGCTCGGTGCCCGAGAGCACCTTGGCCCACCAGCGCGCGGCCTTGGTGTGGAAAGGGCTCTCCGAGTCGTAGGCGTAGAGCAGCAGGTTGGCGTCGGGGATAATCATCGCTTCAGCGTCTTGCGGAGTCGGCGCGTAGTGGCGGCAAACGCCTCGGCCTCAAGATCGGTGTCGAGATCGTGCAAGCGCGCCGGGTCCACGCCCGCGCGCAGGCCCATCGCTTTCGGCTTCACGGTGAACGGCACGGCGGCGACGGCGGGCGCATGGTGGGCGAGGCCGCGCCGCAGGCCGTCGTTGAGCGCCGCCTTGAAATTCTGTTGCGAGCCGTGCGTGGCGTGACGCAGCAGTTGTTCGACGTCGGGATCGAGGGTGACAGTGGTTCGCATGCTAGGCATCAAGATGCTTCCTTTTGGCGAATCAAGATGCCCAACGTTGTGGCCGGCACCTGTTGGCGGCTAGGAAACCGGCGATTTTTTTGGCGCGTAAACCGTCTGCTTGAGATCCGCGGCGAGGTGGCGGCGGAAGGTCGCGAGGTCTTTTACTGCGCCCAACGAAATGAGCTGGCTCGCGAGGTTGCCGACGGCGGTGCCTTCGAGGGCGAAACTCACGACGGGGAGGCCCGCGGCGTTGGCGGTGGCCTGGCAGAGGAGGCGGTTCTTCGAGCCACCCCCGACGATGAGGATGCGGCGGAATTGTTTCCCTGCCATTTTTTCGAAGGCGCGCATCGCCTCGGCGTGACCGTTCCCCAGCGACTCGCAGATGAGGCGCACGTAACCTGCGAGATTTTTTGGCGCGGGGATTTTTCGCTTCTTCAACTGCGCGTCGATCGCGCCCTTCATGGAGGTCGGGTTCGCGAATTCGGCGAAGGTCATGTCGATCAGCTTCGGGGGCGCGGGGAGTTTCTCGGCGGCCTTGATGAGCGCAGCCCACTCTTTGTCATTAGTCGGGCGCGAGGCGAAATCCTTCAGCGTGCCTTCGAGCATCCAGAGGCCGATCACGTTTGTGAGCGGGCGGTAGCGCCCGTCGCCGATGCGCTCGTTGGAGATGCGGGCGGCGAGGGCGTCGGCGCCGAGCACGGGCGTCTTGCTCTCGAAGCCGACAAGTGACCACGTGCCGGAGCTGATGTAGAGATCGGTGCCGTCGGATGAGGCGGGCATCGCGTCGTAGGCCGCGGCGGTGTCGTGGCCGGGCACGGCGATGATCTGGGTTTTCGCGAGGGCGGGGGAGCTGGCGGCGATTTCCTTTTTCACGCGGCCAAGCTTCGTGCCGCTGAGAATCGGTTTCGTGAACCAGTGGGGCGGGATGCGAAAATGATCGAGGGCCGCGCGCGACCAGTCGGTCGAGTGGACGTCGATCAGTTGCGAGGTGCTCGCGATGGTGAACTCGTTTTCCATCCGACCCGAGAGGAGGAAGTTGAAATAATCCGGGAGAAACAGGCAGCGCGTCGCCAGATCGGCGACGGCGGGGCAGCTCGCGACGACTTCCTCGAGCTGGAGCGACGTGTTGTAGAAAACATTCGGAATGCCCGTCGCCGCGTAGATCCGGTCGCGCGCGGCGCGCGTGTTGGCGAGGCGCGAGAGGCCGGGTTGCGTGCGTGCGTCGCGATAGGCGTGCACGGGGAAGACAAGGCGACCGGTGTCGTTCACGAGCGCGTAGTCGACGCCCCAGACATCAACCCCGATGGACGCGAGCGTCGCTCCGCGGGGGAGGGCGGCCACCGCCTTGTGCAATCCGGTCTGCGCCTCGTGCCAGAGCGTGCCGAGATCCCAGTAGTCGTGCGCCCCGAGGGTGCGAAAGGAATTCGGGAAACGGTGGACCTCGTTCAGCGTGAGGCGATTTTTTGACCACGTGCCAAGGATGACGCGGCCGCTGGTGGCTCCAAGATCGATGGCGGCGGAATAGACGGGAGAGGACATGGCGGGAAAACTTCGGAAAATCGGAAGGGCGGAAAATTGGGAAAGTGGAAAACGCGGAAGCGCGGGGTTGGAGGCAATGCCACTCGGCGCGCGTGGTCACGGCAAAATCGCGAGCCGGTCGCGCACCAAGGGCTGGCGCGATTTCACCATGCGGTCGCGGGGGATTTTCGGTTGCAAGGTCCGGGGTGCGTCGCACCGTTCCTCTTTCCTTTCATGCTCAACACCGAGCGCACTCCCCTCACTGGTAAACGCGTCCAGCTCATGGCCACCTGCCTGTGCGATGCCTTCTACGACGACGTAGCTGCGGCGACGGTCGAGGTGTTGGAGCATCTGGGCGTCGAAGTGGTGTTTCCCGAAGCGCAGACCTGCTGCGGCCAGCCGGCGTTTAACGGCGGCGACTGGGTCGCCTCGCGCAAGGTGGTGCGGCACACCGTGAAGACTTTCGCGGGCGACGAGCCTGTCGTCGTGCCCAGCGGCTCGTGCGCCGCGATGATGTTTCACGGGGCGGTGCTTGAGTTCGAAAAGGAAAAGGATGTGGGCGAGGTCGAGGCGCTTGGTCGTCGCACGTGGGAGCTGGCGGACTTTCTCGTCAACGGCCTAGGCGTGAAAACCTGGCCGGGGCGTTACGATGCGACCGTGGCGTTTCACCGTTCTTGTCACTCGCGCGGCACGAAGAGTGGCGAAGCCTCGCTCACGCTGCTCAACGCGATCGCGGGATTGCGGATCGTGGAATTTGGCGAGGGCGAGCAGTGCTGCGGGTTTGGCGGCACATTCTCCGTGTCGTTTCCCAACATCTCGACGGCGATGGGCAGCCTGAAGCTCGATCACGTGCGCGCGGCGAACCCCGATGTCTTTGTGTCCGGTGACATGAGCTGCATGATGCACATGGGTGGTCTCGCCGCGAAAGAGGGCAAACCGATCAAGACGCTCCACCTCGCGCAGGTGCTGCGCGACGCGTTGAAATTCGAGCGGCCGAGCTGACCGCCGATGCGCCAAAGGCTGCAGACTGGTGACCACTGATTCACCCTCATGAATGGGAACGACGGGCATGAATTCCTGAAAATTCCCCCCGATTAGTGTTCATTGGTGGTTTTTAA
This sequence comes from Opitutaceae bacterium, assembly GCA_031411015.1. GTDB lineage: Bacteria > Verrucomicrobiota > Verrucomicrobiia > Opitutales > Opitutaceae > ER46. The sequence goes on along the minus strand of JANOAF010000338.1, from coordinate 4,634 downwards.
AAAAAATGCGTTTCCAACAAATCGACCAATTCGCGGCGGAGCTGAAGGCGGACACCCGTGCGTCAGTTTACCAGAGCACGAAAACCACGCACGAGAAGCGCACCAAGCTGCTCTTCGACCAGTTTGCCGAGCCGAACCGCCTCCGCGAAATCGCCGGCGAGATTAAGCAGCATGCCATCGAGAATCTCGACACCTACCTGCCGCAGGTCGAAGCCAAGCTGAAGGCCAACGGCGTGCAGGTCCACTGGGCCGGCACGGCCGAGAGCGCGTGTGAGACGGTCCGCCGCATCATGCTCGCGCGCGGCGCGACGAAAATGGTCAAGGCCAAGACCATGGTGAGTGAAGAGATCGAGCTCGCCCACTACCTCGAAAAACACGGCATGGAGGCGCTGGAGACCGACCTCGGCGAGTTCATCGTCCAGATCGATCACGATCACCCGAGCCACATCGTGCGGCCGATCATTCACAAAAACCGCCGCGAGATCGCGGAGAGTTTCGAGCGTGAGGGCCTCGGAGCCTACAACGACGATCCGACCACGATCACACGGCGGGCGCGGCATTTTCTACGGCACAAATATCTCCAGGCCGACGTCGGCCTCACGGGTGCGAACTTCGTCTCCGCCGAGAGCGGTCGCATCGTGCTCGTGACGAACGAGGGCAACTCGCGCTTCTGTCTCGCCGCGACGAAGTGCCACATCGCGCTCATCGGCATCGAGAAAATCGTCCCGCGGGATCGCGATCTTTCGCTGTTGCTCAACCTCCTCGGCCGCTCCGGCACCGCGCAGGATCTCACCGTCTACACCGAGTTCATCAGCGGGCCGAAGTCCGCCGCCCAGCCCGATGGGCCCGAGGAGATGCACGTCATCTTCGTCGATAATGGCCGCACCGAGGTGCTAGCGAGCGATTGCCGCGACATCCTCCGCTGCATCCGCTGCGGCGCGTGTCTCAACGTGTGCCCCGTTTACCGGCAGGCGAGCGGCCACGCGTATCGCAGCGTTTATCCAGGGCCGGTCGGCGCGGTGCTCTCGCCGCTACTCGCGGGGGAAAAATTTCCCCAGCTCGCCGATCTGCCGAAAGCGTCGTCGCTCTGCGGCGCGTGCCACGAAGTCTGCCCGGTCAACATCCCCATCCCTGATCTGCTCCTCCGCCTGCGCAACAAGGCGAAGGAGGAAAGCGTGCCGTCGCCCGGCACGCCCCCGATGGGGGCCTGGGCGCTGATGGCCTCGCAACCGACGGCGTGGCGCGCCGCGCTCTTCGGCGGCAAGATCATGAATCACGTCCAGACGAAACTCATCCCCGTCCCCGCGCTGCAAGCCTGGGCCGACAAACGAACATTGCCGGCGTGGCGCGGCGGAGAGTTTAGGAAGTGGATGAAGTCGCGGCCAAAAAAATCCTCAACCCCATGAGCCCTGTCATTCTGAGCGGAGCGAAGAATCCAATAGGACTTTCTTCGCGCTTTCCGCGGCCGAGTGTCCTGCTGGATTCCTCGCTCCGCTCAGAATGACAAGTTAAGCTTTCCATCCCCATGAGCACCCCCAGAAAATTCGAGCCCTTCATCCCTGATTCGGTCGTGATGCGCGAGTTCACGGCGCGGGCGGTGCTCACGGGTGTCGTGCTGGGCACGGTCTTCGGCGCGTCGTCGCTCTACCTGGTGCTCAAGGTGGGCATGACTGTCAGCGCTTCGATTCCCGTGGCGGTGATTTCACTTTCGCTGTTTCGCCTGCTCTCGAAGTTTAAGGTGCGCGACTCCACGATCCTCGAAAACAACATCACCCAGACCGCCGGGTCCGCGGGCGAATCGATCGCGTTTGGCGTGGGCGTGACGATGCCCGCGATCATGATCCTTGGTTTCGATCTGGAGCTGACGCGCGTGATGCTGGTCGCGGTGCTCGGCGGACTGCTCGGCATCCTGATGATGATCCCGCTGCGGCGCGCGCTGATCGTGAAGGAGCATGGTATCCTGAAATACCCTGAGGGCACGGCGTGCGCCGCGGTGCTCAAGGCCGGCGCGAATGCCGAAGACCGCGCACTCGCGTCGCCTTCGGCTCAGGCCGAGATGCGTGCGGCTGAGGCAGCGGGCCTGGGCAAATCGCCCGGCGCGAAGGTGATCTTCACGGGCTTCGGCATCGGGCTGCTCTACAAGACCCTCAACGTCGCGTTCAAGGGCTGGAAGGATGTGCCGGAAAAAATCTTCGGCGCCCCAATGAAGTCCGGCTCCGTAGCGTGCGAGATTTCCCCGGAGCTGCTCGGCGTCGGCTATATCATCGGCCCGCGCATCGCGGCCATCACGTTTGCCGGTGGCGTGCTCGCCTATCTGGTGCTCATCCCGGCGATCAAGTTTTTCGGCGAACAGCTCGCGGGCCCACTCACGCCGGGCGCGGTGGAAATCGCGAAGATGTCGCCGGGGCAAATCCGGAGCGCCTACGTGCTCTACATCGGCGCGGGCGCGGTGGCGGCGGGCGGCATCATCAGCCTCTTTCGCGCGCTGCCGACCATTGTGCACGGGATCAAGATGGGCCTGCGCGACGTGGGCCTCAGCGGGCGGGACAACCCGCGCACCACCGGCGATGCCCTCCCGCGCACCGACCGCGATCTTTCGATGAAGTTTGTCGGCATCGGCTGTATCGTGCTGATTGCCGCGATCACGTTCGCGCCTTCACTCGAGATGAACCTGCTCGGGGCGCTGCTGATTCTCGCCTTCGGATTTTTGTTTGTGACCGTGTCGTCGCGGATCACCGGCGAAGTCGGCTCCACCTCGAATCCGATTTCCGGCATGACCGTCGCGACGCTGCTGCTCACGTGTCTGGTCTTTCTCATGGTGGGTTGGACCGGCGGACCGTATTACGTGACCGCGCTTTCCATCGGCGGCATTGTGTGCATCGCGTCTTCGAATGGCGGCACGACCTCGCAGGATTTGAAAACCGGTTTCCTCCTCGGCGGCACGCCGAAGCTGATGCAATACGCGATTCTCCTCGGGGCATTCGGCTCGGCGGTGTTGCTCGGGCCCATCCTGATGGTGCTCAACGATAGCGCGACGGTCTATCAGCCCATCGCGAAAGTCGCCCCCGCGGGCCTGACCACCGACGCCGCGATGCTCACGAAACGCGAGCCGCTCACCGGCGTGCAGGCGCGCGAGGATGCGAAGACTTACCTCGTCTGGCAAAAGACCGACACCGTCGGCGGTCCCGCCGGCCGCTACCTGGTCGACGATTCGGGGCATGCGGTTTGGCTCGTCGACCCCGGTATCAACGGCACGATCAACACGCGGCCGGATGGTTCGAAGGTGACGAAGTTCGACGCGCCGAAGGCCACGCTCGTTTCCTACATTATCAAAGGCATCCTCGATCAAAAACTGCCGTGGTCGCTCGTGCTTCTCGGCGTGATGATCGCGGTGACGATGGAATTGTGCGGCGTGCCCTCGCTCGTGTTTGCGGTCGGTGTTTACCTGCCGATCTCGTCTTCGGCCCCGCTGTTTGTCGGCGGCGCGGTGCGCTGGCTCGCGGATCGCTATTGGAACAAACAACCGCAACGCGCGCACCTCACGGAGGACGAGCGCGTGGCCGAGAGTGACAAGAGTCCCGGTGTGCTGCTCGCCTCCGGCTACATCGCGGGCGGCGCGATCGCGGGCATCATCATCGCGATCCTCGCCGGGATCCCCGGCCTCAACTGGATCGATGCGGCACTGCAGAAGTGGGCGGAGCACAGCAACCCGTTCTTCGAGGGCCCGAACTCCGACCTGCTCTCACTGCTGCCGTTCGCGGTCATTGTGTTTCTGCTCTATCGCGTCGCGATGGAGCGCTGGCTGGTGAATAAGAAGACATGAGCGGACTATTCCCGTCCTTTCCCCGGATTGTCATTGCGAGCCCGCAACGCGGGCGCGGCGATCCAGCTCGAATTCAGATGGATTGCTTCGTCGCTTCGCTCCTCGCAATGACAGTTGGAAAAACATGACCGACGACCGCGAAGCCATTTTCTCCCGCATCCGCGGCGCGCTGGCGCCCCTGCACACGCGCGCCGCGCTGCCCGACTACGACAAAGAGATCGCCGTGATGCGCACGCTGATTGCCGGCCGCGATCTATCCGAGCTGTTTGCCGAGCGGATCAAGCGCGTGGGCGGCAGTGCGCTCACGGAGGTCGCCGCGCTCGTCGCGCAGTTGCGCGCGGGCGGCTGGCTGCACGGCTACTGCGATCCGGCGCTGTGGCCGCAACTCGCGCCGCACTTCGGCGCGGGCTTCAAGGTCGAGACCGAGTTCGACCGGACGCGCGTGGATGATTACGCATTTGGGATCACGCGGGCCGCGGGCGCGGTGGCGGAGTCGGGCACGATCATCCTGAACGATGCGACGACCTCGCGCCGGCTCGGGGCGCTCGCACCGTGGGTTCACATCGCGGTCGTCGAGCGCGCGGCGATTTTTTCTGATCTCACGCAGGCGGTCGCGGCGCTCGGCAGCGATCGGAATGTAGTGTGGTGCACCGGTCCGTCGAAGACGGCGGATGTCGAAGGCATCCTCATCGAAGGCGTGCATGGCCCCGGCGTGCAGATCGCGCTGATGGTTTAGGGCGATGTAGGCGGGGTGCCCTCACCCCGCGGGTTATCGGGTGGCTGGCGAAACAAAGCGGGGTGGGGGCACCCC
>JANOAF010000337.1:0-38084 GCA_031411015.1 Opitutaceae bacterium | reverse complement strand
GACCCACCCTACTTGGAAAACTCCTTCGCGAGCGTGAGGCCGAAGTAGTCGCGGGCGTTGGCGAAGCAGATGTTCTTCACCATGCCGCCGACGAGCTTGTAGTCGGAGGGAATCTCGCCCCGGGCCATGTCGGCGCCGAGGAGATTGCAAAGCGTGCGGCGGAAATACTCGTGGCGCGGATAGCTCACGAAACTGCGGGAATCGGTAATCATGCCGACGAAGCGCGAGAGCAGGCCGAGGTTCGAGAGCGCGTTCATCTGCCACTCCATGCCTTCCTTCTGGTCAAGGAACCACCAGCCGCTGCCGAACTGCACCTTGCCAGGGATCGAGCCGTCCTGGAAATTTCCAATCATCGTGCCGAGGACGTAATTGTCGTTCGGGTTGTTGTTGTAGAGAATCGTGCGCGGGAGCTGGTCCGTGGCATCGAGGGCGTTGAGGTAGCGCGAGAGCGCGGCGGCCTGCGGAAAATCGCCGACGGAATCGAAACCTGTGTCGGGCCCGAGCTTGGCGAGGAGTCGCGCGTTGTTGCTGCGCAGCGCGCCAAGGTGGAGCTGCTTCGTCCAGCCGCGCGCGGCATCCCAGCGGCCAAACTCCAGCATGAGGAACGAGCCGTAACGCGCGGCTTCGTCCGCCGTCGCAGCGCGACCGCGGCGCGCGGCGTCGAACACCATCTTCGCCTGCGCGTGCGTGCACGGTTCGGCGAGCGCACTCTCCAAACCGTGATCGGAGACGCGGCAGCCGATGGCGTGGAAATCGTCGTGGCGCTTCTTCAGCGCGCCGAGGAGATCGTCGAAGGTCTTGATGCCACCCGCCACCGCCGCCGTGGCCGCGAGTTTGTCGAGCCAGGCGTTGAACCCCGCGGGACTGCTGACGGCGAGAGCCTTGTCCGGGCGAAACGCGGGATAGACCCGCGCCTTCAACTTGCCGGGGTTCGCCGCGATCGCGTGGTGATGATCGAGTGAGTCGGCCGGGTCATCGGTCGTGCATACGACGGCGACCTTCGACATGTTGATGAGATCGTGGACGCGGAGCTTCGGCAGCTTGGCGTTGGCCTGTTTCCAGATTTTTTCCGCCGACTTACCGTCGAGGAGCGCATCGACCCCGAAGTAGCGCTTCAACTCCAGTGCGCTCCAGTGATAGAGCGGATTCCGCAGCGTGTGCGGCACGGTCTCGGCCCACGCTTGGAATTTTTCCCGCGGCGAGGCGGTGCCGGTCACAAAATCCTCCTTCACGCCATTGGTGCGCATCGCGCGCCACTTGTAGTGATCGCCGCCGAGCCAGAGTTCGGCGAGGTCGGCGAACTCGTGGTTCGTCGCGATGAGATCGGGCGGCAGGTGGCAGTGGTAATCGTAGATTGGCTCAGCCTTCGCGTAGCGGTGGTAGAGCTCGCGCGCCTGCTTGGTGCCGAGGAGAAAATCGTCGTGGATGAAGGCGCGTGACGTAGCCATAGGAGGAACTAGGGGATGAATTCGGAGACCATGAAACCAAAAACTTTTGGCTTCATGGCTTTTGAATAACTCGGGGTCGGAGCTACTTCGAGATGTCGTTCAACATTGCGTCGAGCGAAGTGTAGCCGGCGAGGAGCTTGTTGGCGGCGGCGCAGGTGGCGGCGGGCGCGAGGCCGGTATTTTCGGCGAGGAAGACGATGTAGCTCGCGATGTTCTTGGCGAAGTTGAGGCGGCCCTCGTCGCTCACGCTGTAGAAGCGGGCGCGCTGCCGGTAGCCGGCGGGCGTGTGGTCGCCGAGCGCAGCCTTCTCGGCGCGGCCGTGGGCGGCGAGCACGTGGAGGAAATTATATTCGAACCAGAACATGTGCTCGGGGCTCGGCGGCAGCGACTCAAGCGCCTTGCGCGTGACGGCGGCGTTGCCAAATACCTCCGGGCTGCGCCCGGTTTTCGTAAGCGCATCGGTGATGAAGATGCGCGCCATCTTCTGCTCAGTCGCATCGGCGCTGTAGGCCCCGAGCAAGGCCAGCTCGAGCGTGAATTTATACCAATCGCGCCAGAGCGAATGGTCGCTGACGGTCTTCGACGCGAAGAGCGCGCGGCCCATCTCGTAGGTATAGCGCCCGCTCGTCTTAATCTCGAGCCGGCCGCCGGTCACCTGCCCCATCACTTGGTAATTCTCCGCGGATTTGCCGGAGCCGGAATGGAAACCGATGCTCGCACCAAACTGTTTGCATACGCCCCACTGCTTCTCGATCAACGCGCGCAACGCCGCGTTGTCGGGATAGGGCATGTTTTTCTGAAAACCAAACGCGGGCGCGACGAAGTGAATCGTCATCCCGAGCGCTTCGCAGAGCGCGAGCATGATCGCGGTCGTCTCAGGCGTGGTGAGGCCGGGCAGTTCGTCGATGGAGAGTTCGCGCAAGTAGGCGCGGCCGACCTCGGTCGTGAATAGTTTCGCGCGGACGGCGGCGTATTTTTCGTCGCGGCGCTGCATCTTTTGCAGCGAGGGCCAGACGGAGGCGAGGAGCTTGGCGAAGTCGGCCTCGTTGAGCGTGAGCCCGACCGACGCGACGCGCGCCTTAACTTTAGCCACGAGTTCGGCCGGCACATTCGCTTTCACCCAGCCCGCGGCGTCATCAGCCACTTTCGTCTGCGCCAGCTCCGGCGAGAGATCGAAGGTGATGTAGCTCGCGAGCACGCAACCGGTGACGAGGGCGTCCTCGCGGTTGTCGAACTTGCCGCCGATGGGCTGGTGGTCGGCGTTGAACGACCACGCGATGCCACGGCGATGGAAGCCGGTTTTTAGTTTCGCGAGCACGCAGCCGTGGCTCATGCCTTCGACGCTCTGGCCCTGGTGTCCCTCGGGGACATTCGTGCCGATAAACGGAAACGGCACACTGTCGAGCTGGCCCGCGAGCATGACGTCGGTGTCGTAGACGAGTTCGCGCGGAATCGAGTTCTGGTTCGCCGTCACGCCCATGCTCAACGCACTCATCGCCCAATCGACCGCGGGCCAGTGCAACGTCGTGAAACGGGCGCCGATGCCGAGCGTGCTCTGGCCGAGCTTCTCGGTCGCCGTGGCGAAGATCGTCGCGGCGGGGTTGTGCTCCTGCACGAGGTTTTTCAGCCGGAGAAGATTCGCGAAGGTCGCGGGAAACGCCTGCGCGCCTTCCGCGAGATCGACACCGTCGTGCAACGCGTCGGTCTTGCCCTGCAGCCGCCACGCGCAATCGCCCTGGTTGTTTTCGAGCAGGGTCCACGCACCGGCTTTCGTCTCAAACCGACTCTTCGGATAAACTTTGAGCAGCTTGTTCGCCTTCAATTCGTCGCGCAGCGCAGGCCAATCCAGGCAGAAGTCGGGGCTCACGCACGGGTTCGTGGTGATGCGCAAATGATGCTCGAGGAGGAAACGATTGATGGCGGACATGGGCGATGGAGAAGCGCGAAAAGCAAAGTGGCGCACAATCGCCTGCGGCTGACAAGGCACGATCCGGCCATCAGCGTCAGGCACCGCCCGCTACCGGGGTCAATCCCACTTCGGATCCGTGTCGTCGACGAGCTGCTGGAGAATATTGAAACGAATCTGGCCGTAGTTGAGCGCGTAGCGCTGCCGGCCGTTGCGGTAGATCCAAGTCGCCGGCGTCCAGCCGACCCGCAGGCCCATGAACGACGTCATCTCCGTCTCAGGCCGGCGCGAAGGATTGGGATGCTGCAAATGTTGGAAATTTTTCTGCGGCCCGAGTCCGAACTTCGCCAACTCGGTCGCACCGTTGCGCTCATCCCGCACGGTGATGAAGATCACCTTGGCTTTGGGGTTGGCCTCGATGAATTTTTTCCACCCGCCGCTCTTCAACTCCGCGGCGCAGTTGGGGCACCACGGCGCCCAGAAATGCACGATGGTGACATCCGGCGATTTCACCGCCTCGGCCACCTGCTCCTCGATGGGCAGCCACGCGTCTGCGGCACGCAGGCCGGGCAACACACTCAAAATTACGAGGACGGCGGCACCAAGAAATTTTCGCACCCGCGCACCGTAGCTCCCATGCGACGGCATGCAATCACGCGCGCGACCATTTTCGGAGTTGCGCACGCCGCGCACCGCACTCTGCTCGCGCCTTTTCCACGCATGTCCGCTGTCGCCGCCCCGGCCACCACTCAACCCAATCCCGACCACGTCCTCCGCCTTGCGGCTGAGTTGAACATCAAGGTCTACCAAGTCGCCGCCACCGCGCAGCTCTTCGCCGAAGGCGCGACCGTGCCGTTCATTGCCCGCTACCGGAAGGAGGTCACCGGCGAACTCGACGAGGTTCAGGTCCTCGCCATTCGCGACCGCATGGAACAGATGAAGGCCATCGACGAGCGCCGCGCCGCCATCCTCGCCTCCCTAACGGAGCGTAACCTCCTCACACCCGCGCTCGAGAAATCCATCAACGCCGCCGACACGCTCGCCGTGCTCGAAGACATTTACCTCCCCTTCCGCCCGAAGAAGCGCACGCGCGCCACCATCGCGAAGGAGAAAGGCCTCGAACCGCTCGCGGAACTCCTCTGGGCGCAGGACTCGACGACCGATGCCCTCGTCGCCGCGCAGGCTTACGTGGGCAAGGAATACACCGCCGACGACGGCAAAAATGCCGTCTCCAAAATCGCCTCGACTGACGAAGCCCTCGCCGGCGCCCGCGACATCCTCGCCGAGCGCATGAGCGACGACAAAGACGCCCGCGCCAAGCTCCGCACCGTTTACCAGAAGGACGCGATCATCTCCTCCAAGGTTCTCACCGGCAAAGACACGTCTGTCGAAGCCTCGAAATTCAAAGACTACTTCGAGTGGAGCGAGCCGCTCGCCAAGGCCCCGAGCCACCGCGTCCTCGCGATGCGCCGCGGCGAGAAGGAACTCTTCCTCATGATGCGCGTGCAGCTCCCGGACGAGGCCACCGCGTTCGCCGAGGTGCAGTCGCTCTTCGTGAAGGGCAAAGGCTCCGCCGCCAATCAGGTCATCCTCGCCACGCAGGACGCCTGCAAACGCCTCCTCTGCCCCGCGATGGAAACCGAGATGCGTCTCGAATCCAAGAAGCGCGCCGACGAGGCCGGCATCAAGGTCTTCGCCGATAATCTCCGCGAACTCCTCCTCGCCGCCCCGCTCGGCCAGAAAGCAGTCATGGCCATCGACCCCGGCATCCGCACCGGTTGCAAAGTCGTCATCCTCGATCGCCAGGGCAAACTGCTCCACAACGACGTCGTCTTCCCCGACCGCATGGAGGTCGAGGCGAAGGAAAAACTCACCGGCTTCGTGAAGTTCTTCAACGTCGAGGCGGTCGCCATCGGCAATGGCACCGCCGGCCGCGAGACCGAGGCCTTCGTCCGCACCCTCGGCCTTTCCGCTTCAATTCCCATCGTGATGGTCAACGAATCCGGCGCCTCGATCTACTCCGCCAGCGATGTCGCCCGCGAAGAGTTTCCCGACCACGATCTCACCGTCCGCGGGGCCGTCTCCATCGGACGCCGCCTCATGGATCCACTCGCCGAACTCGTGAAGCTCGACCCGAAATCAATCGGCGTCGGCCAATACCAGCATGACGTCGATCAGCCCGCGCTCAAGCGGTCCCTCGACGACACCGTCGTCAGCTCCGTGAACGGCGTCGGCGTCGAACTCAACACCGCCTCCAAACAACTCCTCAGCTACGTCTCCGGCCTCAACGCCGCGACCGCCGCCGCCATCGTCGCCCGCCGCAACGAGCACGGCCCCTTCAAATCCCGCGCCGACCTGAAAGACGTGCCGCGCCTCGGCCCGAAGGCCTTCGAGCAGGCCGCCGGATTCCTTCGCATCCGCGACGCCGCACACCCGCTCGACGCCAGCGCCGTCCACCCTGAACGTTACCCGCTCGTGGAAAAAATGGCCGCCGACGCCGGCACCACCGTCGCCGATCTCATCCGCGATCCGAAGCAGCGCGCGAAGATCAAACTCGAGACCTACGTCACCGCCGAAGTCGGCCTGCCCACTCTCAGCGATATCGTCGCCGAACTCGCCAAGCCCGGCCGCGACCCGCGCGAGAAATTCGAGGTCTTCGCATTCTCCGCCGAAGTTCACCGCCCCGAAGATTTGAAGCCCGGGATGAAACTCCCCGGCATCGTGACCAACGTCACAGCATTCGGCGCGTTCGTGGACATCGGCGTCCATCAAGACGGTCTCGTCCACGTCAGCCAGCTCGCCGACTCGTTCGTGAAAGAGCCCAACGCCGTCGTGAAGCCCGGCCAAAAAGTCCAAGTCACCGTCACCGAGATCGATCTCCCGCGCAACCGCATCGCCCTCTCGATGCGGAGCAATCCCACGCTCGGGCCCAAGACCGCCAACACCGGAGCCCCCGGCGGCCCGCGCTCACCCGGCTCCGGCCCCAGGCCCGGCGGCAACTCCACTCCATCCGCCCCGCGCCCGCCCGCCGCGGTAAACAACGACTGGTTCGCCGCCGCGCTGAACAAAAAGCGCTGAGATTTTTTTCGCTTTTCGAATCGCCGCGCAATTTTCCATCTCACAAAACCCTGCCAGCCGAGTCTACCCCTTCGCATGCCCAACTCAAAAAGCCTCCCGCCCGAACTCGCCGCCAAACTGATCGTCCGCGGGATCCATCTCGAAATCACCGATGCCCTGCGCACCGCAGCGGCCGAAAAGACCGCCCGACTTCTCCGCCACAACGACCACCTCGTCCGCCTGCGCGTCGATCTCGAACTCGACCGGACCCACGCCATCGGCACCCAGTTCATCGCCAAGGGTCACATCGAAATCGCCGGCCCGGACTTAATCGCCAGCGTCACCAGCGAAGACGCCTACAAGTCCCTCGACCTCCTCGTCGACAAACTCGACGGTCTCCTGCGCCGCCGCCACGGGCTGCACAAGGACAAGCGCAATCACCCGCATGCGGTCGAACTCGATACGACCTTGCCCAAGATCGAGTAATCAAATTTCTCCCGGTCCCTCTGCACCAAAAGGCGCGCCCCACAACCGGCGCGCCTTTTTCATGCCGTGCGGGCGGCGGCACCGCGCCGCGCCGGCGCACTCCAACGTCGGCCTCACCGATAAGGCTGGTGCAGCTCGACCGGCTTTTGCTTCTTCTGCTTCGAACGCAATTTCAGGTTCAGCATCTCGACACCAAAAGCGAAGGCCATGGAGAAATAGATGTAGCCTTTCGGGATATGGAAATGGAGGCCCTCGCCGAGCAGCGTCACGCCGATGAGGATGAGGAAACTCAGCGCGAGCATCTTCAGCGTGGGGTGCTGGTTCACGAAGTCGCTAATCTTGGTCGCAAACACGAGCATCACCCCGAGCGCGATGATGACGGCGGCGATCATGACCCAGATATTGTCGGCCATGCCGACCGCGGTAATCACCGAGTCGAGGGAGAAGACAATGTCGAGCAGGAGGATTTGCACAATAACCCCGGCGAACGAGGCGCGGCTGCGGTCAGTCGTCGCATGACCGTCCTCCTCCTCTAGTTTCTCATGCACCTCGCGGACGCTCTTCCAAATCAGAAACAACCCGCCGATCAACAGGACCAAGTCGCGGCCGGAAACCCCCACTTGTAACAACGGCAGGGTGAACAGCGGTTTCGTCAGCCCCATGATCCACGTGAGGCTCAGGAGCAGGAGTATCCGCGTAATCAGCGCGAGCATGAGGCCGAGCTTCCTCGCCTTGGCCTGCTGCTCGGCGGGCAGCTTCCCGGCGAGAATCGCAATGAAGATGTTGTTGTCGATGCCGAGCACGATCTCGAGCGCGGTGAGCGTGAGCAGGGAAATCCAAATCTGCGGGTCGGTAATCCAATCCATGGTGCCGCCGAGAAAGGCGGTTCGCCGCGAAGCGGTCAATGCGCGGCGTCTTGGAAAATTACGCCCAGATTCCGGTGCCCAACTTAGGGGCGTGGCTCGCCCACGCCCAAGGGGATGCACGAGGCGCGCCCCCAATTCCGCAACGCGTCACCCCTGCTCGGGCGGTGCACGTTCGCCCGACGAATAGTTTGATTCGCCCGTCGCCCTTCGCACGCTGGCGAGTCTCCCCGCCCATGCCCGCCGAGCCCCACCGCGCCGTCTTTCTGAGCTACGCTTCGAGTGATGCCGCGGCGGCGAAGAAAATCTGCGACGCACTGCGCGACACTGGCGTCGAGGTCTGGTTCGACAAAAACGAACTCACCGGCGGTGATGCGTGGGACCAGAAAATCCGCCGGCAGGTGCGCGACTGCGCTTTGTTTCTGCCCGTGATTTCGGCGGCGACGCAGGCGCGGCGCGAGGGCTACTTCCGCCTCGAATGGAAACTCGCCGACGACCGCACGCACCTCATGGCCAAGGGCACGCCGTTCCTCGTGCCCGTGTGCATCGACGACACCAAAGACGCCGATGCCCTCGTGCCTGATTCGTTTATGGCCGTGCAATGGACGCGCCTCCCCGGCGGCGAGACGCCGGAGAAATTTTGCGCACGAATGAAGGCGTTGCTCGACGGCGAATCGTCCGATGTAGGGCGGGGTCGCCGAACCCCGCCGTCCGAAAACGCGCCCGCCAAACCGGCGGGGTTCGGCGACCCCGCCCTACACAAACCCACCCGCCGCTTCCCCGCCGCAGCGTGGGCCATCGCCACCCTCGTCCTCGCGCTCATCGCCTACCTCGCCCTGCGCCCACGCCGCACGCCGGAGGAAATCGCCCAACTCGTCGCCAAAGCGCAGGCCCTCACGGCCAATGCCGCCGCGAAATCCGCCCCCGCCACACCCGCGGCCGCCACGCCGCCACCCGTATCTGTCGCCGCCTCCCCCTCGCACGAATGGGTCGCGAAGGCCCGCGCGCTCTACGAGCCGTGGGACTTTGCGTCCGCCGATGACTTCAAGCTCGCCGAGCGTCTCCTGAAGGAAGCCACCGACCTCGAACCGACGAACGCCGACGCCTGGGCCTCGCTCGCGATCCTGTCTTACGGGCAATTTGCATTCGGCTTCGATCGCAACGACGCGCGGGACGATCTGCTGCGCCGCGCGGCGGATCGGGCGGTGAAACTCGCGCCCGACTCTGATCGGGCGAAGCTCGCCCTCGCGCTGCACTACCGCCGCAGCCCGGGCAACGACGACGAAACACTGCGCTTACTCGATGAGCTCGCGGAGCGCCAACCCACGGACAAGTTCATCCTCCGTCAACTCGGCAGCGTGCTCGGCGCGACGGGTCGCCACGACGAGGCCCTCGCTACCTACGACCGCGCCAACGCGCTGCCCGGCGGCGATCCGATCGCCTGCATGAACCGGGCGAACAAGCTGCTGGATCTGAATCGAATCGACGAGGCCGAGGCGGCCATCGACCGGGCGCTCGCACTGCGGCCGGACTACTGGTTTGCCCACATCATGAAACCGGCCGTGCTGCTCCAATTCCGCGGCCAGATCGAACCGACCAAGGCCGCGTTGTTGCGCATCCCCGCCCGCGTGATGCGCGATGAGCGCGTCGCCGCCGTGGCCGCATATTTTTGGTATAACCTACGCGAGACGGACAAGGCAGGCGACGCGCTGCGCTATGTTACGCAGGACTACGTCGAGTCCAACGTGGTCAAGACGCCGAAGGCGCTGCTCATGGGACTCGTCCATCACTTCGCCGGACGCAACGCCGCCGCCGTGGCCGAATGGCGCGTGGCGCTCCGCGTCCTCGAACAACGCGTCGCGCTCAATCCGAACGCCAGCGGCGATCTGGGCGACAAGGCGATGGTGCACGCGCTGCTCGGTGAGCGTGCCGCGGCGGAAGATGCACTGCGCAGCTGTGAACAGCTCCGGCGCCTGCCGGCCGGGCGTGCGACCGGTGCGACTTGGACGATCTACGCGGCGCTGGGGCGCGAAGCCGAAGTCGCCGACTTTTTCGCCGAACGGCTCAAGGGGAAACCCAACGATCTCCCACTCTATCACGCCGCGCTCCTGCGCGCCCACCCGATCCTCGATCCGTTCCGGCAGCACCCGCGCTTTCAGGCTCTCATCGCGGAAGCGGAGCGCATGATTGCCATGTCGTCGGAAAACAAACCTCCGGCGAACGAGCCGGTGAAGTGACGCGCGAAAGGCAGGATTGGGGAAAACACTCGTCGTTGGTCAGACCCCCACCCACGCCAACCCCGCGCGCAGCCAGAGCGGGATCGTGAAGATGCCGACGGCGGTCGTGCCGAGCACGATTTGCACGGCGGTGCGCGGGTGGCCGCCGTAGAGGCGCGCGAGGATCACCGGCACCATCGCCGTGGGCATCGCGGCCTGCACCACGATTACGCGTTTCAATTCGACGGAGCACGGCAGGAATTTCGCCAGCACGAGCATCGCCACCGGCAGCGCGCCGAGGCGCAGCGCCATCGCGGCCACGCTCACCTTGGCGTCGAAGAGCTCGCGCGGTTTGTCCACGAAGCTCGCGAGGCTCACGCCGGTCATGATGAGCCCGAGCGGGATGCCGCAGACGCCGAGCGCGTGAATCGTGTCGGTCAGGACTTTCGGCAGGTGCGGCGCGAGGCCGGAGAGATTGCACGCGACGGCGACGACGAGCGTGATCGCGACCGGGCTCACGATCCGCCGCCAACCGTCGCGCAGCGATTCGCCACTGAGCACGAGCAACCCCACGGTCCAGAGCGCGATTTCGACGCCGACATTGTGCACCATCAGCACGCCGCGGCTCTCCGCGCCCCAGAGTCCCGCCATGATCGGGAGCGGGAGGTAGCCGTAGTTGGTGATCCCGACGGAAAGCGCGAACGTCCGCAGGCCTGTGCCGACTTGGAGCCCGATCAGTTTTGCCACGAGCAGGCCGGCCCGGATGCCGAGAAATGTGACGCCGAAACCGACCAGCGGCGGGAGCAACAAATTTTCCGTCGTGCGCAGCGCAGTGTTGTTCGCGACCGATTCGAAGATGAGGCACGGGTAACAGACATTTACCGCGAGCCGGATGAGGCTGGTCTCGGCGTCACCTTCGATCCAGTGCACGCGCCGCACGGCCACGCCCACGCCGATCACGGCGAAGACCGGCACGACGAGGAGGAGGAGTTCGAGGTAGCTGAGCATTGCGGCGGAGAGGTAGAGAAGGAGTGACAGAGGGAAAAGGCACAAGCGCGCAACGTAGCCCGGGCAGCCTGCCCGGGCGGAACCGGAAACGCGGTCAGGCGGAGCGCGCTGCACCGCGCCATCTTCCGCACACCGCAGCATTGCCGACCGCGCAAAATCCGTCACGGTCCGCGCAGTGATCACCTACGAAAGCTCCGACGAGGCGGGTCGCACGCCGCCGCCCTTTTCCCAAGATGTGGTCGAATTCGGCCAGTCGGCCAAGCAGGCCGTGTCGACCGGCCAGCTCCTGACTGCGATCGAGATCGCTCGCGACGGACTCGCGCGCTTCGGCAGCGACCGCATGTTGCAGCAACAGCTCGCCCTCGCGCTCGCCCAGACCGGGGCGCTCGACGCCGCGCGCGAGGAGCTCGGCAAACTTTTGCAGGAGCCCGACGCCGCAAAGGACGAAGAGACGCTCTGCCTCCTCGGACGCGTGCATAAGGAACTCTGGCGCCGCGCCGGCGATCCGGCGAGCGGGCTCGCGCAACTGCGGCAGTCCTGCAAATACTACGGCGACGCGTTTGCGCTGAAGGAATCGTATTACCCCGGCATCAACCTCGCCTTCACGCTCGCCGCGCTCGGCGAGTTGGAAAAAGCGAAGGACTGCGCGCAGAAGGTGGAGAAATTTTGCCGTATCGAGCTCGGCCACAAACTCGTGAAGCCGGACGGCTGGCTACTCGCCACGCTCGCGGAGGCACTCACGCACCAAGGTTCGACCACGGAAGCCGGGAAATATTACCTGCAAGCCGCGGCGATTTTCCAAGGCCGCTGGCGCGATCTCGCGTCGATGCGACGGCAGGCGCACGAGATCGTAGGCTTCTACGCGCCGCAGCGCAACGACCCGCGCCGCCACTGGTATGACCTCGCCTCGATCCGCGAGCGGGTGCGCGGACTCGTCGGCTCCGGCGAGGAGGGCACGGGCTGGATCGACCGGTGTTTCGAATTTCCGTCCGTCGTCATGTTCACCGGCCACATGATCGATCAGCCGGGGCGGACGACGCCCCGATTCAATGCGGAGCGTGAGCCGGCGGTGCGAGCGGCGCTGATGACGCACCTGAAAAAAATCAAGCCGAGCTTCGGTTACTCCTCCGCGGCCTGCGGCGCGGACATCTTATTTTGCGAGTGCCTGCTTGAGCTGGGCGCAGCGGTGCACCTCGTGCTGCCCTGCCCGATCGATACCTTCAAACGTCAGAGCGTCAGCTTCGCCGGTCCGGATTGGGAGCGACGGTTCCACACCGTGGTCGGAATGGCCACGACCTGTCTCATCGCGAGCCCCGCGGATTTCGACGCGACCGAAACCGATCCGGCGGCGATGACCGGGCTCGTCTATGCGAACCGCATTCTCACGGGCCTCGCGGTGCTGCAGGCGCAGGCGCTCGACCTCGAACTCGAGGCGATCGCGGTCTGGGATGGCGTGCCGGCCGCGTTTCCCGGCGGCACGGCGAGCCTCGTCGCGGAATGGACGCGCCGCAAACTCACCCCCCACATCCTGCCGATCGGATCAGGGCCGGCGACAGTGGCGGCGCCGAGCGAATCGGTCGGTGAAAATCCCTCGCGACCGACCGCCGATGGCATCAGCCACGACATCCGGGCGATGCTGTTCGCCGAGGTGGTGAACTATAAAAAAATCACCGACCGGCAGATGCCGGCGTTCATCCGCGAGTTCAAGGGTGCGCTCGCGACGGCCGTCGGTGCCCTGCCCCACGCGCCGCTCGTCGCAGAGAGCTGGGGTCGCTCCCTCTCGCTCGTCTTTTCGCAGCTGCCCGACGCGGCCAACTGCGCGCTCGCGCTCCGCGACCTCGTCGCCCGCACGCCGTGGGCCGAGCGCGGCCTGCCGGCCGATCTCGGCATCCGGATCGTGCTGCACGCCGGGCCGGTTTTCGCCTTCAACGATCCCGTGTTGCGCCGCGAGTCGTGCGTCGGCGCGCACCTGAACCACGCCGCGCGCCTCGGCCCGATCACGGCAGCGGGGCAGGTTTACGTGAGCCAGGAATTTGCAGCGCTCTGCTGCGCCGAGGATCTCGCGGCGGTGAGTTTTGAGTTTCTCGGCCGCCTGCGCACCGCGCGGCTCTTCGAGGATGCGCCGCTCTACCGGCTCGATCGTCGGACCAAGGGTGCGTGAGTCGGCTCAGGCGTCCGCCATCGCTTCGCCCGCGAGCCAGCCGGTCGTCCACGCGGACTGAAAATTAAACCCACCCGTCACGCCGTCGACGTCGAGCACTTCCCCGGCGAAATATAGGCCGGCACAGAGGCGGCTCTCCATGGTTTTGAAGTCCACCTCGCTCAGGCGCACGCCGCCGCAGGTCACGAACTCGTCCTTGAACAAACTTTTGCCCACGACCTTCAGCTCCGCGGCGGTAAGCTGAAAGGCGAGCGTGCCGAGGGCGGCGTTGCCGACCTGGGCCCAAGGCGTCGCGGGCGCGATGCCCGCCGAGGTCACGAGACGCTCCCACAACCGCTGCGGCATCGCGAGCGGGCTCCAAGTCGCGATTTGTTTCCGCGGATTTTTTTCCCGCACGACGGCCAGCTCACGGGTCAGTGATTCGCGCGTGTGCGGCGGAGCCCAGTTGATCGAAAGCGGAAATTCGTAATTCTGCGCGGCGAGTTCGCGCGCACCCCACGCGGAGAGTTTTAAGATCGCCGGCCCGCTCAGGCCCCAATGCGTGACGAGCATCGGGCCGTCGGTTTTGAGTTTGGTGCCGGGCACGCTGACGACGGCGTTTTCCACCGCCACGCCCGAGAGCCCGACGAGCCGCGCGTCGTCGATGTGAAACGTGAACAGCGAAGGCACCAGCGGCTCGATCGCGTGGCCGAGGGCCTCGGCGATCATGAAGCCGGCGGACGAGCGATTGCCGCCGGTCGCAAGCAGCAGCCGATCCCCGCGCACGCCCGAGCTATCGGTGAGCGTAATCCAGAAGCTCGGCGGCTCGCCGTCGCGATTGGTGCGCTCCGCCTTGCGCACGCCCATGCTGGTGACGACGCGCACACCGGCTTTCTCCGCTGCCGCCGTGAGGCATTCGACGATCGTGGCGGAGTCGTCCGAGACGGGGAACATGCGGCCATCCTCCTCCGTTTTCGTTTCCACGCCGCGCTCCGCGAGCCAAGCGATCATATCACGCGGCTGCCAGCGGTGGAAGGCCCCGAGCAACTCGCGGCCGCCCCGCGGATATTTTTTCACCAGCTCGCGCGGCTCGAAGCACGCGTGGGTGACATTGCAGCGCCCGCCACCCGACACCCGGACCTTTGCGAGCGGATGCGCGGTGGCTTCATAAAGCGTGACCGCGCCGCGCGCGCCGAGTTTGTCCGCGCAGGCAATGGCCGCGAAAAATCCCGCGGCTCCTCCCCCCACAATCACGACACTGATTTTTTCCGGCATCACGGGACGCTGCGCGCGAACCACCGCGAGTCGAAGCGAAACCTCCGGACACAAAAAGGCCGCCGCGGGCTGCGATCCGCGGCGGCAACTAACACCAACCCCTGACAATTCTTAGCGCAGCTTAGTTCTTCTTCTTGCCGCCGCCCTTGCCACCTTGGGGCATGGCGTCGAACTTTGCCTGCTGCTCAGCGGTGAGCACGGCACGGATGTCTTTTTGGGCGGCCATCATGGCCGCGGCCCGCTCTTCGCCCGTGGCTTCCGCAGCCTTGGCATAGATGGCGGTGATCTTCTTCTTCTGATCGGCGGTGAGGGTGCCGACGGCCTGCTCAAGGCGCTCGATGCGCTGTTCAGGAGTCTGGGCGCCACGGCCTTTCTTTTCCTGGGCGTTGATAACGGAGGTCGACGCGATCGCGAGGGCGATGGCGCAAACGAGGGATTTGCTGATTTTCATAATGAAACGTGGGTGGGTTGAGGGAGGGGACTAACGAATGCGGCATAAGCCGCACCGGGGACAAGACGGCGGCGCGCCAGAACGGTTACTTGATTTTTTCGCGGGCTTGCGGAGCGCCCCTTCGCCCCGCAGCTTCCCCGCCCATGATCGAGGTCGGAGCACTCTCCAAACGCTACGGGAACTTCACTGCGGTGAACGCGTTGTCGTTCAACGTGCGGGCTGGCGAGGTGCTCGGGTTGGTCGGCCCCAACGGCGCGGGAAAAACCAGCACCCTCCGCTGCCTCGCCGGTATTATCCCCGCGACGTCCGGCACCGTGCGCATCGCCGGCCACGATATCGCCGCGGACCCGATCGCGGCGAAACGCGCGCTGGCCTTTTTTCCCGACGAACCGCGGCTCTTCGACTATCTCACCGTGCGGCAGCACCTCAATTTCGTCGCCCGCATCTACGGCGTCGCAAACCACGAAGCGATCGCGCAGCCGCTGCTCGATGAATTCGAGATTGCCGACAAGGCCGACCAGCTTCCCGGCGAACTTTCCCGCGGGATGAAACAGAAACTCGCCATCGCCTGCGGGCTGCTGCACGCGCCCCAGGTGATGTTCTTCGACGAGCCGCTCACCGGCCTCGATCCGCTCGGCATCCGCCGGATGAAAAACTCCATCATCACCCGCGCCAAAGCGGGAGCCACGATTGTGTTGAGTTCCCACCTCCTTCATCTGCTCGAGGAAGTGTGCACGCACGTGATGATTCTGAAACGCGGCGAAAAAATCGCCGATGGCACGATTGCCGAGGTCGCGACCCGGTTCAGCAACGGCGAACCCAACGTCAACCTCGAGGAAATCTTCATCCGCGCCACGGGCGGGACGGAGAGTTGAACAGAGGCCAGCAGTCAGAGGTCAGACATCAGAACGACCTGACCACCCTTCCGTCTTCCAGATTTCCCACCTCTGATTTCTGACCTCTCACTTCTGACCTCTGGCCTCTGATTCCCGATGCTCGGCGCCCTCCTCTATCTTCGGTTCACGTCGTTCAAGAACTGGTTGATCGCGCGCGCGCAGCGGTTGCGGCAGCCGAAATATCTCTTCGGGGCGGTCGTCGGCTGCGCGTATTTCTATTTCTTTTTTTTCCGTGCCTTCGGCCCGGGACCACAAAACTCGCCGGACGATCCGACTGCGATACAGGCGATGCGGACTTTGGAAGCCGCCCAGTTTGGGCTGCCGGCCGATTGGTTGCCGACGCTGACCGCGGCAGGCGCGCTGGCTCTCCTCGCTTTCGCGACGTTGATCTGGGTCGTGCCGACGCAGCGCGCCGCGCTCGGCTTTAGCGAGGCCGAGATCGCGTTTCTGTTTCCCGCGCCGATCTCGCGCCGGCGGCTCGTCCACTTCCGGCTGCTGAGTGCACAGTTTCGCAGTCTCATAGGTGCCGCCGTGATGATGTTGTTTTCCAACCGCTGGTCTTTCATCGGCGGCAACGCCCTCACGCACGCGCTCGGGTGGTGGTTTATTTTTTCGACGCTCAACCTCCACTTCAGCGGGGCTAATTTCACGCTCACGCGCCTGACCGATCTCGGGCTTGGGGCATGGCGGCGGCGCCTGCTCGTCTTCGTCCCGATCGCGGCGGCGTTTGGTATCGCGGTTTGGCGCCTGCCGCCCGGGACCGCGGCTACCGCCCCCGGCGGCGAGATCGAGATTCCCTCGCTCGCCGGCGGGATCACCGCGCTCTCGGCCATGGCCCCGCTGAGCTGGCTGCTGTGGCCCTTCAAGTTTGTAATCGCGCCGTTTCTGGCGGTGGACGCAGGCGCGTTTCTCCTCGCGCTGGGGCCGGCGCTCGCGGTCGTCGCCCTGCATTATTTCTGGGTCGTCCGCACCGCGGTGGACTTTGAGGACTCGTCGGTCGACTACGCCCAAAAGCGCAGTGCCCGAATCGCGGCGTGGCGCGCGGGCGGCCGGCGCCCGCAGACGCCGACGAAGGCGCGGCCGGGGCCATTTCTCCTCGGACCGAAAGGCCGGCCAGAGCTGGCGTTTCTCTGGAAAAACCTCCTCTCCGCGTGGCCCTACTTCAATCTGCGCGTGTGGCTCGGCACGGCGGCCGTCATCATCGTTGGCTGCGCTTGGCTCCGCTCGCAACCGAGCCTGCAGATGGGCGTCGTGAGCATCGGCTGGTTCACCCTCGCGTTCGCCGGCTACGTCGTGGTGGTCGGTCCGCAATTCGCGCGGCAGGATATCCGCAGCGATCTACCCAACGCCGACATCCTGAAAATTTATCCGCTCGCCGGCTGGCAGGTCGTGCTCGGCGAAATACTGACCCCGGTGGCGATTCTCACCGGCGTGCTGTGGCTCGCACTCCTCACCATCGCGCTGACCCTGCAGCCCGGCGGCAACACCGCGGAATGGCTCACGCCCGCCGTGCGCCTGACTTTCGCACTGGCAATCGCCCTCGTGACGCCGGCGCTCGTCACGTTGCAACTCATCGTGCCCAACGCCGCGGCGCTCTTGTTTCCCAGCTGGTTTCAGCTCACGCGCACGCGTGGCGGCGGCCCCGAGGTCGTCGGCCAGCGGATGATTTTCTTTTTCGCCCAGCTTTTCACGATGGCCTTTGCGCTTCTACCCGCGGGCCTGGCGGCGGTGGCGGCCGGATTCATGTTTTGGTGGCTGCTTGGTCCGGCGGGCACCGTCGCCATCGCGGCGCTCGCCGTCCTCGCCGTCCTCGTCGGCGAAGCGTGGTGTGCCCTGTGGTGGCTCGGGCGGCGGTTCGAAAAACTCGATCTGTCCGCCGAGCTCCGATCGTAGCCCCGCGCCATGGATTTCGAGCGCCTCACGCAAATCGCCGCCGATGCCGTCGGCGGCGCGCAACGCCCGCTCCCACCCGAGATCCGTGTGCTCGCCCGCGGCGTGCCCGTGCACTACGAGCGTATGCCCGCGGCCGACGTGCTCGCCGACGGCTTTCCCGCCGACATCCTCGGACTCTTCACCGGCAGCGCTCACGGCATGGAACTTGCCGACGATCAGCCCGCGCCGGCGCAGATTCTTCTCTATCTGGAAAATCTCTGGGATTTCGCCGAGGGCGACGTGGAGATTTTTCGCGCCGAAACCCGCCTCACCTACCTTCACGAACTCGGCCACTACCTCGGCTGGGATGAGGACGATCTGGCGGCCCGCGGACTCGACTGAAATCGCGCGGCGCCGCCACTCGCAAACGCCGGTCGCGGGTCAGTTTGGAATTTGCCGGCGGAGTTTATCCCGACATGTCGGGCGAAAAGCCCCACCTACGACGCGAGCGGCAAACAGGCCCACCAACCAAACGCCCAACCGCCCAGTCACAAAAATGCCGCCCGCGCTCGCCGCCCATGGCACTTTTTTGGCGTTTACCAGTCTGCGCTTTGGAATTTGCCCGGTTTTCGGGCGAGCTCACTCCGCGCTTTCCATTCGCTTCCGCGCCTGCCTACACTCGGGGTCACTCTAGTCATTTCGCCACGCCATGAAGAAATTCCTTTCCCTGTCACTCATCGCCCTCGTGGGCGCCGCTGTTTTGCGCGCCGAACCCTCGCGCGCCGAACCTTCGCGCGCCGAACTCGTGACCCGCATCGAGTCGTGCGAAGCGATTCTCCAGGAATTCCAGGCCAAAGCTGCACTCCGCCCCTCGCCCGAAGCGTGGAAAAGCGCGAAGGCCGTTTTGATCCTCAACCAATTCAAGGCGGGCATCCTCCTCGGCGTGCAGGACGGCTACGGCCTCATCATGGTGAAAAAGTCCAACGGCACTTGGAGCCTGCCCGTGCTCGTCAACGCCGGCGAAGCCAGCCTCGGCCTGCAGCTCGGCGCCAAATCCGTCGAGAGCGTCTTCATCATCACCGACGAAAAGACTCCGCGCATGCTCTTCAATCAGCGTTTCAACGTCGGGGTCGACGCCAAGGCCGTCGCCGGTCCCAAGGCCGCTGAGTCCGAGCGCAACAACGCCGAGATCCTCAAAACCCCGCTGCTCGCCTACACCAAAACCGTCGGGCTTTACGCCGGCGCAACCATGAAGGCCGGCCACATCTCGCGCAATGACAGCGCCAACTTCACCCTCTACGACACCCGCTATACGATGCCCGAGTTGCTCTACAGTGATTGGGTCTCGGCGCCCAACGAAGTGAAGCCACTGATGGCACTGCTGCAGAAGCTGGCACCGTAAGGACGCGACGCGGTGCGCCGCGGGCAGTTGAGAGCTCAGAGTTGAGGGTTGAGAGCATAACCGCTCGAACTCCCAAACGCTGGCTTGACCGGTTCGTCTCTCAACTCTCAGCCCCCAGCTCTCAGCTTTTCTTCCCCATGAGCGCCCTAATCACCGGTTTCCACCACGTCTGCATTAAGACCCGCGACTGGGAGCGCACGATGGCGTTCTATCGCGACACGCTCGGGTTCACCGAAAAAATCGCGTGGAATCTGCGCGGCACCGGCCGCCGCGCCGTGATGCTCGACACCGGCGATGGCAACTACGTCGAAGTGTTTGAAGATCCTGACTACACGCCTTCGCCCAACGGCTCCGTAATCCACTTCGCGCTGCGCACCGAACATCTCGACGAAGTCGCCACCCGCGTGCGCGCCGCCGGCGCCACGATCACGATCGAGCCCAAGGATGTCACGCTCGCCACCACCAACGGCGCCGGCCCCGTGCTCATCCGCATCTTTTTCTGCGAGGGCCCCAGCGGCGAAGTGATCGAGTTTTTCCAAAACACCGCGACGTGAAGTAGCGCGGTTCTCTGACCCGCCTTCGAAAACCTCACGCGCCAAGGAGCGGGTCAAAGACCCGCCCTCCTTCTCGCCGCCTCACCCGCGCCGTTCACGCAAATACGCGACCAACTCCGCGAGTGCCGCGTCCGCCACAAACGCCTGCGCGTCCACTCGGGTCGCGCCCGGGCACTCCACCCGCCCGCTGCGCACCGAAAATTTCCCGCGGGCCCCGCGCTGCGCGATCGCCCACCACGCATAGGGCTCCGCCACGCCCTCGCTCGGCGACGGCTCCGCATAACCCGTCGTCGCCACACCGACCTCGCTGCCGAAAAGCCCGCACACGCCACGCGCCATCTGCTCCGCGATTTCTGCCGAGACGCAGTTCACCTTCTTCGCCGCCGCGCGTTTCACGCCGAGGTGCGCGACTTTTTGCTCAAGGGAGTAGGCGGTGATCCCGCCAAGAAAAAAATTCGACGCCCCCGATCCCTCGCCCACCCGCGCCTGCACCCGCCCGCACGTCACACTCTCCGCCACCGCCAGCGTGAGCCGCGGCGCGCGGAGCAGGAGATCCTTCAAGACAAGATTCGCCGCGCTCACTTCAATTCCACCCCCACCGGGCAGTGGTCGCTGCCGAGCACGTGGGGCTCGATCCAGGCGCGTTTGAGGCGGGTCTTCAGCGAAGCACTCGCCATCACGTAGTCGATCCGCCAGCCGATGTTGCGCTCGCGCGCGCCGGCGCGATACGTCCACCAGCTGTAGTGCCCCGGGCCCTTTTCGAATTCGCGAAACGTGTCGACGAATCCTGCGCCAATAAAATCCCGGAAGCCGGCGCGCTCCTCGTCGGAAAAACCAGGGTTACCCACGTTTTCCTTCGGCCGCGCAAGATCGATCTCCTCGTGCGCCACGTTGAGATCCCCGCAGAGCAAGACCGGTTTTTTCTTCTCCAGTTTCTTCGCATAACCGAGCAGCGCCCGATCCCACTCTTGGCGAAAACCGATGCGCACCAGCTCGGGCTGCGCGTTGGGCACGTAGACGCCAACCACGAAGCAATCGTCAAACTCCGCCGTGACCGCCCGGCCCTCCGCGTCGTGCGCCGGCGATCCGATGCCCAGCGTGACCGCGAGCGGCTTGCGCCGTGTGAGCAGCGCCGTGCCGCTGTAGCCTTTCTTCTGCGCGGAATTCCACGCGACCTGATACCCCTCGGGCCAGGCGATATGCTGCACATCGCCTTCCGTGGCTTTCACCTCCTGCAGGCAAATCACATCGGCCTGGGCCGAGTGAATCCAGTCGATCAAGCCCTTGCCATGCGCCGCGCGCACGCCGTTCACATTCCACGAGAGGAGTTTCATGCGCGCCCGTTCAACGCGGCGCCCGCGCCGGGTGCAAATTGAAACTCACCCACGGCTCACAACCATGCGCCGAGGATCGCGCCCTGCACCCCGAAGAGCGCCACCTCATGTCCGACCACGATGGCCATGAGCTTCGCGGATTTCTGCTCCCAGACCGCACCGTTGAGCATTCGGGCTCCGACCAGGAGCAACCCCACAAACACCCCGATACCTGCGCCCTTGACGTAGTTGGGACTCCCGCGCGACAGAATCAAAATCGTGAGCGCGAAGGTCGAAAACAGCGTGTAAAGGAAGCCGCGAATCATGAATCCGGCCATGCCTTTCTCGGCACACTCCTTCATCTTGGCCTCATCAATCTTCATCTCGGACATCCACGGTTTGACGAAGAGCACCGGGGAAAACCACAGCCAGCTAAGAAGAAAACCGGCCACCGTCGTGACCAAGAGAGCGATATAGTCGATTTGAGCGAGGGCGTTGCGCATGGGGATGGGGATTGACGGACACGAAAACCATTCAGCAAACGCCCGGGCGTGCAATGCTGCGATGACACGCATGACTCAACGCACCCTTGCGGCGCGCTTCAGTCTTTCAACTTTCACCTTTCAACCTTCAACTTTTCCGAACGTGTCCGCCTTCCCTCACCTGCCTCTCGGCCAGCGCATCCCAGCCAGCCCCCACGCCGTTTCGTGCAGCCTGCCCACCATGCGCGACGTGCGCGGCTACGAGGAAAAAAATCCCGAGACGATGCGCGCGCTCACCTCGGGCTATCCGCGCTTCGTGGTGCATCCCTTCACGCGAAAACTCGTGGCCCACTTCACCGCGACACTCCCCGCGCTGAAGGACCGCTCGCTCTGGCTCGTCACGTCCGAGGCGATGGCGCGCCTGCTCGCCGCGCATTTAGGTGACACGGGCGTCCCGCCCGTGATGCCGGCAAGCACGGGCGCGAAACCCCCGTCACCGGTATCAGCGGTCCAAGTTTTCTCGCGCGACGGACTGCACGGCATCTCCCACCCCGAGTCGGCCGACACCTACGCTCGCGCCAAAACCTTTCTCCAAAACATCGGCGGCTTCCTCTCCTCGCGCGAAGCCGAAGACGCCCTCATCCGCCTCGGCCTGCTCGCCGCGCCCTACGCTGAAAAAAACTTCCACGGCGACGCGCCCGCCGAGATTCGCCGCGTGCTCCACCACGCGCTTCGGCCCCGCAGTGAGTCCGTCACATCCCCCGCCCTCACCGACGCCGATCTCCTCCTCGCGCCTTCAGGGATGAATGCCATCCACGCCGCGTTCCGCGCCTCTGCCGACCTTCAGGCCACGCGCGGGCGCACGGTGTGGCTTCAGCTCGGCTGGCTCTACCTCGACACCATCGCGATCCTCAAAAAATTCACGGCCACGCCCGCCGACTACGTTTACGTCCGCGACCCGCTCGACCGCGACGGCATCGCGCGCATTTTCCAAAAACACGGCGCCCGCGTCGCCGGCGTCTTCGCCGAGCTACCGACGAATCCACTCATCCAAACGCCCGACCTCGCCGCACTCTCCGCCCTCTGTCGGCACCACGGCGCGCATCTCCTCATCGATCCGTCCATCGCATCGGTCTTCAACGTCGACGTCCTCCCGTTCGCCGACGTCGTCGTCTCCAGCCTCACCAAATACACCGCCAGCGAGGGTGATCTCACCGCCGGCCTCGTCGCGATCAACCCCGCGGGCCGCGACGCCGCCGCACTCCGCCGCCGCACCGCCGCCGTGCTCGAGCCCGTTTACCCGCGCGACCTCGCCCGCCTCGCCGCGCAAATCGGCGAGACGGAAACGGTGCTGAAAACAATCCACGCCAACACCGCGCAGGTCGCGGCCTTCCTCCAGTCGCACCCAAAAATCCGCGACGTCTTCTGGGCGCTGCACCCCGCCTCGCGCGAAAACTACCTCCGCCTCGCCCGCACGCCCGACGCCACTGGCGGGGTAATCACCTTTACGCTACGCGGCGCGATGGAGCCGTTTCACGATCGGCTCCGGCTGCCGAAGGGCCCGAGCTTCGGCATGAAGACCACGCTCATCTGCCCCTTCATGTATCTCGCCCACTACGATCTCCTCACGACTCCCGCTGGCCTGGCCGAACTCGCCGCGAGCCACCTCGACCCCGACCTCCTCCGCCTCTGCGTGGGCATCGAACCCGTGGAAGAGATCATCGGCGCACTGGCCGAGGCGCTGGGTTGAACTGAACAGGGAGAGCGGAAAGGACGGGAAGAAACAAAAAAATGTCTTCCCGATCTTCTCGGCCTTCCGGTTCAAATTCTTCGTGGAAAATTTCTGCACCCTCGCCGTCAAAGCCATTCCCAACGCCCCGCGCAGCGAGGTGATCGGTTGGCTCGGCGACGCCCTGAAAGTCAAAGTCCACGCTCCACCCGTCGAGGGCCGCGCCACTGCCGCGCTGTGTGAATTCCTCGCGGACGAGCTCGGTCTCCCACGCCGCTCCGTCACCGTCCTGCGCGGCGATCTCTCGCGCCAAAAAGTCCTGCGCTTCGACGGCCTCACCCTCGTCGACCTCAAGGCTCGCTTGAGGCTTTGAGTGACCGCTGGAAACACCTCCGCCGTTTTCCACGAGAATTCCGCTGACGCGCACATCCAGCCTCCCACCTTGCCCGTAGCCATCGCCACACCATGACTCATCGCTTCCTCCCCTTCGCGCTCCTCTCCGCCCTTGCCTGTTCCTCCGCGCTCCCCCTCTTCGCGCAAAACCCCACCTCCTCTGCGCCCACCGCCCCCGCGACGACACCCGCCGGCCGCCCTTCCAACGCGCTCGTCACGCTCAAATTCGACACGGCCTACACCGGCCAGACGCCCTTCACCGCTCGCAACGCTCCCGCCGGCGGCTTCTCCGTCGCGCAGGCCGGCGCCGAAATCGCCGTCGGGCTCCCGCCGATTGGCTCCGATATTTTCCCCATCGTCAGTCTCAAATTCCGCCGCTACTCGCTCGACCGCGACGCCGGCACACCGCTGCCCGACAGGCTCCAGTCACTCAGCGCCGCCTTCACCGTCTTCACCAAGCTTGATGCCGACTGGTCGCTCCTCGCGAGTGTGAGTCCCGGCGTCCACAACGCCGGCTCCACGTTTTCCTCGAAAGGCTTCGGCATCGGCGTGATTGCCATTGCGAGCCGCAAGTTCACGCCCGAGTTCGGCGCGGGCTTTGGCTTCGTCTACGACTCTCTCTCCAAGGGCACCGGCCGCATCCTGCCCGTCGCCACGTTGAACTGGACACCTGCCCCCGCTTGGCGCGTCACGCTCGGCTTCCCCCGCACCGGAGTGATCTATGCGGTGAGCAAGACCCTCGACGTGGAGTTCACCGCCGAGGCTGACTTCGGCTCCTTCTACGTGCAGGACGACCCGCTCCCCGGCGGTCGCAACAAACCCGCCCTCAACCGCACGCGCCTCGAATACCAAGCCCTCCGGGTCGGCCCCGCGCTCGCTTGGAAGGCCTCACCCACGTTTTCCGCCCGCGCTTCCGTCGGCGCCGTCCCGCTCCTCCGGGCCGACTATCACCAGCGCAACTACCGCGCCTCCGCCGACCGAGCCGCCGCCTACGTGAGCGCCGCGCTCGAGTGGAAGTTTTGATTGCTCGTTCGGCGCGGGTTACGCCCGCGTCAGTCGTGCGAAGCGCACCGTGAGAAACACCGCGGCAAACGTCAGCCCGCCCGCGATGCCCGTCCAGATGCCCATGCCGCCCCACGGGCCGCGGATGCCGAGCGCGTAGCCGAGCGGCAGCGCCACGCCCCAATAGGCCACGAGGGTGATCGCGGCGGGGAGTTTCACGTCCATCACGCCGCGCAGCGCGGCCGATGCGATCACTTGCACGCCATCGGCCATCTGGAAAAACGCCGCCACCACGAGCAGCTGCGCGGCGACGGCGATCACCGCCGCATCGTCGACAAACCACGTCGCAATCGTGCGCCCACCAAGGCCGAAACCGAGTCCGAAGATCGCCATTAACACGAGGCCCACCGTGAGCGCGCCAAATCCGATCGCGCGCAGCCGGTCGCGTTCCGTCGCGCCGACGGCGTGGCTCACGCGCATGCCGGTCGCAATCGAGAGGCCGAGCGGAAACATAAACGCGAGCGACGCGCAGCTGATCGCGATTTGGTGCGCCGCGAGCGGCACCGCGCCGAGCCAGCCCATCATGATTCCGGAGAAAGCGAACGCCGTCGCCTCGAAAATCAGCATGCCCGCCGCCGGCAGTCCGACGCCGAGCATCTCACGCAGGCGCGCCCGCGAATAGTTACCCCACCATCGCGCTGGAAACGCCGCCCGCACGCGCGCATCGCGCCGCAGCCACCAGTAGATCGCGAACGCCCCAAGCGTGCGCGAGAGCAGCGTCGAAATGCCCGCGCCCGTGAGCCCGAGCGGCGGCACGCCGAGGTTGCCGTAGATAAAGACCCAGTTGAGCGCGGCGTTGAGCACGACGCCGGCGAGGAGAATAAACATCGGGGCCCAGGGATGTCCCATCGCTTCCGCAAACTGCCGGAACACGAGGTAAACCAGCACCGGCACGATCGAGACTGCGAAGAGCAGGAAAAACGGCGTCACGATCGCAACGACCTCGGGCGGCTGGCCGAAGCGGTGCAGCTGCGTGCTGACCGCGACCATCACGAGCATTTCCAAAACGCCGAAGCCGATCCCCACTGCGAGACCGTGCCGCAAATACTCCGCCGCCTCGCCCGGCGCATGCGCGCCCCGCGCCCGCGAAACAAAAATCGCCACGGGAATCAGCAGCCCAATGCCGGCGACAAAGAAAATATTGAAGACGTTGTTCCCAAACGCCGACGCGGCCAGCGGCACGGTGCCCGCGTGACCAATCATCGCGCTGTCAGTCACGCCCATCAGCATCTGGCAGAGGTGCCCAACGATGATCGGCGCCGCGAGCGTGAGCGTCGGGCGGATTTCGCGAAGGAGGGCGGAGCGGGACATGAGGGCGCAAACTCTCCGAGGCGCGACCGCGCGGCGCAATGTGTTAGCGTGAAACTGTGCCGGCGATCTCTCGCTGCTATTGTTGTAGGCGGGGTGACGGCACACCGCAGGCTCGAGGATTCGCGCCCCACAACTCGCGGGGTGAGGGCACCCCACCTGCATCGATCTGTTCCGGCACGCGCGTGTTCCGCCGCACCGGCGATTGCCAGCGCGCACTCCACCGCCCAACTTCGCCCCATGCGTTCCTCCTCGCCCTACGTGTTCGCGCTCGCGGCTGCGCTAGTTTTATCGCCCGTCCTCCACGCCCAAGCCGACGCCACCTATCGCACACCGAGCGCCGCCATCACCACCATCGTCGATGCGCCGCTCACGCCCCTCGTCAGTCTCAGCCCCGACAAGAAAACGCTTCTCCTCCTCGAACGCCCTGCCCTTCCGCCCGTCGCCGAGCTGGCCGAACCTGAACTTCGACTCGCGGGCCTGCGCATCAATCCCGCGACGAACGGCCCGAGCCGCGCGACCTACTACACCGGTGTGGTCGTGAAAGCGCTCGCGGGCAGTGCGGAGAAACGCGTCGCCGGCTTTCCGGCCGACGCGCGCATCACCAGTCTCGCGTGGTCGCGCGACAGCCGCCACCTCGCCGCGACCGTCACGCTCGAGCGCGGCTTGCAACTCTGGCTCGTCGATGTCGCCGCCGCCTCGGCCCGGCTGCTCACGGAACGCGCGCTCAACGGCGTGATCGATAATCCCGAGTGGCTGGATGACACGACCATCATCGCGTCCTTCATTCCCGCGGGCCGCGGTATCGCGCCCAACGCGCCGACCGTTCCGTCCGGTCCCGTGGTGCAGGAAAACCTCAGCGGCAAACGCCCCGCACGCACCTATCCCGACATGCTCGCCAACGCGCATGACGAGTCACTCTTCGAGCACTACGCGACCGCGGAACTCGCGCTCGTCTCCCTGGACCCTTCGACGACCTCAGGCCCGGCGGCCAAAATCACCTCGCTCGGTTTGCGCGGCCTGATCGGGAATGCTGCCGCTTCGCCCGACGGGCGCTACCTGCTCGTGACGACGTGGAACCGGCCCTACTCGTATCTCGTCCCGGTCACGCGCTTCCCGACCAAGGTCACCGTCCACGATCGCACCGGGAAACTTGTCCACACCGTCGCCGATTTGCCGCTCGCGGAAAACATCCCGATTCCCACCGGCTCCGTGCGCACTGGTCCCCGCGGCGTCACGTGGCGCGCCGATGCGCCCGCCACGCTCAGCTGGATGCAGGCGCTCGACGGCGGTGACGCCGGCCGCGAAGCCGCATTGCGCGACGAATGGTTCACGCACGCCGCGCCCTTCGCCGGCGCTCCGGTCTCGCAGCAGAGATTCGAGTTCCGCGTCAGCTTCGTGACCTGGGGCGACGAGCGCCACGCGATCATCTCCGAATCTTGGCCGAAAACGCGCAAGCTCCGCACCTGGCTCGTCGCTCCCGGATCACCCGGCAGCCCGCCCACCCGCCTCTTCGATCGCTCCTCCGAGGATCGTTACAACGCCCCCGGCTCGCCTGTGCTCGCGCGCAATCAATTCGGCCGCGCCGTGCTCCTCATGAGCCGTGATCGCTCGAAAATCTACCTCGATGGCCTCGGCGCTTCGCCCGAGGGCGACCGCCCGTTCCTCGATGAGCTCGATCTCGCGACCAATCAGACAAAGCGGCTCTGGCGCTCCACGGCGCCCCACTACGAAAATTTCGTCGCGTTCCTCGACGACTCGCTCACGCGCGCACTCACGCAGCGCGAGGCCGTCACCGAGCCGGCTAACTATTTTATCCGCACTCTCGGCGAGCCCGACGACGCGAAGGCCCTCACGCCGATTACGCGTTTCCCGAATCCGTTTCCCCAGTTCGCGGCGGTGAAGAAGGAAGTGATCACTTACAAGCGCGCCGACGGCGTGAGCTTGTCAGGCACGCTTTATCTCCCGCCAAACCGCGGCCCGCTCGACGGCCCGCTACCCACGCTGGTCTGGGCTTACCCGCGCGAATTTAAGGATGCCGCCGCCGCGAGCCAGGTGAAGGAGTCGCCGTATCGATTTATCCGGGTGAGTCCGCTCGGTCCGCTCCCGTTCCTCCTCGCCGGCTACGCGGTGCTCGACGATCCCACGATGCCGATCATCGGTGAAGGGAAGGCCGAACCCAACGACACCTACATCGCGCAACTCGTCGCCAGCGCCAAGGCCGCCGTCGACGAACTCGTGCGCCGCGGCGTCACCGATCCGAAACGCGTCGCCGTCGCCGGCCACAGCTACGGCGCATTCATGACCGCCAACCTGCTCGCGCACTCGGATCTGTTTCGCGCGGGCATCGCGCGCAGCGGCGCCTACAATCGCACGCTCACGCCCTTCGGTTTTCAGTCCGAGGAGCGCACGCTCTGGCAGGCGCCGGAGATTTATTCCGCCATGTCGCCGTTCAACCACGCCAACAAAATCAAGGACCCGATTCTCCTGATCCACGGAGCGGCGGACAACAATCAGGGCACCTTCCCGATCCAGAGCGAACGTTTCTACAACGCGCTCAAGGGCCACGGCGCGACGACGCGCTACATCCAGCTCCCCCACGAGTCGCACGGCTACCGCGGGCGCGAGAATGTCCTGCACATGCTCTGGGAAATGGAACAGTGGCTCGACACCTACGTGAAACCGCTGCCGAAGGACGGGTAGAAGTGATGAGCACGCGAGCGACTGCCTTCGGGATCTATTTCGGAATCGGCCTGCTGTTGCTCACCGTCGCCGTCGCTTCAAACAGGCATCGCAATCGAAACGAGCATCTTGATCTCGCGACGACCGGCACGGAGCTCGGCGCCAGCTATTTGATTTTCATCGCGCTGCAGTGGCCGATTTGGCTGATCGCGACGTTGGTGCAGAGGCAACTCCACTCCCGTCGCACGCGTTTCGTCGAATTCGCCAGAATGCAGAACCGCCGGGATCGATCGTTCGTCTTAGCCCCGTCTCAAATGAAATCCCCCCTACCCCTCCGCGTCACCCTGCGTGCGCTTTCGCTCACCGCTGTTTTCTTCGCCCACGTCCTCGGCGCAGCCGAGGACTACGGCCAGTTTTCCGCCCGCGCCGAACTCGGCGAACTCAAGGTGCCGTCCACCTTCGCCTACGATGCCGCCAAGGGCACCTACACCCTCGGTGCCGCCGGACTCAACATGTGGGCAAAGCGTGACGACTTTCTCTACGTCTGGAAAAAAGCCAGCGGCGACCTCACGATTTCCGCCGAGATCAACTTCATCGGCACCGGCGCGGATCCGCATCGCAAGGCTTGTCTCGTCATCCGGCAGGCGCTTACGGCTGATTCCGTTTATGTCGATGCCGCCGTCCACGGTGACGGACTCACTTCGCTCCAATACCGCGAGGTCATCGGCGACGTGACGCGCGAGGTGCAGGCGAACGCCAAAGCTCCGCGCCGGCTGCGCCTCGATAAGATCGGCGACATGGTTTATCTCTCGCTCGCCGGGGCCGACGGCGTCTTCACGCCCGCGGGCTCGTCGGTGCGGT
Source organism: Opitutaceae bacterium (assembly GCA_031411015.1). Classification (GTDB taxonomy): domain Bacteria; phylum Verrucomicrobiota; class Verrucomicrobiia; order Opitutales; family Opitutaceae; genus ER46. The sequence continues at coordinate 8,680 of JANOAF010000337.1, read as the reverse complement.
TGCCGTTCACCGGTGAATTTTAAGTCGGACTCGCGGTCTGCGCCCACAAAGCCGATGGCTTCGAGTCCGCAGTGTTTTCCAAGGTGGAGTTTCCTCCGCTCTCGAAAGCCGTCGTCGCAATTCGCAGTTCGCTCGAGACCGTCGTCATCTCTTCCGGCGATCGCCGCAGCGTTTACGCCACCACCGAGCGCATCGAGGCGCCCAACTGGTCGAAAGACGGTGCGCTCTACTTCAACGGCGGGGGTCGCATCCAGCGTCTGTCGCTCACCGGTCCCGCCGAGCCCGTGCGCATCGATCTCGGCGCGTTGACGCGTGCGAACAACGACCACGGCATCTCCCCCGACGGCACGCTGCTCGCGATCAGCGATGGCACGAAGCCCGGCGGGTCCCGCATCTACCTCGCGCCGATCGCCGGTGGCACCCCGCGTGAAATCACGCCGCTCGCGCCGTCCTACTGGCACGGCTGGTCGCCCGACGGGCTCACGCTCGTCTATTGCGCGAAACGCGACGGGCGTTTCGGGATTTTTTCCATTCCCGCCGCCGGCGGAGAGGAGAAGCGTCTGACCACCGCCGCGACCGCCGACGGCCTCGACGATGGCCCCGAGTATTCGCCGGACGGCCAGTGGATCTATTTCAATTCCGACCGCACCGGCCTCATGCAGATCTGGCGGATGAAACCGGACGGCACCGCGCCGGAGCAGATCACGCGCGACAATTTCAACAACTGGTTCGCGCACCCGTCACCGAACGGCCGCTGGCTTGCCTACCTTACATTCGCGCCCGATGTGAAAGGTCACCCGGCCGATAAGGACGTGATGATCCGCCTCCTCCCCGTCGCGTCCATCGGCGCCACGCCAGCACCGGGCGCTGCGCCCATCGAGCCCCGCGTGCTCGTGAAGCTCTTCGGCGGCCAAGGCACGATGAACGTTCCGTCGTGGTCGCCCGACAGCGCGCGCCTCGCTTACGTCCGCTACCAGCCGGTCGTCAAGTAGGCCGGGAGAGTTTCGGCACGTCGCCCGTTGCCAATGGCCGATCTGGACTCCACGGTCGAATCGCCATGCTGCGCCTCGCCCCGCTTCGAATCGCTCTCGCTTCATTCGTTTCGTTTTCCGCTTCGGGCTGGGCCGCCGATAGCGGTTATCGCACGCCTTCGCCCGCGCTCGCCGCGATTGTCGATGCGCCATTGCCGCCGGCGGCCGTGCTCAGCCCCGATCGACGTTTGCTACTTTTGCTGGAGCGACCAGATGCACCGCCCATCGCGGAACTCGCCCAACCCGAACTGCGCCTCGCCGGGCTGCGCATCAATCCCGCCACCAACGGCCCGAGCCGCGCCGCGCACTTCACCGGTCTCCTGCTGCAATCGTTAGAGGGCGGCACGCCACGGCGAGTGACCGGACTGCCGGCTGGCGCACGCATCGGCGACTACGAGTGGAGCCGGGACGGCCGGCATCTCGCTCTCACGCTCGTGAAGGAGAACGGCCTTGAGTTGTGGCTCGTCACCACCGCGACCGTCACGGCCCGGCCACTCACCGGTCCGATTCTCAACGCCATGTTTGGTGAACCCATGGCGTGGCTCGATTCCGACACCCTGCTCGTGCGCCGCGTGCCGTCAATGCGCGGCCCTGCGCCCATCCCGCCGAACGTCCCGACAGGACCCGTCGCGCAGGAAAATCTCGGCAAACGCGCCGCCGCCCGCACGTATGACGGCCTGCTCGCGAGCCCGCACGACGAAGCACTCTTCGAGCACTACGGCACGAGCGAACTCGCGCTGGTCACGCTCGCCGGCACACTCACAGCGCTGCCCGCGCGTGGACTTATCTCGGCGGCGACTCCGGCACCGGACGGCGGCCATCTGCTCATTTCGATGCTCCACCGGCCGTATTCCTATCTGGTTCCGTCGAGTCGATTTCCCACGGCGGTCGATGTCTTTAATCGCGCCGGTCAACGCGTGCACCGTGTCGTCGATCGCGCGCTCTCGGAAGGGATGGCCACCGAAGCGGTGACACCCGGGCCACGCGCGGTAACATGGCGGGCCGACGCACCCGCGACACTCAGCTGGGTGCAGTCGATGCCGCGTGGCTCCGTCATCGAAGGCAAACAGATCGCCCGCGACGGTTGGTTTACGCTCGCCGCCCCGTTCAACGTTCCGGCGACCGAACAACAACACTTCGAGTTTCGCGTCACTACCGTGCAGTGGTGCGACGACGCGCTCGCCTTGGTCACCGAGTCGTGGACGAACACCCGCACGACCCGCACGTGGGCGGTCGCTCCCGGGACACCCAAAGGGCCACGTTCTCTCCTCTTCACGCGCAACACCGAGGATCGCTACACCGATCCCGGCCGCGCCGTGACGACCCGCAATGCCCAAGGTCGCATCGTGGTGCAGCGCAGCGCCGACGGCGGGAAAATTTTCCTCACCGGTGCCGGCGCTTCAGCCGAAGGTGACCGGCCCTTTCTCGACGAACTCGATCTCGCGACCAAGCAGATGCGCCGCCTCTGGCGTTCCACGCCACCCCTCTACGAGGAATTCGTCGCCTTTGCGGACGCGGCGCTGACGCGCTCCGTGGTCGTGCGCGAATCGCCCGAAGCACCGGCCAACTACTTCGTGCGCACCCTCGCGAGCGGCGCACTCACCGCGCTCACTCACTTCCCCAATCCTTATCCGCTGTTTACCGGCGCCCGCCAGGAAGTAATCCACTACAAGCGCGCCGATGGTGTCGCGCTTTCCGGCACGCTGCATCTGCCACCGGGCTGGACGCCGGAAAAAGGCCCGCTGCCCACGCTGCTCTGGGCCTATCCGCGCGAATTTCAAAGTGAGGAGGCCGCCTCGCAGGTGAAGGCCACGCCCGAGCGCTTCGCGCGCGTGAGCGCTCAGGGCCCGCTGCCGTTCCTCCTCGCCGGCTATGCGGTGCTCAACGATCCCGCGATGCCGATTGTCGCCCGCAAGGGGAAAAAGCCGAACGACACCTACATCGAGCAACTCGTCGCCAACGCGCAGGCCGCGATCGACGAACTCGTGCGCCGCGGTGTCACCGATCGCGAGCGCATCGCCGTCGGTGGCCACAGCTACGGCGCGTTCATGACGGCGAATCTGCTCGCCCACTCCCGGCTCTTCCGCGCCGGCATCGCGCGCAGCGGTGCCTACAACCGCACGCTCACGCCCTTCGGCTTTCAAAGCGAACGCCGCAATTTCTGGGAGGCCCCCGCCGTGTATGGCGCGATGTCACCCTTCAATTTCGCCGACAAGATCAAGGACCCCCTGCTGCTCATCCACGGTGAAGCCGACAACAACTCCGGCACCTTCCCGATCCAGAGCGACCGTTTCTACAACGCACTCAAAGGCCACGGCGCGACCACGCGCTTCGTGCTGCTGCCCCACGAAGCCCATGGTTACCGTGGCCGCGAAAGCCTGCTGCACATGTTATGGGAAATGGAGACGTGGCTGGACACGCATGTGAAGGGCGCGGCGAAGGACGCGAAGCAGTGAGGTCCGTCGCAGGAATGTAGGGGCGGGGTCGCCGAACCACGCCGTTCCGAAAGGCAGTGAAGTTTTGATATCTGAAGGGAGAAACGTGTGTTTTTCGGCGGGGTTCGGCGACCCCGCCCTACATTCGATCACCGCAATTTTTCCGTGTCTTCCGTAGATTCCGCAGGCCATCTGTCCGCATGACCGCCTTCGCCCTCGCGCTCGTGCTCGTAGCCGCGGTGTTGCACGCGACGTGGAATCTCTACGCGAAGCGCACGGGAGGTGGGCTGCCTTTCGTTTGGATCGCGGGCGTCGTTTCGCTCGCGATCTGGACTCCACCCGCCGTCGTTTACTGGTGGCAGCACCCAAGTGCGATCAGCGGCAAAGGAGCTGTTTTCATTTTAGTGAGCGGCGTGCTGCATTGCGGCTACTCCATCTTCTTGCAGCGCGCCTATCGCGCCGGCGATTTTACGTTGGTCTACCCGCTGGCCCGTGGCACCGGGCCGTTGATCTCATCGTTGTGCGCGATCGCGTTTCTTGGCGAACGACCCACTCCGCTCGCGCTGGCCGGCGGTGCGCTGATCATCGGCAGCATTTTCTTTCTGACTGGCGGCGCGCGTCTCTGGCAGGGCCATCCCAACGCCAAGGCGATTGCCTACGGCACGGGCTGCGGCGTCTTCATCGCCGCCTACACGGTGGTCGATCAACAAGGTGTGACCGTGGCGATGGTGGCGCCTCTGCTGCTCGATTGGGGTGGGAATGTCGCGCGCACCGTGCTCTTCGCGCCCCTCGCCCTGCGACGACGCGCGGAGCTGGTGAGCGTGTGGCGTGATCACAAGCCGGCGTGCTTTGCGGTCGGCCTCCTCGGACCACTCGCCTACATCCTCGTATTGTGGGCCCTCACCTTCACGCCGCTGACGCACATCGCGCCCACCCGAGAGGTGAGTATCTTGATCGGAGCATTCATCGGCGCGCGCATTTTCAAGGAAGCCGACGGCCGCCGGCGTATCTGGGCCGCCCTCGCGATGGCCGTTGGGGTGATCGCACTCGCGCTGGGGTAAGTGCCGACGCAGGGTGACATCGACCCGCTGCAAAAATGAAATCCCGCCTGCTCTTCGTTGCCCTGCTGGTTTTGGTTGGCGCGGCACTCTACTTCGGTCTTTCGCAGCCGCACGTCTCAAAGATTCCCCAGCGTGTGCGCGGGCAGTTGCCCGACCTCAAGCCGATCATTCCACCCCCGCCTGAACTGCCACCGATGATCGTGCCGGAGATTCCAGCGCTGTCGCCACCGATGCTGCCGCCGATCGAGAGGAAACGGTAGCGCGGGCCTAAAATTGCAAGCAGGGCGGGGTCTCTGACCCGCCCTTTCACACGTTGAGTTTTCGACGGCGGGTCAAAGACCGCGCCCTACTTTCCATCCCGCACCGCTCAGCGTTTCCCCGTCAGCATGTCGTCCATCAGCGCGAGCGCCGTGGCTTCGGTGATTTCCTGCACATCGAACTGACGCATCGCGCGGCCCGCGGCCACGCCTTTGCCGATGATATCGCTCGCCGCAGCCTGACCGACGATTGCGGCATCCTTCAGGCGGATGGCGGTGGCTTGGATGTCCGGCACGTTGTAAGTGGCGTCACCGGAAACCTCCGGCACAACGAGGCTGCGACTGGAGATCAGCACTTCGATCGCGATGTCGGCAATGTCGGCCAGGGCTTTGCGATCCTTGGCGGCGTTGTCACCGGTGAGGTGCGCGCCGGCAACCTCGGGCAAAAGCGAGGCCGCGATTTTCTGATCGGCGAGCTGGGCGCCCCCGTGGCGGAAAGCGCGACCGAAGAGCCGCTCGATTTCGCGCACGGTCTGCTGATCGGCGAGGGCGGGGGCCGCGGCGTCCTTGGACCGATAGGTGTTGGTGCCGGCAGTCTTCAGCGTGCTGTCGGTCTTCTCAAAATTTTCCGTGCGGCCCGTGAGCATCAGCCCGGAAGCGGTGTCAACGAGCGCGCGGTTCACATAAATCACAACCCGGGGCGCGCCGTCGGTTTTGTAGACTTTCTTAAAACCCTCGATGATGCCGTCGGCGGTTTGCCGCGCGATCAAGGTGTCGGAACTCGGACCATAAACGCGCTGGGTCGATGGACCCATCTGCGGGCCGACCGGCATCGCGCGCGGCGTGTTCTGCACAATGACGGGAGGCGGAGTCGGCGGCGGCGCATCGGGCGACTGCGCGGCAAGAAGAGGAGCGAATAACGACGCGGCGGAAACAAACAGTAGGGTGCGATTCATGGCGGACTCCTTTGGGCTTTAACGGGCCTGACGGACACTGACGGTGTATTTGCGACCGAGCAGATTCATCGCGGTGAAGCGCACGGCCTCGGTGGAATTTTCGGAGAGGATGAGGGTTTGCCACGGCGTTTCGTCACCGGTCGGGCCGCCCTGCTCGTCTTTAAACACACAGTTGATCTGGACCTGAATGCGGCGGCTTTCGCGGTTCTTTACGTTGGCCACGACCTCAAGCCGGCCGTCGGCAAGCGGGCGCTCGTAGAGACCGGTGCAGGTGACGGAATTCTGCGCGGGCTTGTCGAGCAGCACGAAGCGCTCGGTGCTGCTGAGCGTGAACTTGGTGGTGTCGAGCGGCGCAAACGGACCGGGCTCGGTGGCGCAACCGGCGACCAGGGCGAGCGCAGCGACGGAGAGGAGGAAGGAGACAGGCCCATTCGACGGGCTCAGGGCGGGCTTGGTGTTCATGGTGACGAGGGTGCGGAGACGTAGGGGTGAGACTGTGAGTCAGAGTTTAAGTTCGCTTAAAAAAACAACCGTGTCGCGATCCTCGCCGAGGACGGAAAACGTGATTCGTTGGGTGCGCTGCGCGAGCACATTGCCCTCGCGATCGAGAAACTCGATTTTCCCCTCATGCTCGCCGGGCGGCAGCGCGATCGCGGCAAAGCTGAGGCGCTGGGGCAGGTTGTCCCATTGGCGAGTGTCCGCCGTGGTCTGCGTAGCGGACGAGGCAATCTTGCCAATCACGCCGAGAATACCGAGGCCGACGGCGGCCGCAGTGGAATCGCCGTCATCCCGCCCGCGGCGGTCACGGCGATGCGCCTGCTCGCTCGCGATAACGGAGCCGGCGAGGGCGACATCGGCGGCGGCATTCGCCGTCGCCTTGAACTGCGCCTTGTTGCCGAGGATGTGATCCATCACCCGACCGCCGCGCGTGGTCGCCTGAAACCCCAGATCATCGTAAACGGGGAGCGGGACGACCTTGCGGCCACCGTCGAGCACGAGCCGGGCGGAGCGCGTCGGAGAATCATCCACATGAAAGCGCAGTTGCTCGCCATACTGGCCGCCGGCGAATTTCCGCGGGCCATAGCCATACTCGGCAAAGACGAGGACGTTGGCCGCCGGGTTGAGCGGTGGGAGGGGAATTTTTCCCGCGTTGTGCGCCTGAGCCCGCGCGACGGCATCGCTGCCATCGGCGAGAAGTTTCGCGGAGGCGAGCCCCTCAAGGTAATCGAGGAGCACGTAGTCGGCGGTGTAGTTTTCATGCCCCGGCCGCGGATCGCTGTCGATCACTTGGCCGGAGCGGAAGCACGCGCGGGCGTTGTCACGCTCGCCGTCGCGCCAATAAAGTATGCCGCGGTAGTAGTAAGCCATGACGCGCTCGTAGGGCTCGCCGATGAAGGTCTTCACGCTCTCCGCAGAAAAAAGTCCGCGCGCGCGCTCGGCTTGCGCGTCGCTGGTGATGATGCCGCCGATGCGGGCGATGGCATCGTCGAATTTGGTCTTGGCCTCGTCGAATCGCCCCGCGCGCAGGGCAGAGACCCCCAGCCGGTAGTCGAAAAGCACGCGCTCGCGCTCGGGCACCGCAGGCTCACGCCGATCGGCGGCGGTCGGGGGCGAAGCGGAGCGGGCTCTGGCGCGCGGCTCGTCCGGCAGCGATTCGCAGCCGGCGAGAAACGCCGCGGCAACCAAGGAGAGACTGATGATTCGACGGCGTTTCATGCTGAGCGGAGCGACGAAGCCGGCAGGACATCCGCATCCCGAACGCGAATCGCGCCCCAAACCGGACGCTTCGTTACGCTGCGGCACTTCAGCGATAAGCCGCGTCCTCCAGACCCTGCTTTTTGATTTCGTGCGAGTCTTCCCACACGATCTCGCTCGTGCGGGCATCGATCAATTGGAAGCTGTAGAGGATATAGTCGCTCGTGCCCTGCGAGGTGCGCGTGGTGAGGCCGCCGAGCTTGCCGGTCAGAAAATAATCCGCCCCACGAAACTCGACGACTTGAGGATCGCTGCTGGCCGTGACCTGGCCGGCCTGCTTGAGTGCCCGTTCGCGCTCCAGCACCTTCATGCGATCGCGCGCGAGGAAGGTCACGCGGTCGATCGCGTTTCGATTGAGCGCGATGCGGATGCGGTCCGTGAAGAGATCCTTGTTGATCGGGAAACGCGTGTCGTTGACGACGGGATCGATCACGATGACGGGCTTGGTCGCAGCCCGGGCGATCTGAGGGATACCGAGGATGCTGCGCGCCATCTTGTCGGTCACCGTGACGAGGTCCGTGGACTCGACGCCTGTGCCCGCGACGGTGCCTCGCTCGTCCGGGCGCATCTCGACGACAGGCACGCCGGAAGGATTTTGCACGCCGGCGGACGTAGCGCAGCCGGAGAGTAACGCGGAACCCGCGCCGAGGGCGCAGATCAGGAAACGGGAAGGAGTGTTCATGGTTTCAGACAAAAACGTGACGCAGGAGGAGACGATCCCCCTTGGCGAAAAATTCAATTCACCGCCCAAATAGGCCGTTGGCTCCGCTCATCGCCGAGGGGGTGTTGTAGTAATTGTTGATAATCGTGACGGGTTGCGCCACGGGCTGAACCGCCGGCTGAGCCGGCGCGGCGACCGACGCCGGCGGCATCACCACCGGCGCTCGGTCGTAAGCCACGGAGCGGCGATTCGCATCGGCGACCGAGCCGAGCAGCCAGCCCAAGCCGGCTCCCCAAGCCGCGCCACGCCACCCATTGTGACGGAAATCTCCGCTGTTATTCCCGATAATCCCGCCCGCGAGCGCGCCAAGGAGCAGACCGTTCGATGCCGCGCTACCCGAGCCATAGTAACCCGAATTACCATAGTAAGGATAGGCGTCGCCATAGCCCGGATAGTAGCCGAACGACGGAGCATAGTAATATCCACCGTAACCGTAGCCGCGGTTGGAACGACCATGGTCGTAA
>JANOAF010000336.1:0-9599 GCA_031411015.1 Opitutaceae bacterium | reverse complement strand
TCGATTACATCGAGACGTTCTACAACCCGACGAGGCGCCACAGCTCGCTCGGTTATGTTTCCCCTGTGGTCTTCGAAAAACAACCAACACTAAACATCAAAGCCGCCTGAATTAGTGTCCATTTTTTCGAGGCAAGCCCACACGGCGTTCCTTTCTGAGTCAAAATCGCAACGAAATTGGCCATAAATTAGTCGAAAAGGATAAAATCGGCAGGAAACCCGAATTTATCCGCGCTCTAGTTCGGAATCGTGAGAGATATTTCCCGTGAAAATATCTCCAGTATTTTCACAAATCTCGCCCCGATCCATCATGTTTAGGCGGAAAAACACGGTTTTCGAGTGTTTTCTTGTTTTTCCTGAAAAAAACAAAATTGGATGATTGCTACAGGTGCGGGAATACTTTTGAACGCCCAACCTAGAATTCCAACTAACCAGCTTAGACACTCAAACCCTCAACCAAGGGATATTTTTGGACCTGAAACAGATTAAGCAAATCATCGAACTCATGAAGCGTTCCGAGCTGACTGAGTTTGCCGTCGAAGAAGAGGGTTTTAAACTGAAGATTCGGCGTGGGAACGCGGGCCTGCAGCTTACGAATTCCACCCATGGCTCAAGCGCTCCGTTCATGGTGGTCGATAACGTATCACCCTCTGCAGCGACGAATAAGGCCGCTACAGCACCGAGCGCCATTCCAACCGAAGATCCGAGCATAACATTTATCAAGTCACCGATGGTGGGCACCTTCTATCGCGCGGCGTCTCCGGAGAGTAAGCCTTTCGCCGAGGTGGGCTCAGTTGTTACCGAAACCAGCGTTGCTTGCATCATCGAAGCCATGAAGATCATGAATGAAATTCAGGCCGAAGTGAAAGGAACCGTGATTGAAGCGCTAGTGGAGAATGGTCAGCCGGTCGAATACGGTCAGCGCCTGTTCAAACTCAAACAGGGCTAGACCTCCAGTTTCTCACGCTATTCGCGTTGAGATAACAATATAAGTTTCCGCTCCAACAAAGAGGCGGTCCGCTCTACTTCGTCTCAAGAATGATACAAAAAGTCCTCATCGCCAATCGCGGCGAAATCGCGCTTCGCATCGTCCGTGCTTGCCGTGAGCTTGGCATAAAGACCCTAGCGGTCTATTCGGAAGCTGACGTCCAATCACTGCACGTCCAACTCGCAGATGAAGCGATTTGCATCGGGGGACCAAAGAGCAGCGACAGTTACCTTCGCGCCGACCGCATCATCAGCGCAGCGGAAATCGCTGACGTGGATGCCATCCACCCCGGTTACGGGTTCCTTTCGGAGAACGCCAAATTCGCCGAGCAATGCGAGTCGTGCAATATCAAATTCATCGGCCCAAAGTCGCGTTCCATCAAAATGATGGGCGACAAATCCATCGCCAAGGACACCGTGCGCAAGGCTGGGGTGCCGATCGTCCCAGGCTCCGACGGCCCGGTCGCGACTGAATCTGAAGCGGTGAAAGCTGCCCGCAAGATTGGCTATCCCGTCATCATCAAGGCCGTCGCCGGCGGCGGCGGGCGCGGCATGCGTATCGCGCACAACGACGTCTCGTTTGCCAAGGAATACCACGTCGCACGCGGCGAAGCCGAAAAAGCCTTCGGGAATGGCGCCGTTTATGTGGAGCGCTACATCGAAAAACCGCGCCACATCGAATTCCAGATTCTGGGGGACAGCCACGGCAAGATCGTCCACCTCGGCGAACGCGACTGCTCGGTCCAGCGCCGCCACCAAAAACTCATCGAAGAGTCGCCCTCACCTTTCCTCACTTCTGACCTGCGCAAGAAGATGGGCAAGGCCGCCATCAAAGCCGCCGAAGCCGCCGAATACGAAAATGCCGGCACCATTGAGTTCCTCGTCGATGCAAAAGGAAATTACTATTTCATTGAGATGAACACCCGGATTCAGGTCGAACACCCCGTGACCGAGGAAGTGACCGGGATAGACCTGATTAAGCAACAGATCCGCATTTCAAACGGCGAGAAGCTCGATTTCGACCAAGGCGACATCAAATTCGAGAAACACGCCATTGAGTGCCGCATCAACGCCGAGGATCCTGCGCGTAACTTCGCGCCCTCCCCCGGCACCATCGGCCTTTACTACGCGCCCGGTGGCCACAGTGTGCGCGTCGATTCGCACGCTTACAGCGGCTACACGATTCCGCCCTACTATGACTCGATGATCGGGAAGCTAATCTGTTTTGGCTCCACCCGAAAGGTCGCCTTGGAGCGGATGTATCGCGCGCTGAGCGAATACCTCATCCGTGGCATCAAGACCACCATCCCGCTCCATCGGGCCATCATGGCGGACCCAGTCTTCATCGAAGGCAAAGCCACGACCGCCTACATGGAAGATTTCCTCAGCCGCACGGCGACCGACTTGTTTTCGTAATCCCCGTGCGTTTGAAAGCGGGAGCGAGCGCTCTACCGGCAACCTGCTCTTCGCCTGGCTGAGCTCCGAAAACGTGACGGGTTGGCTTCGGCCCAGGAACGTTCAACCCAACGTAACTGCGCGGTATTCGCAAACCTTGGCCGCACCGCAAAAAAAAGAGCCCGCACATCGCGGGCTCTTTGTCACTCAAGTTGCTCGAAGCAAATCTGCGTCGTCAGTCGACCAAAAAGGCTTCCACCAAACCTACGCCAGTCGCGTTATTTTTGCCGCGGATCGTTGTGGTGTAGGCTCCCGGTTGCAGCGTCATCAGGATTGCACCCTCGCGATCGTTCAGCGGGGCATAGCCGGTCGCGGTGATAGCCGCCTGCTGCGTCGTCTTCCAATCGTCGTTCTCGGCCAGCATCGTGCTGCCCTGCCAGATTTGGACGATGGTATCGCTCACTGCATTGGTCACACCGAAGCTCGTCAACGACGGGCCCGTGCCGCGCACGAGGATCCGCAGCGGCGTGTTGCCGCGAACTACGAAGCCGCCGATCAGGATGTTCTCGCCGGTGCCGATGTTGCCGCGCGTGGCGAAATTCACCAGCGGGGAAACCGCGCCCTGCCGCGGGTTGTGGTCATAGTTGCGACCGTTGAACGGCGTCGTGGTGTAGGGGAAGACCTTGTTCAGAATCGCGTCGTTGCTGTCCACGTTGTCGATGCCGGCGGCCGAGCGAATGACGAGGGGAAGAGTGCGCAGGTCGCTGATTACCGCGGTCACGCCGATGTCGATCACGTCTTCGCCGAAGCGGCGGCCGTTGGGCCAGCCACCCGGGACGTAGAATTTGGTCGCGTCAGCACCAATGGCGCTGCCGGGAAGGCGGAACGGATGACCGCTCGCCACGGGGCTTTCCAGCACGTCGCCGCCGAAGATGCTTAGGCGCGAGTAACCGGCGTCGTCCGCAAGCACGCTGTTCGTCGCACCACCGCCGGCCAAACGGGCGCGGCCAGTCGAGAGATCGACCTTAATCACGTCGGGAATGAAAATCCCGGCGAGATCGGCACGATTGGTCACGGGGGCGACGTTGCCCTTCAGCACGAGCGCGTTGATCAGAACCCCGAGTTCGGGACTTTCGGCGTACGTGCGGAAGAGCGTGGAATCGCTCGTGGGTTTGGTGCGATTATAGAGGTCCTTGTCCTTGATCGCGATGAAAGCCTCGCAGAAGAGCGGATTGCCCTGGCGGCCGACCTGCACCCATGCACCCGTCGGGGCCGTGCCCGCGGAGCCCGTGCCATCGGTCAGCACCGTGGTGGCACGGCGGCTCGTGGTGGCATAGACGCCCATCGTCTGATTCTCGCCGCCGGGAACTTCGGCGATCGGAATCTCCAGCACGATCGAGTGGAGGTTGTAACCACCCTGGCTATCGAAACGCTGCGCGCCGGATTTCAGCGACAGCAAATCGAAGATGGCGTTGATATCGCCGTAGAAGGGATCCTCACGCTGCCCGGCGAACGAGCGATAGCCCGAGCTGAGTGTCGCGATCGCACCGCTGGTGTATTCGTCGAGCTGAGTGGCATCGCCGACGCCGTCTTTGGCGGGCTGGTTGCCGTCGTTGCCCTTGTTGTATTTCGGGGTCGCGATGCCTTGGTTGTTCGGCGGGACCGTGCCGTTGCCCAACGTAGTGCTCGCGGACCCGACGACTTTCGTCACCGTGTAGGTCTGCGTAAAATTCTGCGCGGCGTCACCATTCGTCGCGACCACTCCAGTGTAAGACTGAAGGATAGAGTTCTGGGTCTTGAAAGTGTCCGTAAACTGGAACTGGTAGGCGACGAGGTCCGCGCCCGTCGTGGGATTGGCGAGGAAGATTTGGTAGAGGACGTTGGGGTCGAAGTTGTATTTGTTCGGGCCGACGCCGGGCTCCTCGTGCGGGTAAACCGAGAGGGCGACATCGAGGAACTTCTGGCCGTTGCGCACGACGACGAACGCATAGACGTCCGTCGTGTTGGCCGCGGGATCGCGGGTGATGAGCGGAGCGTCTTGGTGACTGGAGGCGCGCAGCGGCACGGGGCCAACTGCGGTGAGAGCCGCGAGCAGAGTCGCGGGGATGATTCCGAGTTTTGATTTCATATTTTTGGTTTTTCCGGCGGAAAATTAGTAAACGGCGACGAGTTCGCGGTCCGCTGCATCCAGCCACACCCGTTCTGACGGCAGTAACGTTCCCGCGCCGGCTTTCGCGCGGGTGAGATGCTCACGTGCCTCCTGCATCCGGCCAGAAGCGCGCGCGATCTCGGCGGCGTGAAGCGAGAGCCTCGCGTCACGGGTGCCTTCCTTGAGGGCAAGGCGCATGGCCCCATCGGCCGCCGCCACATCACCGCTCGCGAAGAGCGCCCAGGCCGCTGCGTCCTGCGAAAACACATCCGCCCGCTCATGCAACTCCGCTCGCGTCAGGCGCAATGCCACGCCGGCCTCAATGCGCCGCGTGGCCAGAAAGAGAGAAAATGTGCGCGGGTCTTCCGCTGCTCCGTGTTTCCGCAGCCGTTGTTCGACCACGGCCGCTTCGTCGGGCCGCCCCTCCGCCACCAGCGCATCAGCGAGCCACCATTGGTATTCCGGCAATGGCAGCAGCGCTTCTGCACGCACAAGGCGCACGATCGCGTCACCGTTTTTTTTCTGCGCGAGAAGCGCACGACCGCTCGCCAACAGGGCCGGTGGGTAATCCGGCAACCGGGTATTTGCCTCGTCCGCCAGCGCGAGTGCGCGATCGAACTCGCCACTCTGAAGGGCGAAGCCCGACAAACGCACGAGCAGCCACGCCCGCGTTTCGGCTTCGTCACGCCCTGCCGCCCGCAAGGCCATCTCCATCGCCGCAGTCGCCCCAAGAAGGTCACCCTTCAGCCAACGCACCTGTGCGATCCGACTGAAAGCCTCGACGCCGGGTTTTAGATTCACCATCCGCTGCAAGGCTTCCACACCTTCGGCAATTTCACCCTGCTCCACGAGCGCATCGCTCAACAGTGCGAGATCGGCTGGAGCATTCGTCTCCGTCGCGAGCTGACGGGCCACCGTCTCCGCTTCATGGAAACGGTGGAGATTGTGCAAAGCGTGGGCACGCAGCCGGCGCGATTCCAAGGTCGCGCCAAACTGCGCGTCGACTACGTCCGCTGTTTTCTCGACGAGCTTGTGGAAACCCGCATCCAGCGTGCGCCGCGCCTTCGCGCTATAGGCCCAACCCAGGCCCTCGAACGTCGCGGCGTTAGCCCCCGGCGCACCCGCTCGTTCCTGCCAGCGCGCAATCTCGGCGTCCTCCCCCGCTGCGCCGGAATGCGGCGCGAGCACGATCTCCCGATCAAGATTGGCGGCAGTCGCCGCCGCGATCACTCCAGACGCAGCGAACAAAGGCAGGAGACAAAGAAAGCGAAACATCGCTCATCGTTCGCGCCGGATGCGCGTGAGGATGCACGGGCAAAAATATTATCGTTGAATTTTCCTGCATCTGCCGCGCGGCCTTCGTCGTAGGCGGCCGCCGGCTCAGGCGAAGACCGTCCGCTCCACCAGCCAGTAAAGCCCCGCCAGCGCCACCACCGCCGAGAGCGCAGGCACGCCACGGGCGACAAATTTTTCGTTCTTCCGCAGCCGCCACACCATCGGCAGCACCACCGCGGCGATCATGATTTGGCCGAGCTCCACCCCGAGATTGAAAGTAATCAACGGCATGGCGATACCGTCGCCGCCGCGTCCCACGCCGAGATCGCGCAGGACGCTTGCAAAGCCGAAACCGTGGACGAGCCCAAAGGCAAAGGTGAGAGCCCAGCGACCGCGGGGCTCTTCACCGCGGCGCAGCACATTCTCCACGCCCACGAAAACAATCGACGCCGCGATCGCCGGTTCGACGAACCGGGCCGGCACGTTCACCCAATCCAGAGTCGCCAGCGCCAGCGTGATGGAGTGGGCCAGCGTGAAGCACGAGATGATCGCGACGATGGACCGGAAGCTCCGGCACACCACAAGCAGACCGAAAAGAAACAGCAGGTGATCGTAACCGGTCGCAATGTGCTCGACGCCCAGTTTCACAAACTCCCACCACGTCGCCGTGTCACCTGCGGGCGGTTTCACCGAACCCGCGCTACCCGCCGAAATTGTCGCGGCGGATTCAGGCCCCGACGCCGGAACTTCGAGCGCGGCATCATCCGCCTTCATCAACTTCTTCGCAACCACCGCGCCCGTCTCGTCGGAGACAATCACGAATTGCCGGTGGCCCGACGGCAGCTCCGTGAGTTTCAGCGCGCGCAACGTCAGCGCCGGTCGATCGGGCCCGCGAGGAAACACGAGAGTGAAGCTCACGTTGTCACCGGCGAGCAGCTCTACCCGCATTTCCCGAGGACTCACCACGCCACCGCCATGTCTAATTTCCCAAAGCTGCGATGCGATCGCGAGCAGCCGCTCGTGCGCGGCGTCGAACTCACTCTGGGTCCACGCCCCCTCGTGGCGCAAGGTCGGGGGCAGGAGTTGCTGTGCATCGGCCGGCGCAAAGCCCGTGGTGAGCACCAGCGCGTCGGCGCGCAACTCGCCCTGCGCGGTGCTGATACCCGGGTCGTGGGCGCGCAGCAGTGCACTCAGAGCACAGAGCGTAACGGCAAATTTCCAAAGGAAATTCATACCTTGGAAAACGCCTCCCGCCATTGTTTCCACGCCCGCGCTGTCAGGCTGAGCAACGCCGTGCAACCGCTCGGGCTTACCGTTTCACCCTGCGTCGTGCCCTCGGCTGCAAAATAGTAATCGCCGGCCCGCATCAACCGACCGCCTGTGATCACGTCGCCGGAAATCACCAGGCCTTCATCGCCCCCCGCCGTGTGCTCGTGATCCGGGAAACGCGATCCCGGCGCCATCTCCATCAGGAGCATCACGACGTCGCGCGTTTCGTCGATTGAGAGGGTTTTGAACTTCACCCCAGGCACTTTGCCCGTGCGCCAGCCCTCCGCGACACCCGCCGATTCAAAACGCCAGCCGGCCCGCACCTCGTTTTTCTCCACGGCCCGCACGCCGCGGAGGCGCGCGAGCAAAATATCCCGCACGCGCGGCGACGGCGCGGCCGCCCGCGGCGCTGCCAGCGCGAGCTTGGCCGCGGTCGCGGACAACGCCCCCTCCAAATCGGATATCGCGGTGGCCGGGCGGCGGGCTTTCGTTTTGTTTTTCACGTCGATGGCGGGTTAGTGGGTGGCCGCGAGATGCACGCGCGCCAAGGCCGGCTTGAGTTTCAACATTCCGCGTCGGATGCGCGCCTTGATCGTTCCCACCGGTGCGCGGAGCGCCGTCGCGATTTCGTCGTGGGTCAGGCCGTCGAAGAACGCGAGCGCGATGGCGCGCCGCTCCTCGGGATTCAGTTTCGCCAGCGCGGCGCGCACGGCCTCGCCGCGTTCGTCGGCCGCCAGCGATTCGAGCGCGACGGGTGCGATGAAGTCATCGTCGTTGCGCAGGCCCTGCGCTTCCTCGATGCGTTTCGTGTGTCGCATATTGGCCCGCAACCGATCAATGGCCTTGCGCCGCGCGATCGTCACGACCCAGGCAAAGGGCGAGCCGCGCTCCACGCGAAAATCCGCCGCCCGCTCCCACACCTGCCAAAACGCCTCCTGCAGCACTTCCTCGGCCTCGGCCCGCGAGCGCAGCACGCGCACCACCAGCGAAAATACCGGCCGCGCCAAACGATCATACAGCTCCGCAAACGCCGCTTCATCGCGCAGCGCCACGGCTTGGAGCAAGGCTGCATCGTCGCGGGAGGTCATCTCAACGAGTCAGCCAAGCGCCCCCGCGCACTCGCAGGCAAGGCATTATCCGGCGACTTTGGAAAAATTTGCATCTGCGAATCCGCGGCGGGCGAATAAGCTGAACGCGGAGTTCCGAGCGCAGTCTCGACGACAGCGGCCAGCGTCGCAAACTGCGAGCCGACTCCCGCATGACCGCACCGGAATGGCCCCCTCCTGATCCCGACGATGACCTCGGGCTTGTCGCGCTCGATTTCAACCTGTCGCCCGTGCGCATCATTTCCGCCTATCGACACGGGGTTTTTCCGTGGCCCGACGGAGGTCCCCATCACCCGATTCCCTGGGTTTGCCCGCCGCAGCGTGCGATTCTGGAGTTCGCCGAGCTGCACGTGCCGCACAACCTCCGCAAATCGCAGCGCCGGCTCGCCCACTTGCGCTTCACGATCGATCGCGCCTTTGAGCGGGTGATTCGCGCCTGCGCCGCCGCCCCGCGACCCGGCCAGGGCGGCACGTGGATTTTGCCCACGATGGCCGCCGCTTACATTGAGGTGCACCGCCTCGGTCACGCGCACAGCGTCGAGGTGTGGGACGGCGACGAGCTCGTGGGCGGGCTCTACGGCGTCAGCGCCGCCGGCGTGTTCACCGGCGAAAGCATGTTTCACCGCATCGGCGACGCCTCGAAACTTTGCGTGCTCCACTTGATCGATCACTTGCGCGCCCACGGCTCCACGTGGATCGACATTCAGCAACTCACACCGCACTTCGAACGACTCGGGGCGCGGGAGATTTCGCGCGCGGAGTTTTTGAAAAAACTCGCCGCCGAGCGCACCGCGGCGCGAGTGCTGTTTCCGTCGTAGGCAGCTCGCTTGCGAGCGCGGATGGGGTGCTTTTCGTGGGCCAGCCCAGTTGCCCATTCGACCACTGCGCTGACCTACCGCGGCCGCGCGAGCATCACATCGCTCCACTCGCCCATCGTGCGCGATTCCTGCGGCCAGTCGGGCACAACCGCGGCAAACGCCGCTCGCACCTGCTCGACCTCGATCGCGAGAATGCCGCTCAAGATTAACGTGCCGCCCGGTGCCACCGCTCGCGTCAACTCGCCCGCAAACTGGATCAGCACGTTGCCGAGGATATTCGCCAGCACGACATCGCTCGGACCCGTCGCAAACCCCGTCAGCAGGTCGCCAAGTTGAAACGTGACTTGGCCGGTGAGGTTGTTGAGTGCGGCATTCTCCTCACTCACCCGCACCGCCTCGGGATCGTTGTCGAACCCGGACACCTCGCGAAAACCCAGCAACGACGCCGACAACGCGAGAATCCCCGAGCCGCACCCCGCGTCCACGACGCGCATCGTTTCCGGTTTCCGCAATCCGGTCTCCGAAATCCCCACGAGTCGTTCGACACACAGCCGCGTCGTCTCATGATTGCCCGTGCCAAACGCCAGCCCGGGATCGAGCC
>JANOAF010000335.1:0-3515 GCA_031411015.1 Opitutaceae bacterium | reverse complement strand
CGCGCCGGCGAAGGAATAACTGCCCGACCAAGCGGGCCAGGAGGCGGACGTGACGCCGTTGCGCGTCGTGGCCGCGTAAGAGGACTGGCCGGGGAGAATCGTAATGGTGACGGTCCTCGTCTCGCCGACGGCGAGGACGCCCGCATGCACCGCGGCGCGGGCGACAGTGGAGTCGTCGGTGTAGACATCGGTGCCCCACACGACGCCGCTCGCGGTGCCGGTGAGCGTAAACTGGAAGACCTGGCCGACCTTGTTGCGGTAGCCGACCAGATTCACGGGCGCGGTCGCAAATGTCGGCGTGCCGCCTTCGATGCTGAGGGTGAGGCGACCGATGGTGCTGCCGGCCGCGTTGCTCGCGATGATGTTGATCTGATAAATTCCGGCCGCCGGGATGGAGCCCGAAAGCAGGCCGGTGACGGCGTTGATGGACAGACCCGCCGGCAGGTTGTTGGCCGAGTAGGAGGTGGGTGAGTTCGTCGCTGTGATCTGATAGCTGTAGGCGCTGCCGGCGCTGGCATTGCCCGTGGCTGCGCTGGTGATGACGGGCACACCCGTCGCCCCGCCGCCGCCCACAGTGACAGTCACGATCACCGTGACGCTGTTGCCGGCCGCGTTGGAGGCGGCGACGCCGAAGGTAAAGGTGCCGGCGGTGGTGAAGGTATGGGTGACAAGGCCGGTGCTGGCGTTGAGGGTTACGCCCGTGTTGCCGCCGAACTGGGCGTAGGCGGTGGGGGTTCCGCTGGCCGTGATCTGGTAGGTGAACGGCTGGCCGACGGTGGCAGTGGCGGTCGTGGCGCTGGTGATTACCGGGAGGGTTGCTCCGCCACCAGGCGCGGCGGTAAAGCCGGTGCTGGGATTGATTCGGTATTGAGAGGTATTGTTCGAGGCGGCGGTAGGTGGACCGTAGGCGGAACTGAGCGTGGTGCCCGTAATGGTAGCCGAGGTGATGCCGAAAAGAGCGAAACTGGTTCCACCCGTTATCGTGACAGCGCCACTCGCCGATACGGTGCCGGTGAGCCCGCCTCCGCTCAGGTTGAACACGCCCGTGCTCGATACAGTTGCGCTATAAAGTCCGAAAGAAGACTCGATGGAACCGATAACGGGGGCGGTCACACGGGTGTTCAGTGTGCCGATGTAAGTGCCGGCGAACTGGGCCTGCGCGAACAGCGCGGGGGAAAACAGCAATGAAAGGGCGAACAGGGCGCCGGTAAGGTGGGAGCGACGGAACGGAGGAGGGAGGTGCATGGGCGGAAAAAAATCCTATCGAATCACCCAGATTACCGGCTCGAGGCGAATTCGACGATACGCATAGGTGCGTATGCCTGCTTTCGGGCCGAATACTCCTCGGTCCTTACGGCACCTCGTAGACTTCCACCAACGCTACGCCCGTGGTGGTGCCGGCGCCTCTGACCTGCACGGTGTAGCTACCCGGCGCGAGCGTGACGAGCAGCGCCGCATCCCGGCTTGTGTTCGGTAGCGGGAAAGCGCCCACGGAGGAGAAGGCATTGGTCATCGTCGCATCGCCGCCCCAGTCGTCGTTCTCAAATATTTTGGTCGAACCGTTGAAAAGTTCGAGCTGGGGGTTGGCGAGAGTGCCCGAAACTCCGAACAAACCGAGCGTCGGGCCGACTGCACGAATCAGCACGGTCTTGAAGGCGGTTCCTGAGATCGTGAAACCGGCGAAAAGCATGTCGTTGCCAGTGCCAACTTGGGTGCGCGCGGAGACGTTTGTCAGGCGAGGCGTGGTGGCGGTGAACGTGGCACTAGGGGTCGCGTCGTAAAGCTCGGCTAAGGCCACGCCGGTGTCGCCGCCACCGCTCGTAATCCAGACGCTGCTGCTGCCCGCGTTGAAATTGGGGCGGTAGAGGGCGGCGTCTTTGGTGGAGTTGTTGGTAAACGGAAAGGCTCCTACTTGAGTGCCTATGGATGTAATCTGGGGGTTGCCGGCCCAGTTGTCGTTTTCGTCAATCTTGTTCCGGCCGTCGTAGAGTTTGAGCCCGGGGTCCGTGAGCGTGCCGGTCACGCCGAACTGTGCTAGGGTCGGACCCACCCCTCGAAGTAAGATTGGCTTGGCCCCGCTGGTGCCGGTGCCACCGATTTGAAAACCCACAATTAGCGTCTTGTCCGCGTCGCCGGCCTGAGCGCGGATAGCCAGATTGGAAATGTGGCTAATTTCAATCGCAGGTTGCCCCGTTTCGCCGGGAGGCTGATCGGGTGGTGGCGCAATCGCTTCGACCGTCCCCTTCCTAATCGTCTGACTATACACCTCGGCAATGTAGAGATTGCCGGCACGATCCACCGCGATATCGGTGGGATATAGGAAACGAGTGGCGCTGCCGACGCCGTTGGCTGCGCCAGTGATGCCCGGGGCTCCTGCAAGGACGGTCACGACGCCGCCGGTGGTAATCGCGCGAATGGTATGACTGCCTTGATCAGCGACGTAGATTTTCCCCGCTCCGTCGACGGCGATCCCGGACGGATAGGTAAACCGGGCGGCGGTGCCCACTCCGTTGTTAGCTCCGCTGGTGCCCGGGGTGCCGGCTAGCGTGGTGACAACGCCGCTACCCGAGATTTTCCTAATTGAGTGATTGGCAAAATCCGCGACGTATACGTCACCCGCGGCATCAACGGCGACGCCGGAGGGAAGATTGAAACGGGCCGCCGTGCCGGTTCCGTCCGCTGTGCCCGGTAGGCCGGGTGAACCGGCAAACGTCGTGACCGTGCCGTTACTGGTGATCTTGCGGATGGTATGGTTGCTCGAATCAGCGACGTAAAGGTTGCCGGCAGCGTCCACGGCCACGCCACTCGGGACGCTAAAACGCGCGGTGGTGCCGACGCCATCGGTGGCACCGTTGACCGAGGTCAGGCCGGCTATAGTCGAAACCACAGCAGTGCTCGTGACGCGGCGAATCGTATGGCTGTTTTCCGTCACATAAACGTTGCCGGAACCATCCGCGCTCACGCCTTGTGGGCCAAAAAATGAGGCGGTGGTTCCAATTCCGTTGGCCGAACCGATGCGTCCTGCGGAGCCGGCAAATGTGGTGACGACCCCCGAACTGGAAATCCTTCGAATCGTATTATTGCCGGTGTCTGCGACAAAAATATTTCCGACATTGTCCACCGCCACTCCGCGCGGATTCTGAAATCGAGCGGTGCTTCCCGTGCCGTCGACCGAGCCGCCCTGACCAGTGCTACCGGCCAAAGTTGTAAACGTATAACTTTGAGCTGGAGCCTTCGACAGGCCAAAGCCTGAAACAACGAGAGCAAGCCCGAGGAAGTGAGAAAAACGAAACATTCGCGCAGTGATCAGGGGGTCGTGTCGGATTCCTAGTCAAAGTTCCTGCTGCTCGGCATGATGAGGGGAATTATTGTTGTTCCAGCCGTGTATTTGTCAGGCGGAGGACGGTTTAGGTGTGAGCCAGTTGACCACACGATTCTGGCTTTGCGAAGCGCTAAAGCTACGTAGCCGGCCCGTTGCCGCTACGGCATCTCGTAGACTTCGACCAAAGCTACGC
>JANOAF010000334.1:0-4092 GCA_031411015.1 Opitutaceae bacterium | reverse complement strand
GATCGCGTTTCCCCGGCCGATGGATAGGACATGAATGTCTTCCAATGTCTCAGGGTCGATGCACTCAATCTCACCATCAGGGCCTCCAACGAACAGCCGTCGACCGTCCGGGCTTGGAGCCAGCGCGGTCATGTTCGCTACCCTGACAGCGAGAGTTTGGGGTAGCGCGGTGCTTCAGCCCGCGTCGTTCGTCCTGAGCCGCGGGCTGACGCACCGCGCTACCGCGCAGCGTCACAGTCAGTTTGTTGCGCGAGGCTCAACAGGAGATCGTCAATGGGCTCCCATGTAGGGTCTCACGCCACCTCCCCTCACAAACTAATCTTAATCCCCTTCCGCAAATACGTCGGCACGTCGAGGTCTTGGCCGTCGAAGAGGTTGCGGTCGGTTTTTTCGAAATGGCCGCGGCTCTCCAGTTCGCCAAAGCCAAATTCGTCCTGCGCGGATTTGGCGAGGTGCACGATTTTCACTTCGGACGCGCGCGTGGCGGCGTGGGCCGGTTCAAGCGCTGGGACCGCCGTCGCCGCGTTGGCGACGGCATTCACCGCCGAGTGCTCGCGCGAATCCAGCACGGCCGGAGCAGCCGGTTTGCCGCGGTTGCCGGCATTTACCGGCCGGCGCGCGGTCATGCCCCGGCCGCCCATGTCGCTCGTGCCGATGATGCAGACTTCAACCCGGCCCGCCATGTCCTCGTCAATCACGGCGCCCATGATCACGTGCGAGTCGCGGCCGAATTGCTCGGTGATCGCGGTCATGAGCTCGTTGACCTTTGGCAAAGTGAGATCGGCGCCGCCGAGAATATTAACGAGCAGGCGGTCGGCCTTGCGCGAAAACTCGGGCGTGTGCAGCAGCGGGCAGAGCTTGAGGCTCGCAATCGCATCAGCCATCGCGTGCTCGCCCGCGCCGGCGCCCAGACCGAAAAGCGTCTTGCCGCCGCGTTGGTGAAACGCCTGCCGCAGCGTCGCGAAGTCCAAGTTGATCAGACCGGTCTTGAACAGCATTGACCAAATCGATTTCACGCCGCGCCCAATCCATTCATCGGCGCGCGCAAACGAGGCGAGCAAGCCGTCGTTGTCGCCCGACTCCTGCAGGAGGACGTCGTTGGGCAGCGGAATCACGGCATCGCACACTTGCCGCAGGGCGCGGAGGCCTTCCTCGGCCTGCTTGAGCCGTCGCCCGCCCTCGAAGCTAAATGGCATCGTGACAAACGCGATCACGAGCGCGCCCGTCTCCGCGGCGATTTCAGCGACCACGGGTGAGGCCCCGCTGCCGGTGCCACCACCCATACCCGTCACAAGGAACACGAGGTCGCAGTCCTTCACCACCTTCGCGATCTTCTCACGGTCGGTCTCGGCCGCCTCGCGCCCGAGATCGGGATCGCCGCCGGCCCCAAGGCCGCGGGTGACGCCCATGCCGATCAGCACCTTGTCCTGCACCGGAGAACTGGAGAGCGCCTGATGATCCGTGTTGATCACGGCGAGCTGCAACCGCTCAAGGTTTTCCATCTTGAGCCGGTCAACCGCGTTGGAGCCCGCACCGCCGACACCGACCAGCTTGATCGCGATGTTGCGGTCGGTGAGGAGCGCGTGCGCGAGGGGAAGTTCGTTGAGATTCATGACAGTTTAGGCGTGGGAAAAGAGGCGCTTCATGCCCGTGAAAAAGCCCCCGCTGCGGCGGCTCGCGGCCGATTTTTCCGAAGGCATCGTCAGCCCATAATAGAGCAGGCCGAGCGCCGTGTGATACCCCGGGTCGCGGAGATTTTCGCTCACCCACGTCGGCGCTTCGCCGAGATGCGCGGGCACGCCAAAAACCTTGGCCGCGGTCTCGACGATGCCGCTGAGTTTCGCCGTGCCACCAGTCAGCACCACGCCCGAAACACAGGTCTCCGGGGAAAACGCGCCGCCGAGTTTTTTCTTCACGACTTCGAGCAATTCCCACGTGCGCGCCGCCGTGATCTGTTCGATCGCCTGCTGGGGAAACTGCCGGTCGCCGATCGCAAAGTTGCCGTCGAGCCAGACTTTTTGCACCTTGTCCTTCGTCTGCACCCCGGCGCGACCATAGCGTAGTTTCAATTTCTCCGACTGCCCTTCCTGCAAACGCAGGCCGATGCCCAGATCGTTTGTCAGGTGCGCGCCGCCCACAGGCACGACGCCCGTGGTGTGCGGCACCCCATCGCGATAGAGCGCAAAATCCGTCGTGCCCGCGCCGATGTCCAGCACCAGCACGCCATGCTGACGTTCTTCCAGCGAGGTCACCATATAGCCGGCGGCGAGGCTGGAGAGCACGAGCTCACGCACCTCGAGACTAAACCCGCGAATCACGTTGATGTGATCGGCGATGCGCTGCTCCTGACCGTGCACCGTCCAATAACCGACCTCGAGCCGCTGCCCGACGAGATTTTCCGGACTACCAGGCACGAGCCGCCCATCGACGCGAAAAGGCCGGCGGATGTTATGCACCACCATGCGGCCGGCCGGGAGCTCCTTGGACTTCGCGAGATCACAGACGGTGCGCACGTCGCCCGGCTCGATCATATTGTCGGAAGCTTTCACGTTCACGGCGGCTTCGTTGTAGAAACCCTCGAGGTGGCCGCCCGACTGCGCGAGGAAAACGAGATCGATGCGTTCACCCGCATCGCGCTCGGCCATCTCCAGCGCACTGTGGGTCGCGTCACTCGCCGCGCGATTGTCGGCCACGACGCCCTTGATCACTCCGCGCGACGCGCACTCGCCACGGCCAATAATCGCAAGCTCGCGCCCGGAGCATTCGCCGATGAGCACGGTGATTTTCGAGGTGCCGATTTCAACGGCACCGATGAAGGAGGTTCGGGAGCTCACGGTTTGGATAATAGCTGGGAGACGGAGAAGGCGGAGGGAAAGCGGGGCGAAACTGGTTTCGCGACAGTTCGGGTCGGTCGCAACGGCACGAGCGGCTCGATCATCACGGGCACCTCACGCCCGAGCGAAAGATCGATTCTGGCCCGGGCGTAGGGCTTGCTCGCGAGTTGGTCGCAGATGTAATCGAGCTTCGCGAGTTGCACGAAAAATTCGCCCTTCGCGCTGAAGATGGCGGTGACGCGGTTCTTCGTCTCCACCTCGATTTCATCGTCGGAGACCAGCCTAGCCAGGGTGAGCTTTTGCCACGTCTGATAAATATGCGGTGCCGAAAACTGGGCGTCAGCCAGCAAGCGGGCGACTTGTTCAAGATCCACCAGCGTGCGATACGCGATGCCGTCGCGCGCGAGCCCCACGTCAAGCCAGGGCAAGGTGTCCAGCATTCCCGCGTCGAAACCCGTGCCGAAAAAAGCGACGCCATCCCGCGCGACCACGAGATCGCGCGGCCCGCCTTCGCTGTCGATCCGGATGCGCGCAATCGGCGAGCGCTCCGTGATTCGCACTTTCAACCGGTCAGGAAACATTCGGGTGAGATCGGCCGTGAGCACCTGCCGCTCCAGCAGCAGGCGTTCGCGCAACCGGCCCAGATCAAGCTCCATCAACGACACCCCCGGTTTCAGCTCAAGCGTGCGGGCCAGCCAGGTCCGATCCAGGACGCCATCGCGCGTCGTCTCCAACTCGGGCGCTTTCATCGGCACCGCCTTGGCCGCGGCCGGGATGCGGCGCGGATCTTCCTGGAGCGCCGCCGCCACCAGCCAGGCACCCCACGCCAATCCGCCCAGCACCAAAGTCACGCTCGTGATCCGCACCCCCGCCATGAAAAGCCGCCAGCGGCCGCCCCGCGACATCGCGCGCGGTTTCACCGACTGGGAAATCGTGCGCCAGTTTTGCGTCAACGGGATGGAGGGGGTGTTTTCGTTCATGACCGCCCGGCCGAAATGGCCGCCTCAAAACGCTGCAATGCCGGCGACACCAGCTCCCGCACGAGAGCCGAGAAATCAAAGCCCACGCAACGCGCGCTCATCGGGAGGAGGCTGGTTTCCTTCATTCCCGGCAGCGTGTTGATTTCGAGCAGGAAAAATTCCCCCTGCGCCGAAAGCATAAAATCGACCCGCGCGTAATCGCGGCACCCACAGCCGGCAAACGCCGACTCCGCCGCGCGCTGCACTTCAGCGGTGGCCGCGGGGTCGAGCGGCGCGGG
>JANOAF010000333.1:0-1653 GCA_031411015.1 Opitutaceae bacterium | reverse complement strand
CTTTCGAGCGGGCGCCGGCGCTGGTTCGACGATGACGTGTCAGCGCTTGAGCTTATCATATGGTATGACGCCGCGGAGAAAATCGATGGATTTCAGATCTGCTACGACCTTGGTGGTGGCGAGCACGCCCTGACGTGGCGGCCAAAGGTCGGCTTCGCACACAACGCGATTGACGCAGGATCGGAGGAGGGCCCGTTTAAGAATCTTACGCCGGTCCTTGCACCCGATGGTAGGGTTCCGTGGGCAGATATCGTAAAACGATTCGAAGGAAGCAGCGCGTCGCTTGAGCCGGCTTTGCGCGAACTCGTTGCGACGCGCTTGAACGCGAGGAACTGAAACCGCGTGAAATCTGCATGGCTTCACCTTCGCGCGACCGTGCCCGGCCCGTTTCTGGCCGCGCTCGGGCTGGCGGCGGGTTTCTTCGCGTTCATCGCGTGGGACCAGTCGCATTGGTGGCGGGAGAAGGCGGATTACTCGTTTGGTTGGCTCGTCCCGGTCTTCGCGATTTACGTCGTGCACGATCGCTGGGCGCGAATCCTCGCCTCGCTCCAAGACTGTGCGGCACCGGGCAGCCCGCGGGCCGCGGGCTTCAGAAAACCACTGCTGAGTGCCCTCGTGGGCGGCGCGCTGCTGTGCGGGATCGCAGCGTTTCTCCTGGGGGCGTTGCTCCGGGGCGGGGAGGGCGCTTCGCTGCCGGGCACGGTCGCCCTCACGGTCGGCGCCGTCGGCATCGCGTTGCCGTTGCTCTTCCTGTGTGCGCCGGAATCGCCGTCGCCGGCGCGCGGCCGTTTTTTTTCCGATGCGCGTGGGCGGCTCGCGGCGTGGTTTGTTTTTCCCGTTCTGATCTGGCTGGTATCGGCGCCGATGGTGTCGGCGATGGAGACGCAGCTGAACCTTTTTCTCCTGCGCAAAGTCGTGACGGTGGTGGCATTCGTCTTCGATACCCTTGGTCTTCCGATCGAGCAGCAGGGCAACGTGCTCGTCTTGCCGAATGGCAACGTGGGTGTGGAGGACGCGTGCTCGGGCATTCGCTCGCTCACGGGCTGTCTCTTCGCCGGATCATTTCTCGCGGCGGTCTTTCTCGAACGCTGGTGGAAAAAAATCGTGCTGGTCGGCGCCGCTTTGTTCCTTGCGTTCGCCACGAACCTCGCGCGCAGCCTTTTCCTCACCGCGTGGGCCTACAACCACGGCCCCGATTCAATCGGCGGCACGGTGCACGATATCGCGGGTTACGCGGTGCTTGGCCTGACGGTTGCCGGCCTGTTGGCGCTGCTCCCGCTGCTGAATCTGCGGCTGTCCGCGCAAGTGCCGCGCCGTAGGGCGGGTCTCTGACCCGCTCTCGCAAACCTCAAAATTCTGACCGGCGGATTGCGCCGATACCGCGGATAAATTCACCGAGCGTGCGCCCATATCCGCCTGATCCGCGAAATCCGCGGTGAAAAATTCAGCAACCCAAGGGCGGGTCGGAGACACCGCCCTACTTGCCGCCGCGTGGCGCGAGGGACGTTACGGCTTCGGCGCGGGTTTCGTGGCCGGCGTGATGACCACGCGGCTCGCGCGGCCGGCGCCGAAATATTTTTTTGCGAGTTCGCTCAGCTCGGCGGCGGTGATCGCCTCGTTGTCGGCGTAGCGGGTGCGGCACCAGTCGAGCAC
>JANOAF010000332.1:0-4696 GCA_031411015.1 Opitutaceae bacterium | reverse complement strand
GGCCGCGGCAAGGGCGGCGGCAAGGGCGGTGACCGGGGCAGTGGTGGCGGCGGCGGTGGTGGTGGCGGCGGCGGTCCTTCGGATCGCGGTTTCAACAACACGATCGTGACGCGCACGCTTTACAAGCTCACCGATCCCACGGCAGTGGAAAAGAAAATCGAGCCGGTGTCGGTGAAGCTCGGTGTCTCCGACGGATTCTACACCGAAGTCCTCGAAGGCTTAAACGACGGCGACAGCGTAATCACCGGCATTACCATTCCAGGGGCTTCGCCGATTCTCGCCGGCCAAGCCGGCGGCATGAACAATCCGTTTCAAGGCGGTGGCCGTAGCTCCGGCGGCAGCTCACGTGGCGGTCGCTAATCGCCCACCAATCGCCCTTCCACGCTCACCATGGCTCCCGTTGTCCAGATTCAGGACATCCACAAGATCTACGATTCCGGCGAAATCCCCGTGCATGCCGTGCGCGGCGTCTCGCTCGACATCCATAAGGGCGAGTTCGTCGCCCTGATGGGCGCGAGCGGCTCCGGCAAATCGACCCTGATGAACCTGCTCGGCTGCCTCGATCGGCCGACCAGGGGCACTTACAAACTCGACGGCATCGATGTTTCCCAGCTCGGAAAAAACGAGCTGGCTGACATTCGAAACCAAAAACTCGGTTTCGTTTTTCAGGGCTTCAATCTCCTCGCCCGCACGACTGCGCTGGAGAACGTCGAACTCCCGATGCTTTACGGTCGCACGCGCAAGCTGTCCGCTTCCGAGATTCGCAAGCGGGCCCTTTACTGTCTTGAGATCGTCGGGCTCTCGCAGCGCGCCGACCACATGCCCAATCAGCTTTCAGGCGGTCAGCAACAACGCGTGGCGATCGCCCGCGGTCTCGTCAACGAGCCCCAAGTGCTGCTCGCCGACGAGCCCACCGGCAATCTCGACTCCCGGACTTCCATTGAGGTCATGGGTGTTTTCCAAAAGCTGAACGAGCAGGGCATCAGCATCGTGATGGTAACGCACGAGCTCGACATCGCGCACTACTGCAAACGCAATCTCATCCTCCGTGACGGCGTCGTCGTGCGCGACGAGGCCGTTCAAAACCGCAGCATCGCCGAACATGAACTCGGCAAGCTCAAGGCGGCCGAAACGGCGGCAAAGCTTCTCGCCACGTCCGCAGCCTGAGCCCCTTCCATGCGCTTCTCCGTCATCTTCCTCGTCGCCCTCCGGGCTCTGCGCCGCAACACGATGCGCTCCATCCTCACGGCGCTGGGTATCATCATCGGCATCGGTGCGGTCATCAGTATTGTGAGCATGGGCAACGGGGCCAAGGCCCGCGTCGAGGCTCAGGTGGCGGCGCTCGGACAAAACATCATTACGGTGTATCCCGGCAGTTTTAGCTCGGGTGGCATGCGGGGCGGTTTCGGCAGCTCGGTTACGCTCACGGTCGAAGACGCCGAGGCCATCGCCGCCGAAGTGGCCGATATCGACGGTGTCAGCCCGGAAGTGCGCGACCGCAATCAAGTGCTCGCGAATGGCCTCAACTGGAGCACGAACGTCAACGGTGAATCGCCCGATTATCCCTTCATCAAAAATTGGAATATCGTTTCGGGTGCCATGTTCACCGATCAGGACGTCAAGTCCCTCGCCAAGGTCGCGGTCATCGGCAAGACCGTCGTCGACCAACTCTTCCCCAACGAGGATCCCATCGGGCAGACCCTGCGCATCCGCAATCTGCCGTTCCGCATTGTCGGTGTCCTCGACGTCAAGGGCTTCAGCCTGTTTGGCTCCGATCAAGACGACATCGTCATCATCCCCTACACGTCGCACATGAAGCGCGTATCCCGGCGGGCCAACATTTCGCAGATCCTCGTCGCCGGCACGTCGCCCGACAAACTCGATGTCGTCAAACAGCGCATCGAGGATCTTCTCACCCAGCGCCGCAAGGGCCGCGAACCCGACTTCACCGTGCGCACGCAGGAGGAAATCGCCGCCACCGCCACCGAGACTTCCAAGACCATGACGCTCCTGCTCGGCGGCATCGCCGTCGTGTCGCTGATCGTCGGCGGGATCGGCGTGATGAATATCATGCTCGTCTCCGTCACGGAGCGCACCCGCGAGATCGGCATCCGTCTCGCCATCGGCGCGCACGATCGCGACGTGCTGCTCCAATTTCTCATCGAGGCCATTCTTCTCACCGTGCTCGGCGGGGTGCTTGGCATCATCTGCGGCATCGGGGCCTCGGAATTCGCGTCCTACTATTTCGGTCTGCCCACGCTGATCTCACCGACCTCGGTGTTGCTCGCCGTGGCCGTAAGCACCGTGATCGGTATTTTCTTCGGCTACTACCCGGCCCGCAAGGCCGCGCAGCTCGATCCGATCGACGCGTTGCGTTACGAATAACGTCCGCCGCCAGGAGCGTCGCCGCGGAACGCCGCGTGCCGTTTGCAGTTTGATCGCGCCGTCCCTACCCTCCGCTCATGCGCACCGCCTCACACGTTTTGCTCTGGATCGGGTTCGGCGTGGCTCTCTCGGCTGCGGAAAAATCCCACGCTGATCTGCGCGCCGACGCCTTGGCGGCCGCCGCTCGCAACGATTTCCCCGCCGCTCGCGCCGCCATCGGAGCGGCGTTGATGCTGCGTCCGGATTCGCCGCTCTACCTGCGGGATCTCGCAGGATTTTCCGCCCGGGCCGGCGATGTGCCCGCTGCCATCGCGACGTTACGCCAACTCGCCGCTCTGGGAGTGGCACCGGCCATCGCGCGCGACGCCGATTTTGCGACCCTCCAAGGCACCCCGGCTTTTCGCGATGTCTTGCAACGCTTCGCCGACAACCGCGCGCCGCAGGGAGAGGCCGAGATTTTGGCCGAACTCCCGGGTCGCACCGGACTCATCGAGGGCCTCGCCTACCGCGATCAAGCCGGTGAGTTGTTTCTCGGTGATGTGCACTACCGCTGCATCTGGCGCCGTGGTCGCGACGGCCGCACGGTGCGCTTCACGGTCGAGGACGATGAACTCATGGGCATCTTCGGACTCGCGATTGACGAAAAGCGCCGCTCGCTCTGGGCCGCGATGACCGCCGGGCCGGAAATGGCCGGCTTCACCAAGGAAAAGAAAGGCCACGCCGCGCTCGCTGAGTTCGATCTCATCACCGGGGAATTGCGGCGAGTGGTCGAGGTGCCGCAAGAGGGCCGCGATCACGGGCTGGGTGATTTGCTGATTGCGGCCGACGGCACGATTTACGCCACCGATAGCTTCGCGCCCATCGTCTGGATGCTGGCCCCGGGCGCGGAGGATCTGCAGAAGGTGGCCGAGACGCCGGTGTTTGGTTCCCTCCAAGGCCTCGCCCTCGAAGGTCGCACCTTGCTCGTCGCAGATTATGCGAACGGCTTGTTCACGATCGATATCACCACGGGAAATGTCGCGGCCCTGCCTGCGCCCAAAAACTCCACGCTCGTCGGCCTCGATGGGATCGTCCGAGTGCCGGGCGGCATCGTCGCCGTGCAGAATGGCGTCGAGCCCCAGCGCGTCCTGCGGATTGGGCTCACCCCCGATTGGACCGCTGTGACGTCGGTGACTGTGCTCGCCGCCGGCCAACCCAATCTCGTCGATCTGACGCTCGTCGCGCTCGTGCATGGCCATCCCGTCGTCGTGGCCGGAAGCGGTTGGGATGTTTTTTCGCCTGCCAAAATGGTGCAGCCGCCGGCGCACACGGTGCGCGTTTTTCAAATTGCGCTTCCTTAGTCGGAAACTTTCGGCCACCGCTCGTGTTTCACCCGCATGCGTGCTTCACCGGCCCTCGCCCTGATTTTCCTTGGTTTACTCACGCTCACGCGCGCCGCGACCGACTTCGATGCCGCCCGCGCTCTCTTCGATTCGAAGCGGTATCCCGAAGCGAAGGAGGCGTTCGAGAAAATCATCGCCGCCGATCCCAAGCAGGCGGAGGCGTGTCATTATCTCGGTCGAGTCACCACGCTCCGCAACGATGACGCTTCATTGGAGGAGGGCGTAAAATGGCTGGGCAAAGCGGTCGAGCTGGAACCCGCCAACGCCAGCTATCTCGGCGTTTACGGCGGGGCGTTGCTCAACCACGCCAATCGCTCCCGCTCGCTCTCCGCCGCCATGAAGGGCCGTGACATGCTCGAAAAATGTGTCGCCCTCGATCCGAGTAAGCTCGATGCGCGCGAGGCGTTGTTTCGCTATTACTACCACGCACCGTGGCCCATCGGCAGCAGTTCCAAGGCAAACGCCCACCTCGCCGAATTGCGCAAGCGCGATGCCGGGCGCGCAACCGTGCTGAGTGTCATGAGCAAGGTGGACGCGAAGGACTACGCCGGTGCGTTCAAGGTTTGCGATCAGATGCTCGCCGAGCAGCCCGCCAACTACATCGCCCTCTACCAATACGGCCGCACCGCCGCGATCAGTGGGCAAAATCTGGAGCGCGGAGTCGGCCGCCTGCGCGAATGCCTCGCGCTCACTCCCCCCACGCCGGCCTCGCCCTCGCACAGCAACGTCTGGCAACGCCTCGGCAATCTGGAGGAGAAATTGCAACACCCGGCGGAGGCCCGCACCGCCTACGAGACCGCCCTCAAGCTCGACGCCAGCAACCAGCAGGCGGCGGATGCGCTCGCGAAATTGAAGTGACGGGACCAGCCAAGGGTTGCTCCGTCAGTTGTAGGGCGGGGTCGCCGAACCCCGCCTTCCGGTCGAAGGCG
>JANOAF010000331.1:0-1589 GCA_031411015.1 Opitutaceae bacterium | reverse complement strand
CGAAGCCGATCCGGCGCCGGCGGAGCAGATGATTCTGAAACGCAATCCACAGATGACGCCGGAGCTGCTCACGTTTTCCCGGCAGGAATTGATTCTGCGTTCCCTCGTGCGTGGCGATCCGGGGAAGGGCGAAGACATCGGCCAGCTCTCGCTCTCGCGTCTCTCCGAGCAGATGGACACGCTGCTCAGCTTGAAAATCATGGAGGCGCCGCTGGCGCTCGCGAGCGTGGCGACCAAGGAGTTTCTGCCTGCGGCTCCTGCGCCGCGATAGTCGCATTGCCTCGCGCGTTCCGTTGCCTCACGACTTTTCCCGATGAATCCCGAAGCCAAACTCGCCGAACTCGGTCTCACGCTCCCCAATCCGCCCGCCGCCGCCGGCAGCTACGTGCCCGTCGTGCACACCGGCAATTTGCTTTTCTGCGCCGGCACCATCGCGGTCTTCAACGGCCAGCAGACGCACATCGGGCAGGTCGGCAAGGAGCAGACGATTGAGACCGCCAAGAAAGCCGCCGAGATTTGCGCGCTCAACACGCTCGCCAACATTAAGGTCGCCGTCGGCTCGCTCGACCGCGTGACGCGCATCGTGATGGTGACGGGCTTCGTCAACGCCGTGGATAATTTCTCCGACAGCCCCTCGGTGATTAACGGCGCGAGCGATCTCTTCGTGAAGATTTTTGGCGACGCCGGGAAACACGCCCGCGCCGCGGTCGCGGTGAACGGTCTTCCGCGCGGGACGACCGTCGAGGTGCAAGTCGTGGCCGAAGTGAGGGCGTAGGTGGTCGCAATAGTCCGGCAAAGCCGGATCGGAGCGATGTGGATTGGAGTAGGGCGGGTCTGTGACCCGCCCATTCGCGCGTGAGGTGTTCGAGGGCGGGTCACAGACCCGCCCTACTTTCGGCTCTCGTCCCTCAGCCGCGGCGTTTCCACTCGACGAAAATCGCCTCAACCTTCGCGCGCGCCCACGGGGTTTTGCGCAAAAAGGTGAGGCTCGACTTGATGCTCGGGTCGAACTGGAAGCAGCGCACCGGCACCCGGTGGGCGAGTTCCTCCCAGCCGAACTCCGCGACCAGCGCCGTGAGCAACTGCACTAGCGTGATACCGTGCAGCGGATCGTTGGAGGGGGCGGAAGCCATGCGGCGAGCGTGCGGCCGAGCCAAAGCTTGGCAAGGCCGCGAGGAACGGGTGCTCGCATGCTTGTCATTGCGAGCCCGGGCCGCCGGGCGTGGCAATCCATCTAGAATTTCAGATGGATCGCCACGTCGCTTCGCTCCTCGCGATGACAAGCGATAGGATTCGAGGAGTGTGGATTCGGCGGTGGCATAATTTGTCATTGCGAGGAGTCGGCACGGCCGGATGACGAAGCAATCCATCTGGCTGGATCGCCACGCTCGGCTGGGCTCGCGATGACAAAGCAGAGGCGGACGCGGAAGAGGATTTCGCGTGATTCGCGGGCGCGGCCGGTCTTCGCTGCGGCATGCTCGTCACGACCTCGCAGCTCGCCGCCCGCCTTAACGATCCCGCGTGGGTCGTCTTCGATTGTCGCCACGATCTCGGCGACCCGGAAAAGGGCGGACGGCTTTATCGCGAGG
>JANOAF010000330.1:0-8195 GCA_031411015.1 Opitutaceae bacterium | reverse complement strand
AAGCATCGGTGCGGCAGCCGCCGAAGCGCTGGAAATTACACATCATCCGCGAGCCGCTGAGCGACTCGAAGAGGTCGAGAATTTTTTCGCGCTCGCGAAACGCATACATCAGCGGTGTGCCCGAGCAGCCGGTGTCTTGGAGGAGAAAACCGGCCAGACAGGTGTGGTTCAAAAGTCGCGTGAGCTCGGCGAGGATGATGCGGAGATACTCGGCGCGTTCGGGCACGGGCTGGCCGGCGAGCTTCTCGACGGCGAGGGCGTAGGCCCAGTTGTTCGTCATCGAGTTCAGGTAGTCGAGCCGGTCGGTGTAAGGCATCGAGCCGAGGTAGCTCGTGTTTTCGCCAAGCTTCTCGTGATTGCGGTGGAGATAACCGAAGACGGGCTTGAGCTTCACGATCGTCTCGCCGTCGAGCGTGACCATCATGCGAAACACCCCGTGCGTCGACGGATGGTGCGGGCCCATCGAGACCTCAAGCAAGTCGCCGTGGAACTCGTCGTGGACTTCACGAACGGTTGCGCCGGTGGTTTGAAGTTCGGATGTGATCATGGCTTGGTAGCCGGGCTCGTTGAGCCCGGTCCGGGGTCGCCGACCTCGGCTACAGGCGCGGCCGGATAGTGCCGCTTCGCCTTCTCCAGCACGCTGCCGTGTGGCGTTGGCTCCCACTCGTAGTCGTCGGGTTCGACGTAGTCTTTCCGCATCGGGTGATCCTTGAACTCGTCCCACATCAAAATGCGGCGGAGATCGGGATGGTCGGTGAAGACGATACCGTAGAGATCAAAGATTTCACGTTCTTGGAATTCGCCGGCGCGCCACACGGGCGTGAGCGAGGGGAGTGTGACCGCGTCGGTGCGATTGGTGGTGCGCAACCGGAGGATCACAGGGCCGTGCTTCAGCGCCATCGAGTAGAGGTGATAGACAACTTCGAGGTAGCCGAGCTTGGGCCAGTCGATGCCGGTGACGTTGGAGCAGTAGTCGAGACGCAGTGCGGGATCGTCGCGGAGGAAAAGCGCGATGTCGCGCGCGTGCGAAGGAGTGAGGAGCAGAGAGTTTTGTGCCGCCGGGCCGGGATTGGTCACGAGCGAAATCTCCGTGCCGGGAAAACGCGCGAGCAGCCGGTCGCGGAGTTGTTCGAGGGATTCCATGGCGATCTCAGAATGTCGCGAGGCAAAGGACGTCGTGCGGCGGAGGCTTGAGGTAGGGCAGGTCTTTGACCTGCCCTTTCGCGCAACAAGTGATCGAGGGCGGGTCGCAGACCCGCCCTACCGCAAGTGGTCGCCACTGAAATGACATTTGCAACGCCAGGCTGTCTTTGTGATTCGGCGAACTCATCTTTACTCCTTCCTCCCGATCGCGGGCGGTTGCCACACGTCGGGATTTGCCGGCGGCTGTAGATCGTGCTCGCCGAACTCCGGGACCGCGTAGTCGCACGTGGTGTCGGCGCGTAGGTGGCGCGGCGCATTCGGGCCGGTGAGTTTTTGAGCGCGGATTTTTTCCTGGAGCGCCATCAGACCGTGGAGCAGGGCCTCGGGGCGCGGTGGGCAGCCGGGGATGTAGATGTCGACGGGGATGAAACGGTCGATGCCCTTGAGCACGTTGTAGCCTTGCTTGAACGGTCCGCCGGAAATGGCGCACGCACCCATCGCGATGCAGTATTTCGGCTCGGGCATTTGATTCCAGAGGCGCACGACCTGCGGCGCCATTTTCTTCGTGACCGTGCCGGAGACGATAAGGAGATCGGCCTGCCGCGGCGACGGGCGGAACACCTCCGAACCGAAGCGCGCAATGTCGAAGCGCGCCATCGACGCCGCGATCATCTCGATGGCGCAGCAGGCGAGACCGAATTGCAGGGGCCACACGGAATTGCTCCGGCCCCAATTGTAGAATTCCTCCAGACTCGTGAGCAGAATCCCCTGCCGACGGAGCTCATCGCGATCCGGTTCGGTGATTCCGGTGGGCAGCGTGGTGGCAAAATCGCTCATGCTATTTCCATTCGAGGTGGCCGCGGTGCCACGCCCACACGAGCCCCTCGGCGAGCAGCAGAATAAAAACGAGCATCGTGAGCAGCGCGCCAGCGGGCAGTCCCGTAAACGCCACCGCGAACGGCAGCAGAAAGACCACCTCGACGTCAAAGATTAGAAACAGAATCGCGTAGAGGTAGTAGTGCGCCTTGAACTGGATCCACGAGTCGCCGGTCGAGGCGATGCCGCATTCATAGACATCGTTTTTTACGGCGCTCGGCTTGGCGGGTTGGAAAAAGCGGGACCACAAGCGCGCCACACCAAGCAGCAGGAGCGGAAACGCGACCGCGACGGCGGCGAAGAGAGCGAGGAACGCGTAGGGGTGGCTACTGTTCATAGCGGAGGTAAGCGCGGGCAAAACGGACGACGCGTTGATGGCGTGGGGTTAGCCGCACTAGAATCGGCCCCGACATGGATTTCAATCATCCGTCCGCGGACTGCGTTTCAAAAGCTTTGAACTTATCGCACGCTCGCGGTGCGTGGTGAGAAACTTATCGCGCGTCCGACATTACACCAAGGCGTGGCGGCAAAGAAAGTAGGGCGGGTTCTCTGACCCGCCCTCGGAAAATTTTACGCGTGAAAGGGCGGGTCAAAGACCCGCCCTACTCCGCAAGGCACCGTGCACGATCAATTCGTCGTCGGCACCGGTGAGCGCGCCGCCGATTTGCGGATGTGCGGCACAGAGCGCGGCGACTTCGGCATCGGTCATCAGAAAAAACGCGGTGGACAACGCGTCGGCTTGGGCGGCGGTCGGAGCGAGAGCCCACGCGCGCGTGGTGCGCAGTGCAGGCTCGCCCGAGCGTGGATCGATCAGGTGCGGGCCCTGCGCGGCGGTGCCCGAACCGCTGAGGGATGCGGCCGCGAGGGCGATCGTGCGTTCGCCACGACCTTCACCCAGCCCAACCGGCCAGCCAACGGTGTCGGGCGAAGCGGCGCCGAGTGCGAGCACACTGCTGCCGCCACCGTTCAGGCAAGCGTCGGCGATGCTCCACTCGCTCAAGGTCGCGGCCATGCGATCAAGCGCGTAACCCTTGCCCACCGCGCCGAGATCGACGTGCAGGTGCGTCGCGAGCGAGGTGAGCGTGTGTGCGTCCGGATCGAGCGTGAAGGGCAGGGTATCAGGCGCGAGTGCGGGCGGACGCTCGGAGGCGTAGGCGGGATCGAAAGCGCGGTGCGTGGCGAGCGACACATCGGCGGCGATGAGCAGGCACTCGAGCGTCTCCGCGCTGATTGGCGTCGAGTTGCCAAGCGCGAGGCCGTTGATGCGGGAAATGTCGCTCGATTCGACGTAGCGGCTGAGCAGATTTTCCAAGCGGTCGAGTTCGCGAAAGGCCGCCTCGGCCGCCTGCCGGGCGTAGTCGCGTTCCTGACCGGCGACCGTGATTTCCCAATGGGTCGCCATCGCCTCGTGCTGAAACGTGTGCGGAGTCATCGGGTCGCACCCGACTTTCGTTTCGGCGTCTGCCCGCGCCAAATCTTCCAGCGCAGGCCGAGCATCGCGGCAGCGGGGCGCCACCAGAGGCGGCCGAGGCCGTATTTGGAGTCGCCGTGTTGTCGCGCGTGATGGCGCACGGGCATCTCGCCGACGCGGAAACCGGCGGCGACGGCGAGCGCGGGAATAAAACTCTGCATCAACTCCATGGAAAAAAAGGCGTCGCGCACTTCACGGCGCATCACGCGCAGCTGGCAACCGGAGTCGTGCACGCCGTCTTTGAGGATCGCGCCGCGCACGACGTTCGCCACGCGCGACATGATGCGGCGAAGCGTCGAGTCGTGGCGGTCGACGCGCCACCCGCATGCCAGATCGCAGCGACCCGATTCGACGAGCGCGAGGAGGGCGGGGTAGTCGCGCGGGTCGTTCTGGCCGTCGCCGTCCATCATGAGGAGATATTCGCCCTGGGCGGCGGCGAGGCCGGTGAGGAGCGCGACCGCTTGGCCGGAGTTTTTTTCGAGCTGCAATTCGCGAACCGCCGGCCAGCGCGCGTGAGCCTCGGCGATCTCGTTGGCGGTGGCGTCGGTGCTGCCATCGTTGACGAAAATGATTTCGAACGGTCGGCCGAGTTCACGGAGCACCTCCGCCGCTCGCGTGGCGAGCGGGAGGATGTTGCCGGCTTCGTTGTAAACCGGGACGACCAATGAAAGCTGGGGCGTCACGGTTCGGGGGTGAAGAGGATGCAGATGAAACCCGGCCGCAGGCCGAGGAATGATTCGCGATACGTGCCACGCAGCTTCGCGCGCACGGCATCGGCCTGAGTGTTCGATGCGATCACCAGCGCGCCGTCGCAGTCGTCGGGTGGCGTCGCCCAGTAGCCGACGCGCGGGATGCCGCGCAGATACCACGGCAGCGGCCAATATTCCTCGCTGATCACGCGGATGGGGCGGTCGAGGGCATGGATGCGCGCGGCCTCGGCCAAAGGGCGAAACTTGAGCACGTCGGGCGAACTATGCACGTAGGCGTAGGGATTCCGCTGGTCGGCAGGCCGAAGAAACGAGGCACGCCACACCTGCTGAAATTGCGTCGCGAGCGCGATCAGCGCAAAAGCCACCGCGACGAGCCGCCCTGTCCGCAATCGCGCGATCGCCGCGAGGGTCGCCGCCGCGAGCACGGTGAGGCCGGGCACAAAGTGGATCGCGTGCCACGGTGTTTTGTAGGCGAAGGCCGAGAGCGCGATCGCAAGGAATGCCGTGTAGATCGCCGCGGCGCGGAGAAACGGTTCGCGTCGCATGCCCGCGATCACGAGGCCGACGACGGCGAGCGTCGAAAATGCGATCTGATGCCACACGAGTCCGCCGTCGCGAAACCACCCGAAGAGTTTCAGGTAATACCACCACGGTTTCTCGTGCCCGGTTGGCGCGGCAGTGGCACCGAACCGCGTGAGCGCGTGGGCGTAGGTGTCGAGCGCGGAGCGAATGCCTCCGAGATTCGTGCCGAACGAAGAGTAGAGCAGGGCCGCGGTTAGCAGGACAGCGGCAAGTGCGACCGCGGCGTCGCGTCGGACGCGCCGCGTAGCCGGCCGCTCGCCGTTGCGTGTAAACGCGAGCGCGAGCGCCGCCGCCGCGAGAAATAGCGGTGCGCTCGCCTTCGTCGCCTGCATCAGCCCGACCAGTATTCCCGCGCCGAGCGCCCAGCGCGTGAGTCCGCTGCGCCACCAGGCGCGCGCAGCAAGCAGTGCACCCAGCGTGAACGTGACGAGCAGCGTTTCCTGAATGAAATCGCGGCTGTAATAAACTGCGGTCGGTGAAACCGCGAGGAGCGCCGCCGCGGCGAGCGCGGGCCAGCGACCCAACGGAGCGGCAAGTGCCGCCAGCAAAATCACCGCGAGCGTGCCGAAGACGGCGGGCACGAGTCGAACGGTCGTTTCCGTCAGCAGGGCGCTGGTTCGTTCGCCGCGAACCCACGCGACCGGCAGGGCGGCGAAATAGAGTGTCGGCCCGTGATGGTCGCGCGGGTCAAAGGCGTAGCGTCCGTTGTCGATCAGTTCGCCGAGCTTGACCGCTTGGTTCGCCTCGTCGGCGTGCATCGGCCGGCGCCCAAGGTCGTGCGTGCGCACCCAAAATGCGCCGAGCACAATCAGCGCGAGGGGTAGCCAGCGGAAAAACGACGTCACCACGCGCTTGAAGTGGCGCATCGCCCCCGGTTTGTCACCACGAACCTCGCGCCGCCGCTGGCGCCGACTCGGCCGCGGTTCGCTCAGGCACACTATTTCCCGGCTGGCACGCGATGGAGGGTGCCGGAGATCACGCGCTCGACTTCGGTGCCGGTCGCGTCGCGGACGCGGCAGGTGATCTCGATGACGCGCGTGGGGGTGAGCGAGGGAATGGAGAGACGCACGACGCGGGCATCCTCGCCGAGCGAAACCTGGGTGATTGGCAGGGCGTGTTCGTTGATGCGGGCGCTGCCGTAGTTGGCGGAGCGGTTGATGCCCCACGATTTCACGGTGTAGCGTGACACGTCGGTCGCCGTCGCGCGCAACGGTGGCTCGCTGAAGGTGAGTTCAATGCCGCCGTCGATCACGTGCCAGGCGATGGGAAGGCACGCGGGTTTGCCGGTGGGGCGCAGGCGGTAGAAGCCGCCCTCTTGCTCGGTGCGCGACGTCGCCCACGCCGAGAGGCCGCAGAGGTAGAGTTGGCCGTTGGTGGGATGAAAGCGGCCGCGCATGATGCCGGTCGGAAAATCTGGCATCGGCAACGCGCAGAGGGCGCCCTGCTCGTCCGCGCCCGTGCCCTCGGAGAAAACCACTTCGATGCGGCCGACGCCGTAGGAGAGGTTTAGGAGCGCGCCGTTGAATGCTCCCCACGACGGACTGTCGACGCGGAGGAGTTCGGCGGGCGAGCGATCGAAAGCTTTGTCCACCCACGCGACGGGTTGGGCCATCGCGGTGTCGGCCGGGTCGGCGGGCGCGCCGTAACTCCACATGTTGCCAAAAAATTTTCCGGGGGTGACGCGGTTGATGCGGTTCATCGGCGTCCAATGGCCCTCCTGATCGGTCACGAAAAACGTGCCGTCGGGATTGAGGCACACGCCGTTGGCGGCGCGGAAGCCGTTGGCGAGAATCTCGGTCGTTGTGCCGTCGGCGCTGATTTTCAGCAGCGTGCCGTGCTGGGGCACGACAGCCGTGCGGGCGTGGCGGGCGCTCTTGGCGTAGTAGAAATTTCCCGCGGCGTCCGCCTGCAGACCCATCGCGAACTCGTGAAAGTGATCGGTGACCTGATGGTCGCTATTTACGCTTTCGTAGAAATCGGTTTCCCCGTCGCCGTTGAGGTCGCGGAGCACGACGAGCTGGTCGCGGCAGGTGACGAAGATGTCCGCGCCGCGGAGCTTGATGCCGAGCGGTTGAAACAAACCCGACGCGATGCGGCGCCATTTCACGGTCGCCGCATCGTCGTCGATACCGTCGACGCGCCACACGTCGCCGTCCCACGTGCAGACGACGGCCTGCTTGCCGCCGGGCAGAAAATCGACGCCGCTCGGGCGCACGCGGGCACGCCACGGATTCACTTGCGGCAACGTGAAGCGATCCCACGCAAATGCGCCCTGCGTGTCGCTGCGCACGACGGGTGTCTCGATCGTTTCGTTCCAACGGGCGGGACTGCCCCTCGTGAAGGGCGCGAGATCGCGTGGCGGCGTGGCGGTTTTGGCGAACGCGTCGAGCCCCGAGGTGCCCGGTTTGGCGAGGCGGAGCGCGAGGCGCAGCGGCGTGGCGGACGCCGGAATGCGCAGCGCGACGAAGCGCTCGTCGAGCACCGGTGTGACCGCGCTTGAGCCCGAGACGGCCACGGTCGCGCCGAGATTGGCCGCGCGCACGATGAGGTCGCGGGAGGATTTGCCGACGTTGAGCGTGCGCACAAAGACCGGCGTGCCGCCCAGCGATTCGAGATCGTGGGTCTCGAGGATCGCGGCGTCGCCGACCGAGTAGGAAATCACGGTGCGGTCGCCGGCGCGATAGAGGCCACGGTAACGCATCCACGCGCGCGGGAGCGGACCGTAGCGCCGGCCATCGGCGCCGACGCCGCGCGCGTCTTCGAAATTTCCGGTCGCGGGATTCGCCCAGCCAGGACCGTCGGCGGTCTCGACGTGCAGCTCGCCGATGGTGCGCGGATGGACGACATGGCGGCTGTTGAAATTAATGCCTTCCCAATCGATGAAGCCGTCGCCCGTCCACGCGCCGGCGAGCCGCAGGGTGTCGTGCTCGAACACCACCCACGCTTTCCCGGAGGAAATGCCGCCCGCGCTCGCGCTCGCGCTGGTGCTGGCGGCGAGGCTCACGGCGATGCCTTTGTAGGCGAGATTTGCGTCAGGCGTAAGGGTGTCGAGTTTGGCGGACGGGAGCTTGGTCGCGGCCTCCCGCTTCGCGGCGTCTGCGAGTTCGAAGGTGCCGATGAGAAACGGTCCGTAGTCCATCTCGCGCCAAGGCTCGCGTTTCACCGGTGCGGGTCCGATCGAGTCGCCTTTGGGTAACCCGGCGAGGTAGGCGTCGGTGACGGCGATGTATTGCGACGGGTTGCGCCCGGCGAGGAAGGTTTCGCGGAGGTAGTGGATGACGTCGTATTTCTCGCGCGGCACGAGCTGCACCTGCGGCGCCATCAGTCGCCAGCCACGCGTGAGCGTCTGGTAGAGCGTGAAAGGATCCGCCCCGTGGGAAAATTTGCCCTCGGCGAAGCGCAGCGCATTCGGG
>JANOAF010000329.1:0-6093 GCA_031411015.1 Opitutaceae bacterium | reverse complement strand
GAAATCAAGAGCGTGCCGGACCTGATGGACTTCGACGAGGGGCGGATCGAATGAAAGGGTTGTGAACCTCGCGTCCGCCGGGCCGCGCGGAAAAAACGGGCTTGTGTTGCCACGGTCCGAGTCTTCCCGATTCTCTCCACGTTCCCATGGTCAAAGGCCAGAAAGTCATCTGCATCAACGACACGTTTTCCCCCACCGTCCGCGCGCTCTACAAGCAGCTGCCGGTGAAGGACACCATCTACACGGTGCGCGAGGTTTTCCTCGGCCGGGAGAAAATCGTGAAGGGCGGCGACACGGCCACGGTCGGTCTCCTGCTGGAGGAGCTCACGAACCCCCGGGATCCGTTTCACCAAGGGGAACAAGAGCTGGGTTTTTCGTCGGAGCGCTTTGCGCCGCTCAACACCGTGCCCCCGGAAGAAGTGGCGGTGGAGGTGGAGGAAGCCGTGGGCGTGCCGGACTGGGCGCCAGCGCCGGCTTGAACCGGAGCACGGACGGGAGCCGTGTTGTAGAGCGGGGTCGCCGAACCCCGCCGGTTTGAGCAGCGGGTCTCGCTGTCGTCATTCCAAAGTCGTGGCGGGGTTCGGCGAGGGCGCATCTCAGTATCGTGCAGCGACCCGCACCGGGCGTAGCGCGGTCAACCTGACCACGTTCTCCGACCCAACACGGGCAGGCTGCCCGTGCTACTTTACGGAATGTCGGGCGGGTCGCCGAACTCCGCCCTGGTTGGAAAAGTGGCCGCACTCTCCCGGAGGCGGGGTTGGGCGACCCCGCCCGACATCAATCCATCGCGCGGCGGCTCCTTCTCACCACGTCAGCACAAGGAGCGAGACAGCTTGTCGCGGCAGCGGAAAACTGAGCGTCGTGGTGCCGGCGGCGACAGCGGCGGTCGCGGCTGAATCCTTGAGCGTCACGAGCTGCGCGGCGGCTTCGAGCTGCGTGTATTGCGGGCGCGTGGGTGCGACGGGCGAGCCGAGCGACTGCCAGAGTGCATAGGCGTTGCTGTGTTTCGCGTCGACGCGGTGGTGCGTGAGCTTCGCCTGCGTGAGACCGGCGGGCAGTCCCGCGATTGCGAGTGAGACGGCGGCATCGGGACCGGGCACGTCGTCGTCGTGATAGTGCCAGACGAGCACGGCGAGTTTCTTCCCTGCGAGATCGAGGCTGGCGAGCGCGGCGATGTCGGGCGCGCCGCGCACCCCGGACTTGATAATATTCTCCACGCCCAGATCGCCGGAGCTTTCGGCGGTGATGCGCTGGCCGGACATTTTGGCCATCATCCGGTGGACGTTGAAGACCGGGAGGGTGAGGCCGTTGCTCGCCATCGCGCGGAAGCCGGCGAAATACGGCTGGTCCTCAAACTCGAAGGCCCACGTCGTCGCGCCCTCGAAGTTCACGCCGTGTTTTTCGGCGAGCAGGTGTTTGCGGGCGAAACTCGCCGCGGTGTAGCTCGAATACATCGTGCCGTTGCGGTAGCCGAGGTGCGCGCCCTGGCACGCCGCGCAGCCGTCGGGATCGGATTCGCCGATGATGATGGGCGTGGCCTTCAGCTCGGGATAGCGCGCGACGCGGGCGAAGCCGGTGTCGATGGTCTTTAACTGGCCGCCAATGCCCATGCGCACGTGGCCGTCGAAGAAGGTCGGCGTGGTGCCCTTCGCGTGAAACGCGACGAAATCGAGCGGCGTGCCGGTCTGGCCGGTGGCGTGGTTTTTTCCGCGCAGGCAGTGCTCCAGAAAATCCTCCATGAACTTGCCCCCGTCTCCTGCGGTGTCGGGCCCGCCGACGCGAGCCGTGGGCAGCGCGCGCCGCACGGCGTCGATCGCGAAGTCATGCGTCTTGCGGAATTCCTCGGGCGTGCCCTTCCAGTAGGCGATGTTGGGTTCGTTCCAGACTTCCCAATACCACTGGTTGACCTCAGCCGCGCCGTAGCGGGCGACGCAGTGCTTCACCCACTGGAAGACGAGCTCGCCCCACTTGGCGTAATCCTTCGGTGGGTAGGCCCAGCCGGTGTAGATATCGTTGTAGGGGAGGCCCGGTCGCCATTCGTGTTGGTAAGGTTCGGGTTTCGTCGAGAGCGCCTGCGGCATGAACCCGATCTGCGCGTAGGGTTTCACGCCGTTGGCGAGATACGTGTCGAAGATGCGATCAACGATCGTCCAATCGTAGATCGGTTTGCCGGCGGCGTCCTCGGTGTAGGCGTTGGTGCTGCCCCATTTCAACGCGGGCGTGCCGTCGCCGGTCACCAGCAGACTGTGCGCCCGGAAATATTCCTGCGGCGCGCCGAGATTGCCGATGTCGCGGAGCAGTTTCTTGCCGTCCTTCATCGTCGCGTAGTTCGGCTCGTCCGCGCCGAAGAAACGATAGATGGGTTTCAGCTCGCCGTGGGTCTGCGCGGCGTCGACGCGGATGGTGACGGGAAAATTACCGTCGGCGGCAAAAATGGTGGTGTGGCAAGCGGCCAGCAGGAGAGCGCAACGAAAGGGATGCATAGGGGATGTTGGTGACTGTTGGAGTGAAATCCGCGGCTAACCGCAATCGTCGAGCACACGGACAGTCTGGACGCGCCCGGATCGCTTAGTCTCGCAACCACGCGGGATCTTCGCCGTCTCTTCGGGCGCATGAAGCCGTTCCTTCGGATTTTCGTCGTGGTTTTTATGAGTGTTACGGCCGTGCTCATGGCCGCGCCGGCCACCGATCCAGAACTCGACGCGATTCGCCAACAAGTCGCGGAGATGAGGCAGAAGCTGGGTGACAAGGCC
This sequence comes from Opitutaceae bacterium, assembly GCA_031411015.1. GTDB lineage: Bacteria > Verrucomicrobiota > Verrucomicrobiia > Opitutales > Opitutaceae > ER46. The sequence goes on along the minus strand of JANOAF010000329.1, from coordinate 3,340 downwards.
GGTCTCCCCGAAGTCGCCGACGCCTACACGCCGATCCCGAAGGACGCGCGTTGGCTCACGCCCGAGGAGGCTCAGTCGGCTTTCGCCCGCAGCCACGCTAAGCTCGAAAAACTGCGCTGGTGGAAAATCGGTTTGGACCCGACCAAGACCGAACAAGCGCTGCGCGAGCCGGCGGCCGTCGTCTCCGGTTGCCTGGCCGCTGTGCGCGCGAAACTCGACGGCGCGGACCGCAGCCTCGCCCTCGCGCGCGAGGCCGGCGACTTTCTCGCGTGGGCGCAGGCCGAGGCGGGCACGGGTGTGTTTCCATTTCCCGCCGTGCGCGGCGGCAAGGGCGCAGCGTTTGTCGCCGCGGAAAGATTTTTCGCGCGCGCCGAGCGCGAGGGAAAACTCGCCGACTTTGTGCGCCGTGGCTGGGCGTTCGATGACACCGGCGACGGCGGTCTCCAATTCGACAACGGCGAGGCCGGCGTCGCGATGTTCGAGCTCTATGAGGCGACGCGGGACGAAAAGTATCTCGCCTCCGCGCGCCGCGCTGCCGACTGGGCCGAGCGCCGCGCGCTCGCGCGCAACTGGAATTACAACGCCTTCAGTGTCCACCTCCTCGCCAAAGCCTGCGCCGTCACGGGCGAGCACCGCTACCTCGTCGCTGCCACGCGCAAGGCTATCGTCGGCGTCATCCCCGGCCAGCTCACGGATGGTCCGCGCGCCGGCCGCTGGCTCGACGCCCACAACGCGCGCCCCGCCTATCACTACATCATGATGGCCGCCCTGGCCGAGCTCGCCGGAGTCCTCCCCGCGGACGATCCCGCGCGGCCGGAGATTGTCGCCGCGCTCCTGCTTGGCCTGCGCGCCCGCAATCAGGAAATTCTCGGCCCCGGTGCGGCCAACAAAGACAAAACCATGGAGGCGCTGATCACGGTGAAGCGCGTGTTCGCGGCCGATGCCGGGTTTCTGCGCGAGTCGCGCACGGACGAGGCGCTCGACGCGCTGGGTCGCTTGGTCTCCGCGCAATTCCGTCGCGGGGCGGAGCCGCTGGGCCCGCGCGGGTGGGGGATGTTTCTCGAATTCGCCGCGCAACGCGCCGGGCCGGTCCCCGCGGAAGCTGCGCGCCAGCCGTAGTTCGAATTTACTCCGCGTCTTCCCACCGCTTCGCGCGGGCGAGGGCTTTCTCCCAGCCGGCGCGGAGTTTTTTGCGCGCCGCCGGTTTCATGGCGGGTGTGAAACGGCGGTCGGCCTGCCATTGCGCGGCGATTTCGGCGGTATTTTTCCAGTAGCCGACGGCGAGGCCGGCGAGATACGCGGCGCCGAGGGCGGTCGTCTCCGACACGCGCGGGCGAACGACGGGCACGCCGAGCACGTCGGCTTGGAATTGCATGAGGAGGTTGTTCGCGCAGGCGCCACCGTCGACGCGCAGCTCTTTCAACTTGATGCCGGAGTCGGCCTGCATCGCGGCGAGCACGTCGTGGACTTGGTAGGCGATGCCTTCGAGCGCGGCGCGCGCGAGATGCGCGGAGGTCGTGCCGCGGGTGAGCCCCGCGACGAGGCCGCGCGCGTATTGATCCCAATGCGGCGCGCCCAGGCCGGCGAACGCCGGCACGAGGTAAACGCCGCCGTTGTCGGTGACCTGCGCCGCGAGCGCTTCCACCTCGGCGGAAGTCTTGATGAGGCCGAGTCCGTCGCGGAGCCATTGCACGACCGCGCCGGCGATGAAGATGCTGCCTTCGAGCGCGTATTCCGTGCGGCCGCCGATGCGCCACGCGACCGTCGTGAGCAGATTATTTTTCGACGCGATGGGTTTCGTGCCGGTGTTCATCAGCATGAAGCAGCCGGTGCCGTAGGTGTTCTTGACCATGCCGGGCGACGTGCAGTTTTGGCCGAAGAGCGCGGCCTGTTGATCGCCGGCGATGCCTGCGATGGGGATCGCGCCGCCGAAGAGGTTGCACTCGCCGTAAACTTCGCTCGAGGCCCGCACTGCGGGTAGGATTGAGCGCGGGATGCCGAAGAGCTTCAGCAAGTCGTCGTCCCAGTCGCAGGTCTTCAGGTTGAATAGCATCGTGCGCGAGGCGTTGCTCACGTCGGTCACGTGCACGCGACCACCGGTGAGATTCCACACAAGCCACGAATCGATCGTGCCGAACGCGTGTTCGCCGGCCCGCGCGCGGGCCTTCGCGCCGGGGACGTTGTTTAAGATCCACTGGAGCTTCGTGCCGGAAAAATACGCGTCGACGACGAGGCCCGTCTTGCGGCGAATCATCGCGGCCTTGCCGGCCTTCCTCAAGCGATCGCACGCACCCGCGGTGCGCCGATCCTGCCACACGATCGCGTTGCCGATGGGTCGGCCGGTTTTGCGGTCCCACACGACGGTCGTCTCGCGCTGGTTGGTGATGCCGATGGCCGCGATGTCGGTGGCGGTGAGGTTTGCCTTGCGCAGCGCCTCGGCGGCGACGCCGGATTGCGAGGCCCAGATTTCGTTGGCGTCATGCTCGACCCAGCCGGGCTGCGGGAAAATCTGCCGGAACTCCTGCTGCGCCACCGCGACGATTGCGCCTTGGTGATCGAAGACGATGGCGCGCGAGCTGGTGGTGCCTTGGTCGAGGGCGAGGATGTATTTCATAGGGGGCTTCAGAATTTTTGACCGCGGATTACGCGGATGGCGCGGATAAATAATTTCGCGGCGGGGATTTTATCCGCGTCATCGGCGTGATCCGCGGTCCCATGGCTTGGTTGGTTTTGATCGAGTGGCGCGAACTCACCAGCAGCATTGGAAGAAAAACGCGCCGAGCACGCCGCCTATGATCGGGCCGAGGACGGGAATCCATGCGTAGCTCCAGTCGCTGCCGCCCTTGCCCGCAATCGGCAGCAGCGCGTGCGCTAGCCGCGGCCCGAGATCGCGGGCGGGGTTAATCGCGTAGCCGGTCGGGCCGCCGAGCGAGAGGCCGATGGACCAGACGAGGAAGCCGACGAGCAGTGGCCCGAGCGCACTGCCGAAGCCGGTGCCTTCAATCAAGTTGCGCGTCGAGGGAATGGCCAGCGCGCCCACGACGAGGACGAAGGTGCCGATGATTTCCGTGAGCAGATTCGCGCCGGTCTTGCGCACGGCGGGCGCGGTGCAGAAGACGCCGCGAATCGCCGCCTTGTCTTCGGTGATTCCCCAATGGGGCAGATATGCGAGCCACACCAGCACGGCTCCGAGAAACGCGCCGATGAATTGCGCGCCGAGGTAAGTCGGCACCAGCGCCCATTCCAGTTTGCCGATGGCCGCGAGTCCGAGGGTCACGGCGGGATTCAAGTGCGCGCCGCTGATCGTGCCCACGGCATACGCGCCGACCATGACCGCGAA
>JANOAF010000328.1:0-3736 GCA_031411015.1 Opitutaceae bacterium | reverse complement strand
CAATTTCTCCGCCCGTGAAGATCGCGCCACGACCGAGATCGTCGTGAACCTCACCCGCCTCTTCGAAAAATCCCCGCCCGATCCGAACCGCGACTGGACGGCGGACGCGCAGCTTTATCGGATTCCGGTGCGGTGAGGGGGGAAAAAACAAAACTTCGGAGAAATGTTCCGCTAATGCCTTTCGCCAAGAGTCGAAAGGAGTGAGCACCCCTGCAGCCTATCGCCTCCGGTGCACGTGAGGGAGTCCGCTCATCGCAGACTGGGACGTGCCGTGGCTTCGTCCACCCAGCGGCCGGTGCGGCGATAGGTGTAGGCCCGCTCGCTGGTGAGCGCTCCGATGGTTGCGGAAGAGGCGCGGCAAGCGAGCTGGCCTGCGTGCGAGCCGCGTGACTTTTGCCCGGCACCTCCTTTGGGTTGGCGAAGTTCGATTCCGATACCCCGCCGCCCCACCATGAAGACCGCCGTTCCCTCGTTGTTTCTCTCTCCCGCACTTCGCCCCGCGCGTTTCGCGGCGCTCACCTTTTGCACCGCCACGGCTTTCGTGGCCCAAACCGTCCCCGCTGCGAAACCCGCGACCTCTGCCGGGGCCGCGACCAACGACGCCGTCGTGCTCTCGCCCTTCACCGTCAACACCGACAAGGACACCGGCTTCGCCGCGGCGAGTGCGCTCGCCGGCGGGCGGCTGGCGACCGATCTGCGCGACACGCCGGCGGCCTACTCGGTGATCAATCGCGATTTCATCGACGCGCTCAATCTCACCGATCTCATGTCGGCGCAGAATTGGGCGACGGGCTCCACGTTTTCTTCGGACATCGGCACGTTCAACTTCACGACGTTCACGGTGCGCTACACGTCGCGCGGCGTGAGCGCGGGCCAGCAGCTGCGGAATTTTTTCCCGATCAACGGTGACAACGACAGCTACGCGCTCGAGCGCTACGACTTCGGCCGTGGCGCGAACTCGATTCTCTTCGGCAACGGCAGCCTGGGCGGCGTGAGTTCGGCGACGACGAAGCGCGCGCGCACCGACCGCGCGTTTCAGGACGTGAAACTCACGGCGGGGTCGTGGAGCCTGCTGCGCGCGACCGTCGATGTGAACCAACCGATCAACGACAAGGTGGCGGTGCGCGTGGCCGGCGTCGCGCAGGACGGCCTCGGCTGGCGGCAGAAGGAATTTGAGAAACGCAAAGGCGTGTTCGCGACGACTACGGTGCGGCCGTTTGCGAACACCGCGATCCGCATCGAGGCCGAGGCGATCAACCGCCAAATCAACCAACCGATCAACAATCTGCAGGACCAACTCTCCGGTTGGGACGGCCGCACGACCTTCGCCACGCCCGCCGCGCTCAATGGCGCGACTGCGGCGCAGATCACCGCGCTTCAGGCCTCGGGCATCGGCCGCCGCGGGGCGAACTACAACGTCTTCGATCCCTACAACGGCTTCAACGCGATCAGCAGCTACACCAACGAGGCCATCTCCCTCGGCGGCGGCACCACGGCCTCGACGCCGATCGGTGGTTTCGTTTCCGGCCCGGCGCCGGCATTTGGCCTGACCAACACAAATCTCGTCGAAGCCTTCAACGTCCCGGGCAACCGCTTCGATGTGGTCGAGGCCAACTCCGGTTTCCGCCGCCCGTCGCGCCGTTTCTCGATCAATCAGGACGGGCCGCTGCTCGAGACGACGTTTCGCGATTTCCAGCTCACCCTGGAGCAGAAGCTCGGCGATTTCTTTTTCGAGGTCGCGGGCGACGTGAACAAAAATTCGAATTACACCAACGGCGAACAGAACCGCGGCGCGAACGCGACCTACCTCGACCTCAACCGCGTCCTCCCCAATGGCGCGACCAACGCGCACTACCTGCAAGCCTACGGTGACGGGAATTTTTTTCGCGGCTTCCGCCACTACGATTACCACAACGTGCGCGTTGCCTCCGCGTGGAAGCAGGACACGCGTTTCGGCAACTTCGCCGTCAACACGATGGCCGGCGAAAACAAAAACCACTACACGCTCTCCTACCAGTGGCTCAGCCTCGCGCAGGGCAGCGACACCCTCGCGTGGATCAATGGCACCGCGGCCGACGTGAAGATCCGCCGCTACTGGAACGAACCGAGCCGCCCCTTCATCGACCTCTCCGGCAAACCGATTCCCTATTACGATCCCAACACGCGCACGACGACCACCGTCACGCCGCGTTGGGTGATCGATCACACGCGCTTCGACGCCGAGTCGATCAACGACACCAACTACCGCTACGCCGCCGCCGCGCTCAACGCGAAGTTCTGGCACGACCGCCTCATCTTCCTCGGCGCCGTGCGTCGCGACCGCTATCAGTCCGGCTCGCAGCAGATGGCGGTGAATGGCGATTACCCGACCGATCGCGATCCGCTCAAACCGCTGATGAAGCCCAACGCGCCGAAGGATTGGTCGGCGCTCACCTACATTCCCGTCGATGCCGCCGGGCGTGCGTTGCCCGCCGCCCCCGCGATCACGCGCCCGCGCCTCACCGGCGGCGTGCGCGATCCGCGCTACACGCAGTATCTTTTCCAGGATGATTTCAACGCCCCGATCCTCAGCGGCTACGTGAACACGAAGTCGCTCGGCGGCGTCGCGCACCTGCTGAGCTGGTTCAGCCCGTCGGTGAATTACGCCGAAACCTTCAACCCGCAGAAAGCCTATGCGCTCCTGCAGGGCGGCGGCATCATCCAGCCGACGATCTCGAAGGGTTGGAACTACAGCACGCGGTTGGAATTTTTTCAGCGGAAGCTCGACGTGAACCTCACCTACTACACCAGCGAGGAAATCAATAATCCGTTCACGGTTTCCGGTTTTCCGTTCAACACGCTGCTGCAGGCGACGCCACTCGGCACGACGCAGGATATTAACAAGCGCGGCGTCCCGGTCTTCATCAGCGGCAGCGATCTGCAGGACCGGCAGGCGAAGGGCTACGAGGCGGAGATGACGGCCAATCTCGTGAAGGGCCTGCGCATGACCGGCAGTGTTTCGCTGCCGAATGTTTCGGGCGCGAACGCCTACCAACTCACGCGCGCCTACGTCGAACGGAACCGCGACAACTTCAAACTCATCCTGCAGGATGTCGGCGGCCGCGTGGACGCGAGCAACGTCGCCACCGTCGATCCCGCGATCCCTGCCAACCAGCGTTCGCCCGATGTCGATACCGCCGTCGCCGCCTACAACACGATCTTCACCGCCTACAACAACCTGAACATCGCGCGCACGACCGGTCTGAATCAGGCGCTCTATAAATTTTTCGGCGACTACACCGTGCAGGAAGGCCGGCTCAAGGGCCTGCGCCTCGGTGCCGGCGTGCAATACCGCGGCCGCGAAATCCTCGGCAACCGTGGCGCCGACACGATCGTCGATCCGAACAACCCCGCGCGCGCCATCGACGACCGCGACCGCAGTATCAAGACACTCATCTACACGCCGCGTGGCGACGCCACCGTGACCGCGACCTTCGGCTACCTCTGGCGCATCGCGAACCGCAACGTGCAACTCCAACTCGTCGTGAACAACCTCCTCAACGATCGCGCCGTGTATTGGACCAATTCGACCAACGGCACCGCGACGAGCGCGCTCCGCCCGCGCGACGGCAACTACGCGAGCCCGGCGCGCGAAACCGTCCCCGTGGGCTTCGGGTTGAAACAGCCGATTAGTTTCAATTTCTCCGCCGCGTGGCGGATGTGAGAGCGGCCAACAATTCGCCGCTCCTTATCCGAC
>JANOAF010000327.1:0-10547 GCA_031411015.1 Opitutaceae bacterium | reverse complement strand
AGACGTTTTGGAACAAGGTGCAGATCTACGACGCGGAGTGAGGCCGCGCCGGGGTAGGGTGGTCTTCGACCTGCCCTTTTCTACCTGAGGGCGGGTCAGAGACCCGCCCTACTTTCAAACCGCGTCGGCACATCTTTGGATGGATCTCGATAGGGTGTGGCGGCAAGATGCGTCTCATGCGCGCCCAAACCGCGCTCGCAAGCGAGCTGACCTACGGAACCCCGATCTTGCGCGAGCGGCGTTTTGAAAACGCGCGCTATTTTTTCACCACAAACGGCGCGAAGAAGGCGGCCTGCGTCGGCGGGTAGCGGCCGATGAGGCGGACGCCGTCGTCGAGCTGTTCTTCACTTTGCACGTGGCCGGTCGCGTGGAGCCGCGCGATCACGTCGTAGCGCTGATGCGGCACGAGCAGTTCGGTCGACGCGTGGGCCTCCGCGATAAGTTCGAGGCAGCGCGCTTCCAGAGTGTCGAGTCCCTCGCGAGTCTGCGCACTGACGAAGAGCGCTTCGGGCACGAGCCGGCGCGCGCGCTGGCGCATCGGGGCGGTCGCGGCGTCGATTTTGTTGAAGACCGTGACGACGGTCTGATCGCCGGCACCGAGTTCGCCGAGCACGGCGAGGGTCGTGGCATGGTGCTCCTCAAAATTCGGGTTCGTGACATCGACGACGTGCACGAGAAAATCGGCGACGACCACTTCCTCGAGCGTGGCCTTAAACGCTTCGACCAGGCCGTGCGGCAGCCGGCGGATGAAGCCGACGGTATCCGTGACGAGGAGCTTCTGGTTGCCGCGCAGCACGAGCTGGCGCGTGGTGGGATCGAGCGTGGCGAAGAGCTTGTTGGCGGCCAGGACCACCGAGCCGGTGAGCGAGTTGAGGAGCGTGGATTTGCCGGCGTTGGTGTAGCCGACGATGGCGCAGGTGGGAATCGGCACGCGCTGGCGCTTGGTGCGTTGGACGCTGCGCTGCGAAACGACTTTCTTTAGCTCCGCCTTCAGGTGCGTGATGCGATCGCGCACGGTGCGGCGATCGTTTTCGAGCTGTGTTTCGCCTTCGCCGCCCATCGCGCCCTTGCCGCGTTGGCGGGACAAATGCGTCCACGCGCGCGTGAGACGCGGCAACGAATACTCCATGCGCGCGAGCGCGACCTGCAGCACGGCCTCGCGCGTGTGCGCGCGGTCGGAAAAAATCTCGAGGATGACTTCCTGTCGGTCGATGACGGCGAGGCCGGAGAGTTCTTCCCAGTTGCGCTGTTGCGCGGGCGAGAGTGCCTCATCGAACACGATCACATCGGCGCCCACGGCCTTCGCGAGATCGACGATCTCCTGTGATTTGCCGCTGCCGAGCAGCAGCGACGGCGTGGCGCGACGGAGATTCACGAGCTCGGACTGAGCGACGACGATGCGGAGGTTTTCAACGAGCTCCTTGAGCTCGATGAGCAATTCGGCCGCCTCACCCTCTTTCATGTCGGAGGTTTGGACGCCGACGAGGAAGGCGCGATTGAGCTTGGTGGGTTTGTCAGTGAGGAAGTCGGCCATGAAAGACCGCAGCGTGGGTGTGCGACGATCCAACGTCAATTGGAGCAGCGACAATTTTGGACATGAAGTTCGGGGCGGTCGGGAAGATTATGCTTTCCGTCCTTTCTGCTCTTCCGGTTCAACCGTTGGTTGCGGTGCTTGGCAGGCGCACGGTGAAACGCGCGCCGCCGCCGGGGGCGTCGTCCACGTCAACCGTGCCAGCGTGCGCCTCCACAATCGCTTTCACCATGCTGAGACCGAGGCCGAGGCCGCGTTGGGAGCGGCTGGCGTCACCGCGATAGAGGCGACGAAAAATGGCGAGGCGCTCGGCGACGGGCACGCCGGGGCCGTTGTCGGTCACGGTCACAACGGCAGCGCCGGGTTCGGCGCGCACGGCGAGCGTGATACGGCCGCTGGCGGGCGTGTATTTGAGCGCGTTGTCGAGGAGGTTGTTGATTGCCTGGCCGAGGCGAATGGCGTCGGCGTCGAGTTCGACGGCCTCGGATTGATCGAGGGTGACGGTGATTTTCTTTTCCTCGGCGACTTCGCGATAGAGATCGGCGGCCCGGTCGGTGAGCGTGCGCAGATCGACGCGGTCGCGATTGAGTTTTAACGCGCCGGCTTCGGCGGCGGAGATATCGAGGAGCGTCTCGAGCAGGTGAAGCACGCGATCGGATTCGTTCACGCAATCGGCGAGCGCGGCGCGGGCCTCGGCGGGATCGCCGGTGTCGTGGAGCGCGAGTTCGGCCGTGCCGCGGAGGCGCGTGAGCGGCGTGCGCAAATCGTGGGCGAGATTGTCGAGCGTCTCGCGGAGCACGCGCACGTGGGTGGAATTTTTATCGAGGAGGGTGTTGAGCTGGCGGACGAGCACGGCGAGTTCGCCGCTGCCACTCGGACCCGGCACGCGCGCCGAAAGATCGCCCGTTTCGAGGATGCGGCGAGCGGTATCGGACAGGGCGCGCAACGGGCGGGTGGCGCGCCACGCGAGCAGCGTGCCGACGGCGACCGAAAGCACGAGGGCCACGGCACCGACGCCACCGAAGGCGCGGCGCAACGGCGCCAGCAGCACGGCGCGGCTGTCGAGCAAGCGGCCGACTTGGAGCTGCCAGCCACTGGGCCACTGGCGGGTCGCGATCGTGTAGTCGCGCAACGCGTCTTGCGGAAGGCGCAGCGTTTGAATCTCGCGCTGGTAGGTGAAGGGACCGAGCGGGATTTGTTGGACTTGAGTTTCGACCCAGTCGACGGGCCACTTTTCGTAGACGGCGGCGTTGTCGGGCCGGATGAGGCGGACAAAAAAAGAGCGCGCGTGCGGCGAGGAATCGTTGTCCACGCGGGCCCGCAGCGCCGCGATCGAGCCGCGATCGTAGGAGGCGGCAAACTCCTCGGTCTGGCGCACGAGGGCGGCACGCTCGCGGGCGTCGAAGGCATCGGCGAGCAGCCAATACAGCACACCGAAGAGCAGCGCGGCGCCGAGCGCGAAGACGAGCGCGTATTGGATCGCGAGCCGCAGCGCGAGGGACTGGCGCAGGCGTTCAAACATGGGCAAGAACGACAATAGCTGAGAGCTGAGAGCGAAGAGCCGAGAGACGGAAGAGGCTCAGGCTTCTGCTCTCAGCTCTAGGCTCTAAGCTCTCAGCGCGATGGCTTCGTTCAAGCATGGCCGTGAGGGCGAAAGGTGTAGCCGACGCCGCGCACTGTCTCGATGCGCTTGTGGTCCGGGTCGATTTTGGCGCGGAGGCGTGACATCACGACATCGACGACGTTGGTCTGCGGATCAAAACTGTAGTCCCAGACGTGCTCGAGAATCATTGTCTTGCTCACGGGCCGGCCGGCGTGGCGGAGGAGAAACGCCAAGAGTGAAAATTCGCGCGGCTGCAATTCCACTGGCTGGCCGGCGCAGGTGATCTCGCGGGTGACGAGATCGAGCGTGACATCGCCGGCGACGAGCCGCGTGGTTTCGGGGGAAGAGGTGGCGCGACGGATGAGCGCCTGCACGCGCGCGACGAGTTCGGAAAACGCGAACGGTTTGGTGAGATAGTCGTCGCCACCGGCCTGCAAGCCGCGCACGCGATCATCAACGGAGCTTTTGGCGCTGAGAAACAAAACCGGGAGCGGGCGGCGCGACGCTCGGAGCCGTTTCACCAAGCTGATCCCGTCGAGCTGCGGGAGCATCACATCGACGATGGCGGCGTCGTAGTCGGTCGAGGCGGCGAGCGCGAGGCCGGTCTCGCCATCGGGCGCGTGGTCGACGGCGTAGCCCGCCTGCTTGAGGCCGCGCACGACGAATGAGGCGATCTTGGCATCATCTTCTACAACGAGGACGCGCATAGGGAGGACGGCAGGAGAAGGGAGAAGGGCGCAGGGGGCAAGGCGTGGGAAAAACGGGTAGAAGGTCAGGGTGCGCTCGCACTCGTAGGTCGCGCGTTGTGCCGACGTGTCGGAGATAAACTCCGACCTGCGAATCCCGCACTGACCCACGACCGAAAACGATAGCGGGCTAGCTGGCTTGCTTCGTCGCTGGGCTCAGCGCACTGACAGCAAAAACAAAGGACGCGTAGCGCGGGAAAAAACCGGCCCCGATTGCACAACGCAACCGGGGCCGGCACCAGTGACCACAAACCTGACTGACCACCAAAATTTATTCCGAAGCGGCCTTGTTGGCGTTGGTCTCGTCGACGACCACGAAAATCGTGCTGCCGCGGGAGTAGAGGCGGAGCAGGGTCTTCTTGCTCTCGGCGGAGATACTGAGCTTCACGGCGTCCTGTGCGTTGGCGACAGGCTGCTTGTTGATTTCGAGAATGACGTCGCCGGCGCGGAGGCCGGCCTTGGCGGCGGCGGATTCGGCTTCGACATTGGTGATGAGCGCGCCTTGCAGGCGGGCGGGCAGGTTGAGCTGCTTGCGCGTCTGCGGCGCGAGATCATCGACGGCTACACCGTTGAGCACACCCTCGTCGTTCTTGGCGAGTTCCTCGGGTTCGGCGGAGCCGCGGTTGTTGCGCGACGCGCTGGCGGTGCGCTCGGTCGTGGTGAGCTTGAGCGTCTCCTTTTTGCCGTCGCGGACGATTTCGAGGTCGAGCTTGGTGCCCGGTGCAATCGCGCCGACGGTGACCGTGAGGCGGTTGGCATCTTCGATGGGTTGCCCGTTGAGCGCGGTGATGACGTCGCCGTTCTGCAGGCCGGCCTTGGCGGCGGGACTGTCGGGCTGCACATCGGAGACGAGTGCCCCACGTTTGGTTTCGAGGCCGAGGGACTCGGCCAGCATTGGCGTGAGGTCTTGGGCGCCGACGCCAAGGAAGCCGCGGACGACCTTGCCATTCTTCACGAGACCGTCGGCGACTTGGCTCACGAGATTGGAGGGCACGGCGAGACCGACCCCCTGAAAGCCGCCGTTGCGGCTGAGGATCGCGGTGTTAATGCCGATGAGGCGACCCTCGACATCGACGAGCGCGCCGCCGGAGTTGCCGGGATTGATCGCGGCGTCGGTCTGCACGAAATCCTCGTAGTCGAGACCGAGACCAGGGCGGCGACCCTTGGCGCTGACGATGCCGGTGGTGACCGTTTCCCCGATGCCGAACGGATTGCCCATCGCGAGGACACGGTCGCCAACCTCAATCTTCGAGGAATCGGCAAACGTGATCGCGGGCAAATCTGTCGCGGCCACCTTGATGACAGCGATGTCGGTCTGCGGATCGCGGCCGACTACCTTGGCCTTGAGCTCGCGGCCGTCGTCGAGCGAGACGATGACTTCGTCGGCACCTTGAACCACGTGGTTGTTGGTGGCGATGTAGCCATCGGCGCTGATGATGACGCCGGAGCCGAGGCCACTTTGCGCGGGCTGCTGCATCTCGGGCATCCGACCGCCGAAGAACTGGCGGAACATGGGATTGTCGAGGCCCGGGAACTGGTTCGCGTTGGCGGCGACTTTCTTGGCCTTGGTCGAAGTCGTGATTTTCACGACGCTCGGAGCGACGCGCTTCACCACGCTGGAGAAGCTGGCGGACTCGAGCGGACCGCGGTTGACGGGCTCGGAGTCGCGCTTGACGGCAACTGCGGGCTTGGTGGCGGAGGTAGATTGCGCGCCGACGGCAAACCCGCCCGCGAGGGCGAGCAAGCACGCGACCCAAAGGGCCGGCCGGCGGTTAAAGGAAGCGGAGTGAGACGAGATCGATGGGTTCATAGTGGCGGTGAAGATGTCGCCACGGTAACACGCCAAATTCTCAGCAGGCTTTCGCGGACATTACAGAATTGAAAGGTTTGGGGTGGGAATCGCGGTAGTTTGAAAGTCCGCCAAAGCCATCACGGCGAGTGCGGCGCCGAATTCCTCTACCGAGGGGTAAGCATGGCGTGGCTGGAGCTGCGGCAGGTTCTGAATGGTCGCAACGCAGCTCGTAATACCAATCCCCCGTTGCTTTGGGACTTACGCGCCCGCCCACCAGTAAAGTCTGAAAGCATCAGGCCTTCGGTATAAAGTATCGGTTGCGAGGTGGGAGATAAGGAGCGGGACATCACCGCGACCTAGCCGGGCATACATCGTTCGGGCGTTTTCCGCGGGGTTCCTGCCGCCATCTACGGAGGTGAGTTGAAGTTGGGATACTCCAAATATTTCGTTAGATTTTATCCGAGGAGGGCACTCAACGCTCGAAAATAAAATCCCCAAACGCATGGCCCGCGAATTGATTGGATGCGTATCATTGTGAAACGGAGATAAACTTCGTGTTTTCCGAAACCAATTTTTATGGTCTCCGACTCAGCCCGTGTAACCGAAGGAAAGGGTGACGCATCCCGTGTCACTCCAACCCAAGGTGGGTTGATTTCCCATCATGCGAGACGAATACATTAGGGCAGCACTTCTGGTCGTGGACGACCCGAATGTGTTGATCAATGTAGTATCGCGCCGGGTGAAACAGCTCAAACGCGGTAATCGCGCGCTGGTCGAGTCGCTTGAAAAGCTCTCGGCGGAGGACACGGCACTCCGCGAAATTATCGAGCGAAAGATCAGCTTCGAGCTGGCTACGCCCGCTGAAATCGCGGCCAGCCGGAACTAACCGTTCCGGTGCCTGGTTTCCCCCTCACTCGACTCGTTCTACTTACTCACCAATCCTCAACCTCAGAATTATTTCATCATGGCTAAATCACAAAACGCTAAGAAACTGACCAAGAAAGCGCCCAGCAAAACTGCCGCGCAGAAGAAAGCCGCCAAGCGCGCAAAGAAGTAACGCGGATCTGATCCGTTTGGTGGGGTGAGAGCACCCCACGTCCAAGCTCCCTTTGATTTCAAAGCGGGGCTTTTTTGTGTCCGCAGTTCGCGGCCCGTTTGCCCCGAGCCGCGGTTGAGAAACGCGCGCCACATATGCCGACGTCCCGTGACAATTGGACTGTAGCCGGGCACCCGCCCAGCGGGCGGGTCTACGACGTGAAAGTCTGAGTTTCACGGGCGATTGGTATCAGTCGATGCCAACAGCTGTTTGCTGGTGGACTTTCCCCGACATGGGTGAGCCGCCGATGCCGCTTGGCACGGGGGTTTAGCCCGTGGTTTGAGCGAAAAATCTGACGACGCTGTAATGAGTCGTCCGGGCGCGACGAATCAGCGTAGCCGGGCAAAGGTCTGCTGCAGGAGCGCTAGGTCGCTGGCGTGCTTGGTCTTTTCCCGCGCCTTCATGACGCCCTCGGCTTCCAGGGCGTTCTTCGTTTTGCGCACCTTGTTCTCGTAGAATACGCCGAACGCACCTGGCCATGCTTGGTTTGCGAGCTTGAAGGCGGCGACCTCGTCGGAGGTGTCATGGCGGTTCGCGTCCTCAGGGCTGCCGTCGTTTTTCTTCTCGTCCACGAGCGTCCAGGTGCCGCCTTTACGTGGAATCGAGGAGTCGAAAGCCCCTTCGTAGAACTCGACGCATTCGGAGAGAATCTCGACCACGGAAAAACCATCGTGCTTCGCCGCCCTGAGCATCATCTCGATCATATGGTTCACCTGCGTGGCGTGACTGCGGGCGACAAAACTTGCGCCGCTATTGAGCAGGGTGCGCATCGGATTGATCGGCTGATCGATCGCGCCCGTGGGATCGGTTTTGGTTTTGAAACCGATCGGCGAGGTCGGGGAGGTCTGCTTCTTGGTCAGGCCGTAAACTGAGTTGTCCATTATCACATAGGTGAGGCGGACGTTTTTCCGGGCGGTGTGGACGAGGTGGTTGCCGCCAATGGAGAAGCCGTCGCCGTCGCCGCCGAAGACGAAAACGTGCAGGTCGTCGTTGCCGAGACTGATCCCGGCGGCGAAGGGCAGTGCTCGGCCGTGGATGTAGTGGCCGCCGTGGGTGTTGACGAAATACGGGAAGCGCGACGAGCAGCCGATGCCCGCGAAGGTGACGATTTTCTCGTGCGGGTATTGGAGTTTCTCAAGCACGCGGTAGAACGAGTGCAGCACCGCGAAATCACCGCAGCCCGGGCACCACGTTGGGTGATCGGCAGTGAGAATTTTTTTGGTGAGCGGGGTGCCGGCGGGCGGCGGGGGAGTGGCGACAGCGGAAGACATGGGGTGGGGAATTTGAAAAACAGAAAATCGGAAAAATGGAAACGCGCTCAGACTTTCGCGAGCGGGCTTTTCAGGGCCGTGCCGGCTCCGGCTTGAAGTTCGGCATTGCCGATGTGTTTGCCAATGCCGGCGACGATCTCGCTCACCTTGAAGGTCAGGCCGTCGGTCTTCGTGACGCTGACGATACGAGGGTCGGCGTAACGCCCGCGGAGCAGCGTCGTGAACTGACCGAAACCGTAGACGCCTTCGTCGTTGAGTTCGGCGACGACGATTTTGCGGTAATTTTTGAAAGAAGCTTCAAGGCCGTTGGGCAAAGGGTGGACGTGGCGCAGGTGCATGTGACCCGCCTTGATGCCAGTGTCGCGCACGCGCGCGATCGCTTCGCGGCCGGGGCCCCAATTGGAACCCCAAGTGACGAGTAACGCTTCGCCCGCGCTGTCGCCCGTGAGTTCGGGCGCGGGGAGCGAGGCGGCGAGGGCCTTGATTTTTTCGCGGCGCTTCGCGGTCATCTGCATGTGCAGCTTCGGGCTGCCGGTGGGATGGCCCAGCTCGTCGTGCTCCAGACCGGTGACGGTCGGATATTTTCCCGAATCGATCTTGGCGCCGGGCGGCGCGTGGCGTGTGATCTGATCGAGCGGGTAGGGTTTGAAGTCGGCTCCGCGCTCCGAGAGGTCGGGCTTGGCTGCGATCATCAGCTTGGTGAGATCGGGCTCATCGAAAGCTTCGATGCGGCTGGCGAGGCCCATGTCGGTGAGCACGAAAACCGGCGTGGAATATTCGCGGGCGATTCGGCACGCCTCCATCGCGATGTAGAAACAGTCCTCGACGTTTTTCGGCGCGAGGACGACGCGGGGGGTGTCGCCATGCGAGCCGTAGATCGCCTGCATGAGATCGCTTTGTTCGACGTTGGTCGGCATGCCCGTCGAGGGACCGCCGCGCTGGACGTTGATCACGATGATCGGCATCTCGGCCATGACGGCCCAGCCCAGTGCCTCCATCTTCAACGAGAGGCCGGGGCCGGCGCTACCGGTCACGGCGAGTTGACCGGTGTAGGAAAACCCGAGCGCGGTCGAGACCGCGGCGATCTCGTCTTCGCATTGCACGAAGAGGCCGCCGTATTTTGGAAATTCGGCGCGCAGCGTCTCCATGATCGAGGACCACGGCGTAATTGGATAGCCCGCACCGTGACGCACTCCAGCGGCGAGCAAACCATAAGCGATGGCCGTGTTGCCATCGACCGTGACCTGCGGCCGGCCGCTCGAAGCGGTCGCGCGATCGACGGCCTCGAAACGATAGAAAAGATCGCGGAGATTGTTTTGTGGCCAAGCGTAACCGGCGTCGAAGGCCAGCATGGCATTGCGCACGATGTCCTCGTTTTTCCCGCCGAAGCGTTCCTTGATCAGCGCCGCGAGTTTCTGCACATCAAGGTCGAAAATGCGGGCGATGAGTCCGAGGGTGTAGATGTTCTTACCCTTGTCTTTGGAGGTGCCGCCGACGGCTTCGACCGTGCCCGTGGTGATCGGGATTGCGACGTTGGTGAAACGGTGATCCGTCTCGGTCGGTTTGACGTGGTCGCTGTCGTAAATGAGCACGCCGCCGGAGCGAAGTGAACCGATGTGCGCGTCGTAGCTGTGCTGATAAAATGCCACGAGCATGTCGGCGCGGTCGCCGGCGGACAGGATGTCGCCGGTGCCCATGCGCACCTGGAAGATCGACGGCCCGCCCGAGATCGTGGACGGGATCGTCATGTAGGTCATGATGTCCTGATCGCTGCGGCCCGCGAGGCGGGCGAGGAATCCGCCGACGGCTTGGATGCCGTCCTGCGAATTGCCGGCGAGTCGAATAACGACGTCGTGAATGGAGCGGGGCACGCCGGAGGCACTCGAGGCGCCACCCGGGGTTTCGGGGGTGTTGGGGCTGACCATGAGGGGAGAGGCTCAACGTGGCCCACGGTTTCGGCTGAGTCAACGGGGCGCAGGCCGGCGTCGCCGTGATAAGCACACGTGGGTCAGATCGCGCTTGGCAGAAGCGGGGATAATGCGCCGCCGATGAGGGCGGGCACCCGCCGCGGCTGTAACGAAAATTTCCTCCGGCCGGCCGCGCTCAGGAACGAATCGCGCCGGCTTCCTCGAAGACGCCGAGGTGGCGGAAGCGTTCGTAGCGAGTCTCCAATAATTTTTCCGTATCGAGCGCCCGCAGATCGTTCAGGTGTTTTTGCAGGGCGTATTTCAACGCGGCCGCGGCCTGGGGCGGATCGTTGTGCGCGCCTCCGAGCGGCTCGGGGATCACTTCGTCGACCACACCGAGTTTCTCCAAATGATCGGCGCTGACCTTGAGGGCCTCGGCCGCCTTGGGGGCGGCGGCGCTGTCTTTCCACAGAATCGCGGCGCAACCCTCGGGTGAGATGACAGAGTAGTAGCTGTTTTCGAAAATCAGGACGCGATCGGTCACGCCAATGCCGAGCGCACCGCCGGAGCCGCCCTCGCCGACGACCACGGAGATCGACGG
>JANOAF010000326.1:0-59788 GCA_031411015.1 Opitutaceae bacterium | reverse complement strand
AAACCGAAGGCCACGAGGCCAAACGCAAAGATCGGCGCGGCAAAGCGAAACTCGGCGGGCATCATCGCCTGCACGGTAGCGTGGCCGGAAAAATAATACGCGCCGAACATCAGCACGAGAATGCACAGGCCGGTCCGGAATTCACGAAGGTGTTCACGTCGACCGAGAGCCGCCACGTGAAGGAGGTCGTCACTTCATCGCGTCAAGGCGGCGCGTCCCTCAACATTCTCAGCGGCCTCGTCGCGGGTAACTTCTCCGCGTTCTGGACCGGCCTGTGCATTCTCGTGCTGATGTTCGGCGCGTATTATTTTTCCGGCCACGCCACCGTGCAGGCGATGATGCCCGCCGAGTTTCGCTTTGCCGCGCCGATCTTTGCGTTTGGCCTCGTGGCCTTCGGTTTCCTCGGCATGGGTCCGGTGACCATCGCGGTCGATTCGTTCGGTCCCGTGACCGACAACGCCCAGTCCGTTTACGAGCTCTCCCAGATCGAGACGAAGAAGGACATCAGCGCGGAAATCAAAAGGGACTTCGGGTTCAAGCCCGACTTCGAGAACGCCAAGCACCAGCTTGAGAAGGGCGACGGGGCCGGCAACACCTTCAAGGCCACCGCCAAGCCCGTGCTCATCGGCACCGCGGTCGTCGGCGCGACGACGATGGTCTTCGGCATTATCATGATGCTGAAAGGAATTTACCCCGACACGATTGAGAAGCTCTCGCTCGTGCATCCCGAGGCGATTCTCGGCCTGCTGATGGGCGGCGCCGTCATCTACTGGTTCACCGGCGCGAGCACGCAGGCGGTTGTGACCGGCGCCTATCGCGCGGTCGTTTACATCAAGGAAAACATGAAGCTCGACGCCGCGACCGCCTCCACCGAGGCCTCCAAGGAAGTCGTGAAGATCTGCACGCAGTATGCGCAGAAGGGGATGATCAACATCTTCGTCGCCATCTTCTGCTTCGCCCTCTCGCTCGCGTTCTTCGATCCGTTCTTCTTCATCGGCTACCTGATCGGCATGGCGTTCTTCGGTCTCTACCAAGCCATCTTCATGGCCAACGCCGGCGGCGCATGGGACAACGCGAAGAAAATCGTCGAGGTCGAACTCAAGATGAAGAACACCCCGCTGCACGCCGCGACCGTCGTCGGGGACACCGTGGGCGATCCGTTCAAAGACACCTCGTCGGTCTCGCTGAATCCGGTAATCAAGTTCACCACCCTCTTCGGCCTCCTCGCCGTCGAGATCGCGGTGAAGATGGAAGCCGGCCTCAAGCACGGCCTCGGCGTGGCAATCTTCATCGTCGCGCTGGTCTTCGTCTACCGCAGCTTCTACGGCATGCGCATCCCAATTAATCCCGGCGACGCCGACGTGACCCCGCACCAGATGCAGAAGGGGTGAACCGAAAGGCGCGAGCGCTCTGGCGTTTTCACAAAGCGGGCTCCTGGTGAGCCCGCTTTTTTTGTTACGGCCAACGCCTCCGCTTGCCACGTCACCTCGGTCGCACAGGGTTTACTCATGCCCGAAATTCCGTCCCCCGATCTCGACGCCTACTTCGCGCGTATCGGCTACACCGGAATGCGCGATATTTCGCTCACGACGCTGGATGGGATCCACCAACGGCACGCACATACGATTCCGTTTGAGAATCTCGACATCCAGCTCGGCCGCCGCATCGCCGTCGACCTCGAATCGATCGAGCGCAAACTCGTCCACGCTCGGCGCGGGGGATATTGTTTCGAGCAAAACACCCTGTTCGCCGCCGTGCTTCGCGCGCTCGGCTTTGAGGTCACGTTGCTCATCGGGCGCGTGCGCTGGCAGATTCCGGCGGAGGCGGAGACGCCGCTCGTGCACCAGTTTCTCCGCGTCGAGGTGCCCGGCGCCGGGCCGTATCTCGCGGACGTGGGCTTTGGCAGCATGTCGCTCTTTCGTCCGCTGCGGTTGGAATTCGACGTCGAGCAATCCGGCTGCCTTGAGCCGCGCCGCCTTGTCTGCCGTGGCGACGCCATCGCGCACCAAGCGCGGATCGGCGAGACGTGGAGCGATGTTTACGTTTACACGCCGACGACGGTTCTCGGCATCGATATCGAGGTCGCCAACTGGTTCACGTGCGCGCATCCCGACTCGGCGTTTCAAAAAAATCTCCGCGCGTCGCGCGCTTTCGCCGACCGCCGCTACACCCTGCTGAATTCCGAGTTCAACATCCGTCACGCCGACGGCCGCGTCGAGCGCCGCACGATCACAACCGCCGACGAACTCCTCACGATCCTCGCCGAATATTTCGGCCTGCACTTTCCACCCGGCACCCGCTTCGGAAAACCCGGCGCGCCGTGGCCGCAATAATTGCTTCTATCTGTAGCCCACCGCCTCCTTCCATTTCGCTTATCTCAAAGTCCATCTCGGCCTGACTCCGCTCTCCCATGCGCCTCCTCTTCCCGTCGCTCCGTCTCGCGTCACTCGCCCTGCTCGCGTCCGCCCTCCACGCCGCCGATCCCGCTTTCGACACCTTCGCGCAAAAACTCGCCGATGAATGGATGCGCGCCAATCCTGCCGGCGCGACGCAGCAGCAGTATTTCGCCGGCGCCGAGCAGGACGCGCTCGATCGCCAGCTCACGCCCATCACGCGCCAAGCCCGGGTCGCGCGCGCCGCGCTTGCCGCCCGCGGGCTCGCCGCACTCGCGAAGTTTGATCGCACGCGTTTCTCCGAAGCCCAGCGCAATTCCGCCGCGATGCTCGCATGGCAGCTCGACGACATCGTGCGCGCCGAGCCGTTTGAGGAGCACACCTTCGTCTTCAATCAATTCCGCGGCCTCCAAGTCGGCCTGGTCAATTTCCTCAGCCAGACGCATCCGGTCCGCAACGCGCGCGACATCGAAAACTACCTCGTCCGCCTCGCGCTCGTCGCACCGCAGCTCGACGAAGGCATTGCCCAGGCGCGCGATCGCGCGAGCCGCGGCCTGCTGCCGCCGAAATTCATCCTCACCGCCACCATCGATCAGATCGGGCGCTTCATCAGCGATGGCGCGGCGCGCGCCAATGTCCTCGTCGCCTCGCTCGACGAGCGTGCCGTCAAATTGAAAAATTTCTCCGCCACCGACCGCGCCACCGCCGTCACCGCCGCGGAAAAAATCGTCGCCGCACAAATCATCCCCGCGTTCCAGCGCGTTCGTGCGCTGCTGCAGGAGCAGTTGCCGCGCTCTTCCGACGTCGCCGGTCTCTCCGGCCTCCCCGGCGGAGCCGCCGCCTACGCCAACGCCCTCAAGCGCAACACGACCACCTCGCTCTCCGCCGACGAGATTCACGCGATCGGTCTCCGCGAGGTCGCGCGCATCGAGGCGCAGATGGACAAGCTCCTCCGTGAACTCGGTTACGCCGAGGGCACCGTCAACGTTCGCTACAAGAAACTTGAGGCCGACCTCCAGCCGAAGGAGGCCGACCCGCGCCCCGCGCTCCTCGCGCGCTACACTGAGCTCGTGCGCGACGCAGAGAAGCGGGCCGCACTCATCTTTGATCTCCGGCCGGTGGCACCGTGTGAGGTCCGCCGCGAGCCGCCGTTCACAGAGAAGAGTGCCGCCGCTCACTACTCCGGCCCCGCGCGCGACGGCACGCGCCCCGGCGTGTTCTGGGTGCCGTTGCCCGGTCCGTCCTTCCGCATCGTGTCCATGCGCTCGCTCGCCTACCACGAAGCAGTGCCCGGGCATCATTTCCAGATCGCGTTGCAGGCCGAGAGCACCGAGCTGCCCGCCTTCCGTCGCGACCGCGTCTTTGGCGGACTCTCCGCGCACGCCGAGGGCTGGGGTCTCTACGCCGAGCGGCTCGCAGCCGAGAACGGCTGGTATGAAGGCGACAAGGTCGGCGCGCTCGGCCAGCTCGACAGCGAACTCTTCCGCGCGCGCCGGCTCGTCGTCGACACCGGCCTCCACGCGAAAAACTGGACGCGCCAGCAAGCCATCGACTACGGCATCTCGGTCTCCGAGGTGGAGCGTTACGTCGTGATACCCGGCCAGGCCTGCTCCTACAAAATCGGCGAACTCCGCATCCTCGCGATTCGCGATGCCGCCCGCCAAAAACTCGGCGCGAAGTTTTCGCTGAAGGAGTTTCACAACGTGATCCTCCGCAACGGCAACGTCCCCCTCGACGTGCTCGAACAGATCGTGGCCGACTGGGTGCGGGCGAAAGTTTGATATCTCCGACCGCTCCAAAGGAACGAGCCGGACGACACACTTCGCGGCTTGCCGCGAGAGTTCCTCCGCGCCAGACCGTCGTGGCTTCGTCTCTCGTTCCCCTGCGTTACCCCTGTTGCGCCCAACCGATCCTTCCGGCGGCGTTTCGCGCGTGGGTTAGTTCAACCCTGTCCGCTGTTTTCTTACCCGCGATGAAACTGCCCCTGCCCTGCCTCCGCCACGCCCGCCTTGTTTTCGGCGTGTTCGTTTCTCTCTTCTCCCTCGCGTCCGCGCTCAGCGCGCAAGCGCTCGATCCCGCGTTCACGCCCAACCCCAACGCCGAGGTCTTCACCCTCGCCGTCCAACCCGACGGGAAAATCCTCGTCGGCGGAAATTTCACCAACATCGCGGGCGTCCCGCGCTCGTGGCTCGCCCGCCTAAATCCCGATGGCACCCTCGATGCGGCGTTCGATCCGCAGGCCAGTCTTTCCGTCAACGCCATCGCCGTTCAGCCAGACGGGAAAATTGTGGTCGGCGGCGACTTCAGCCGCATCGCCGGCGCCACCCGCGCCCGCATCGCTCGACTGAACGCCGACGGCACCCTCGACGCGTCGTTCAACGCGGGTTTCGACAACACCATTCACGTGCTCGCCCTCCAGCCCAATGGAAAAATCCTGGTCGGCGGCCGCTACTCCCAGTCGTCCACGGCACCGCGCTCGGGCCTCGCTCGGCTCAACGCCGACGGGTCGCTCGACACCGCGTTCGATCCGGTCGTGACCGGGTCGCAGTTTGCCTCTTCGACCATGGTCGTGTCCGCCATCGCCGTGCAGGCCGACGGAAAGATTTTGCTTGGCGGAAACTTCAACAGCGTGGGCGGCCAACCGCGCAACTCCATCGCGCGCGTCAACGCCGACGGCACGCTCGATACGCTCTTCAATCCCAACGCCAACAGCGATGTGCGCGCCCTCATCGTTGAGCCCGACGGGAAAATTCTCGTCGGCGGTTATTTCAACCTGCTCGGCGGCCAGCCTTATTCTAAACTCGCCCGTCTCAACCCCAATGGCTCCCCCGACACGCCGTTTCTCACCGTCGGACTTGAGTCGGGCATTCTTTCCATGGTGCAGCAGGTCGATGGCAAGATCCTCGTTGGCGGCACCATCAGCCTCGTGGGCGCTAGCGCCCGCGGCCTCGCCGCCCGCTTCAACCCGGACCGCACCCTCGACAGCACCTTTGATCCGAATCTCAGCGGGCTCGCGGGTCGCTCGAGTTCCGGCGTCTACGCGCTCGTGCTCCCCGCTCCTGGACAAATCGTGCTAGGCGGATCATTCGCCGCCGCCGGCAGCCAACCCCGCAGTGGACTCGTCCGCTACGGCACCCCCCTGCCCGTCATCAACGTGCAACCCGTCGGGCTTTCTTCCGCGGCGGGCCTCGGCGTCACACTCTCGGTCTCCGCCGTGGGCCCAGGCCTGACTTACCAATGGCGGCGTGACGGCGCCCTCGTGCCCGGCGCTACCCAGAGCACCCTTTCGATTGCGAATCTCCCAGCGGGGACCGCCGGCACCTACACCGTGGCGGTCTCGAATAATTTCGGCCCGAGCGTCACGGCGCCGGCCGTGATTGCCCCGAACGCGCCGCCGGCGATCGCGTTCGCCTTTTCCACCTTCGCGGGGTCGCCCGGCGCCAGCGGCCACGCCGACGGCACCGGTGCCGCCGCGCGCTTCGATCGTCCCACAGGCCTGACCATCGATGCGGCGGGCAACCTCTACACGATCGACAGCGTGAGCAATTTCATCCGCCGGATCACGCCGGCCGGGATCGCGACGACAATTGCGACTCAGGCCGGGCTCGGGATCGCGGTCGATACGGCGGGCAATCTCGTCGTGGCCGACGCGCGCTCGCGCATCGTGCGAGTTTCGCCGACCGGGGTGGTCACGACCCTCGCCGGCTCCACCACCGCCGGCCGCGCCGATGGCACCGGCGCCGCCGCGCAATTCGACACGCCAAGCGCCGTCGCGATCGATCGGGCGGGGAATATTTTCATCGCCGACACCAACAACCGCACGATCCGCCGGATCACCCCCGCGGGTGTCGTCACCACGCTGGCCGGGGCCGCCGGCCAATCCGGCTCCCTCGACGGCACCGGGGCCGAGGCGCGCTTCGCGTTTCCGCGGGGCCTCGCGCTCGATTTCACAGGCAACCTGATCGTCGCCGACGGCGTGGGCGTGCGCAAGGTGACGCCCACCGCCGTCGTCAGCACGCTGACCACCGCAGCCAACGCGATCGGCGTCGCCACCGATCCGGCAGGCAACATCTACATCGCCGACGTCGGCGCGCACACGGTCCGGCGCCTCGCGCCCGACGGGACGAGCACACTCATCGCCGGCGCGACCAACGTCAGCGGCAGCGATGATGGCGCCGGCGCCACCGCGCGCTTCAACGGCCCGTGGGGTCTCGTCGTCGATTCCGCCGGGAACCTCTACGTCGCCGACAACGGTAACAACACGATCCGCAAGGGCACCGCGAGCGCGCTACCGTTCGCGATCACCCTGCCGCCCGCGCCGACGCACACGACGGCCGGTGCCGCCGTCGCACTCGCCGTCGGAGCTTCCGGTGGCAACCTCACCTACCAGTGGAAAAAAGACGGCGCGGCCATCGCCGGCGCGACCAACGCTGCCTACCCCGTCACGAATCCCGCCGCTGGCGCCGACATGGGTTACTATTCGGCCGTCGTCACCAGCGCCGGCACGAGCGTCGAAACTTCGCCCGTGTTTCTTTCGGTTGCCAATCCCGCCGCGCCCGGCCGCCTCATCAACGTCGCGACGCGCGGCCTCGTCCAGCCCGGCGGCGCGCTCACGCCCGGCTTCGTGCTCCGCGGCACCGGCGCGAAACAACTCATCGTCCGCGGCGTAGGGCCGACTCTTCTACGCTTCGGCCTCGGCGGCTCGCTCGCCGATCCGCGCTTCGAACTCGCGCCGCTCGGCGGTGCGACGCTCCTCTCCAACGACGACTGGGCCACCGGCGGCGGCACGCTCGCGGCATCGAGTGCCGCCCTAGGCGCGTTTCCGCTCGATCCGTTGTCGAAGGATGCCGCGACCTTCACGACGCTCACGCCCACGGGTAACAGCACCGGCTACACCGTGCGCGTCACCGGCGCCACCGCCACCGAGTCCGGCATCGCCCTCGCCGAAATCTACGACGCCGATCCCCTCACTTCGGCCGTGCAGATCGTGAATGTTTCCACGCGCGGCTTCGTCGGCACGGGGGCCAACGCCCTCGTCCCCGGTTTCGTGATCGGTGGCAGCGGTCCGCTCCAACTCCTCATCCGTGCGGTCGGCCCCGGCCTCGCGCCGTTTGGCGTGACCGGCCTGCTCGCCGACCCGCAGCTCACCGTCACACCGCTCGGCAAAGACACGCCCGTCGCGGCGAACGACAACTGGGGCGGCACCGCCACGCTCACCGCTGCATTTGCCGCCGCCGGTGCCTTCGCCCTTCCGCCCGATAGCAAAGACGCCGTCGTGCTCCTCCGTCTCCCGCCTGGCGCCTACACCGTCACCGTCTCCGGCGTCAGCAGCACCACCGGCACCGCCCTCGTCGAAATCTACGAAGTGCCGTAGCGCGGTCGGACCTGCCCGCGACGATCCCCGTGGCCCACGATTCGCAGCGGGCGCCGGGAATTTCAGGACGAGCGCGGCACCACGGATATTTTTCGCCGGCCCCGCCGGTCGCGACCGGGGCGCAGACCGGCGGCCAATCGTCCAGCGTCTTCCCCCTTGCAGTCGGCTGACCCCGTTGGCACAGGAAACACGTCCTTTTTCGGACAAAACCCTATGACCCACCCGTCCAACCCGTTCCGTGCGGTGCCTCGTGCCCGCGTGACGTTCCTCGCCGCCCTCGGTCTGTTCGCGCAGCCGCTGCTTGCTCAAACTGCCCCGGCCAGCGCGGCAAAAGCCAGCGCCTCGAACATTGAAACCGTGCTGCTCAATCCTTTCGAGGTGACCAGCGGCAAGGACACCGGCTACGTCGCCGGTAGCTCCCTCGCCGGTGGTCGTGCCGAGACCCCGCTCGCCCTCACGCCCGCATCGATTTCGGTGATGACGCGCGAGTTCATGGACGATCTCAATATCACGAATCTCGAGCAGGCCTCCACGTGGGCGATCAGTGTGATGCCCGGCAACGAGCGCCAGAACGAGACGCCCTTCGGCACCTTCTCGTTCAACTTCCGCAACACAGGCGGCTCGGGCAATTATCCGACGCGCAACTATTTCCTCTTTTACGCGAACTCCGATTCCTACAATTCCGAGCGCTTCGAGTTCGCCCGCGGCCCCAACTCGCTCCTTTTCGGCGACGCCGCTCTTGGCGGCGTCTCGACCAACTTTACCAAGCAGGCCCGGTTCAACCTCCAGCGCCACGAATTCCGCCTGCAAGGGGACACGGACGGCGGCTGGCGCAGCTCGCTCGACACCCAGTGGGGCAACCAGAAATTTGCCGTCCGGGCCAACGGCGTCGTGCAGCGCAACAAACTCTGGCGTAACGGCACCTATGAAGACCGCGACGCGGTCCATGTCGCCGCCTCCTACAAGGTCGGCCCCAACACCCAAATCCGAGCCGAGCACGAAACGATGCAGACCCGCGCCCTGATCTACCAAACGACCTACTCCGACAACGTGTCCTACTGGGACGGCAAAACCACGAACGACACCAATGCCACCGTCGCCAACGCGAATGCGTTCGGCGTCGAGCAGTTCGGTGGCACCGCCTATAATATCTTCTCCTTCACCTCGCCCGGCGCCGGCGTCCTCGACTGGCGCACCTCCTACCGCACCCGCGGCACCGGTTTCGCGATCAAGCCAGAAGGTCGCTCCGATATCGCGAACTCCCCCCGCCTCCCCTCGCGGGAATTTAACCTCGGCCCCATCGACTCCAACCAAGTGCGCGAGCTCGGCACGCACGTCTTCTACGTCGACCACCGCATCAGCCCCGATTGGTTCGTTCAGGTTGCCTACTTCCGCATGGACCACGACGCCGAGGCCAAGAACACCGAAAGCCGTGCGACCGACCGCCGGATCGACGTCAACCGCCTGCTCCCGAACGGCCAGCTCAACCCCAAGTTCGGCATCGCGTTCGCCGATATCGACCAGCAAATCCAATATCAGGACAACCGGGTGGAGGACGTGCGTTTCCTCACCACCTACAAATTCGACTGGCCCAAGGCTTTCGACCTCAAACAGCGCTTCAGTATGATCGGCGGATTCCGCCCCGAACGCTTCGAAATGTGGCAGCGCCGCATGCGCAATGTCGCCAATCCGCTCGTGCCGCTCGTCACCGATGCCCGCAATATCGTCCGCTATCGCGTGTATTGGGACGAGCCCTTCAAGTATGCGGTCGGCGACCAGCCTCCGTCCGTCCCCGGCGCCACGTTCAAATATGCCGACATCGGCTTCGGCAGCAAAGAGCACAAAGACCTCACCTATACCCAGCTCGTTTCCAACAGCACATTTTTCCACGACCGCCTGTCCGTGTTGGCCGGCCTGCGCCGCGACACGCTCAAGCGCCGCATCATCCAGCAATACACCAACGACCCGATCACCGGTTACTCGATCTACGGCGGCTTCGATCCCTCGATCAAAGCCAATCGTCCCGGCTACGAGCAGAACGAGAAAGTCGGCGTGACCAGCTCCAACATTGGCGGCGTCCTCTACGTGCTCCCGTGGCTCGGCCTGCAGGCCAACTACTCGGAAAACTTCGGCCTCCCCACCTCGGGCGTAAATAAATACGATGGCTCCGGCTTTACCCCGCCGAAGGGCAAGGGCTCCGACCTCGGCGTAAAGTTCTCCCTCGCGCAGAACAAACTCTACGCCGTGCTCACGCGCTACGAGTCCTCCCAGGTCGACCGCATCCTCGGCGGCGGCAATCTCACCGAAATCCGCCGCATCTGGACCAACCTGGGCGCAACGGAGGACAACAAGATCAACTTCAACTACCGCGACACCGAGGACATCGAGGCCAAGGGCTGGGAAGCGGAAATCGTCGCGAACCCGATCCCCAATCTCCGCCTCACCGCCAACCACGCCCGTCCCGAAGCCACGATCATCCAGCAGCGCCCCGGTCAACAGGCCTACGTCGCCGCCAACCTCGCGGCCTGGACGGCCGCCGGCAACAACGCCGCCCTCCCGAATGCCGCCCAGATCCGGGCCGACATTCTCACGATCAACAATGCCCTCGAGGGTATCGCCAAGGGCGCGACCACCAACAGCACATTCCGGCACAGCACCAACTTCTACGGCACGTATAATTTTTCCACGGGGCCGCTCAAGGGGTTGAACATCGGCGGTGGCGGCAATCACCGGAGCACCCGGAAGATTGGTAATCGCGACGCGCGGCTGAAGTTCACCACGAACGCACCCACTGCCACCCAGATCCGCGAGGCCGCGTTCGACTACCTCTACGCGCCCGCGACGTTTGAGGCGACGATGCACGCCAGCTACGACTATCGGTTCAGCAACAAGATTCGCGGCCATTTCCAGCTCAACGTCTCGAATCTTTTCAACAACAAGGACCTCGTGATTACCAGCTACGGCACCTACAATGAGGGCGGCGTCGGCGCCAACCCACTGCGCCAAACCGACAACAGCTTCTACTACATCAACCCCCGGAAGATCACGTTCAGCACGACGTTCAACTTCTAAGCCGCGCGCTTCGCGTCGCTTTCCGAGCCCGAGGTCAAAACGACGTCGGGCTTTTTTGCGTCACCAAAAACCGTAACCCTGTCTTGCCGCGCCTCGGGTTTTCGCGCAGAAGGTAATCCCCCAGCCGTTCCTGACTTGATTCGCAATCTCATCCAAACCTCCCGCGCCCCTTCGTTTCGCGTCCTCGCCGCCTTGGCGGGGGAGGTTTTGGCCCGCTCGTAATAGTTGCGCCGGTTCCGCTGCATCCGATGAACTCGCTGCCATGGCTCGTCGTCCCCGCCGCCTATCTCCTCGGCGGGGTTTCACCCGGCTATTGGTTGGTGCGACTCCGCACCGGCAAGGATGTGCGTGCCGTGGGCAGCGGCGCGACGGGCGCGACCAATGCCGCGCGGGTGCTCGGCGGCGGCGGGTTTGCCTTGGTGCTTGCGCTCGACGCCTTGAAGGGCGCGCTCGCCGCGTTCGCCGCGCGTTGGGCGGGGTTGGACAGCGGCTGGGAATTTGCGGCGGTGCTCGCGGTCGTGGTCGGGCACATTTGGCCCGTGTTGATGGGCTTTCGCGGCGGCAAGGGCCTCGGTCCGCTGCTCGGCGCGTGGCTCGTGCTCGCCCCGCTCGCCCTCGGGGCCTGCCTGCTGATCGCGGGCGCAGCGTGGGGACTTACGCGGCGGCGGGTGCCCTCGGGGCTGTTCGGTGTGCTGCTGCTGCCGGTCGCCACTTGGTTTTCGACCAAGTCGGCGCCCGCGGGGGTGCTCACGTTCGTCACATTTGGCATTGTGGCCTTCGCCCATCGGTCGCATTTCATTTCCGCCCCGCCGCCCACTTCAAACCCCTGATATGAAACCCACTACCCCCACGTTGAGGATCAAGGTCGCCACGGAAGAGTGGGAATTCGAGCAGATCCATCGGCTCAACTACCGGACCTTCGTGGAAGAGATCCCGCAGCACGCGCCCAACCCCGAGGGTCGGCTCGTCGATCGATTTCACGCGGAGAACAAATACCTCATCGCGCTCAACGGCCGCGACCTCGTCGGTATGGTCGCCCTGCGCGCCCGGCGGCCGTTCTCGCTCGATAGCAAAGTGCCCAATCTCGACGCCCATCTCCCCGCCGGCCGCAAACCGATCGAGGCCCGCCTCCTTGCGGTCGTGCCCGAGTTCCGCAAGACGGCGGTCTTCGTCGAATTCTTCGAGCGCGTCGTCCGCCAGTGCCTCGACGACGGCTACGATCTCGCGGTGCTGTCGGGGACGACGCGGCAGTTGAAACTCTACCGCCACCTCGGGTGCACACTCTTCGGCCCGCTCGTCGGCAGTGCCGGGGCGCAATACCAGCCGATGTATCTCACGTTCGAGGCCTTTGGGCAGGCGACCGAACGCAGCGCTGTTTTCCGCGATGTCCTGACGGGCGACCGCGACGCGACCCGCCCGCTCAATCTCCTGCCCGGCCCGGTGCTCACCTCGCCCGAGGTCGACGCCGCGTTCACCGGCCCCGCGATCTCGCACCGCAGTCCGGCGTTTCTCGATCTGCTCGCCGGGCTCCGCTCCGGGCTCTGCCGGCTCACCGGCGCGCGCGATGTGCAGGTGCTCGCGGGTTCCGCCTCGCTCGGCA
Source organism: Opitutaceae bacterium (assembly GCA_031411015.1). Lineage (GTDB taxonomy): Bacteria > Verrucomicrobiota > Verrucomicrobiia > Opitutales > Opitutaceae > ER46. Next base: position 47,349 of record JANOAF010000326.1, on the reverse strand, counting down.
CCGCCGTCGTCGCGGCGCAACTCGGGTTGCGTGACACGACCGGGCTCGTGCTTTCCAACGGCGAATTTGGCGAGCGCCTCGCCGGCGAGGCGAAGCGCGGCGGTCTGCGCTTCGACTGGATGCGGCTGCCTTGGGGCGACACCTTTGACCTCGAGCAGGTGCAGGCGTTTGTCGCCCGCGTGCCGCGCGGTGGTTGGGTGTGGTTCGTCCACCACGAGACCTCCACGGGCATCCTCAATCCCCTCGTCGAACTGAAACAACTCGCCGCGGATCACGGGTTAAATCTTTGCGTGGACTGCATCAGCTCGATTGGCGCGCTGCCCGTGGATTTGCGCGGCGTGCATCTCGCCACCGGCACGAGCGGCAAGGGCCTCGGCGCCTACCCCGGACTCGCGCTGGTGTTTCACGACTATAATCCGCGCCCCGAGCCCGACCGGCTGCCGAGCTACATCGACCTCGGCCACTGGGCCGCGCACGCCAGCGCGCCGCACACGCACTCCTCCAATCTCATGGCCGCCCTCGCCACTGCGGTCACGCTGGCGACGCCCGAGCGCATCCAGCGCATTGCCACCAACGCCCGCTGGCTCCGCGAGGAGCTACGTGCCCGCGGCTTCACGCTGCTCGCCCCCGATCACGCCGCGTGCCCCGCCGGGATCACGCTCGCGATCGAGGGTCCGATCACCGCGGCGCAACTCGGCGAGGAATTGGAACAGCGCGGCTTCGCGCTGAATTTCCGCAGCAGCCACATGCTCGCGCGCAACTGGATCCAGCTCTCCCTCCTCGGCGATCCGCCGCGCGCGGCACTTGCGCGGCTGCTGCACACGCTGCGGATCGTGCACGAGCCGGCAGCGGCGGGGAACCGTGCGACCACGCGCGTTTCCCCTTAGGCGACGCGCCCGCATTGCATCGCCGCGAGCTTTTTTCGTCGCTCCTACGTCCTGCGCTCACCTGACCACCGTTCCGCTTTCCTTCACCTTTCCCATGCGTTCCCTCCCTCGCTCCCTCGCCCTCCTCGCGCTCGCCGGCTTCGTTTTCCCCGGCTTCGTTTCCGCCCAGGCCGTCCGCACCGGCACCGTCGCCCAGCGCTATCAGGAATTGTGCGCCACCTGCCACGGCAAAAATCTCGAGGGCGCATCCGCCCCCACGATGCTCAAGGATGTGTGGCTGCACGGCGGCGACGACGAGAGCATCGCCAAGAGCATCCGCAACGGTTTCCCGGAGAAAAGCATGCCGCCCTGGGGTGCCGCGATTCCCGAGAAGGAAATCCGCGCCATGGTCGTTTACATCCACGAGATGCGCGCGAAATACCTGCGCGAAAACACCTCGTTCCCCAAGCCCGCCGAGTCCCTCACCGTCAAGAGCCAGCTCCACGGCTACCAGCTCAACACCTGGGTTCCCGCCGTGAAGGAGCCGTGGTCCCTCGCGTTCCTTTCGCCCACGCAGGCGATCATGACCGAGAAACGCGGCTTCGTTTACCTCATCGACAAGGACAAGCTCGCGGAGCGCCCGCTGATCGGCGTGCCGCTCGCTGACACCGGTGGCCAGGCCGGCATCTTCGATGTCGTCCCGCATCCCGACTTTGCGAAGAACGGCTGGGTCTATTTCTCCTTCAGCGATCCGCAGAAAAACTCTGCCGGCGAAGCCGTCAGCCTCACGCGCATCATTCGCGGAAAAATCAGCAAGGAAGGCGCGCTCGTCGAGCAGCAGACGATTTTCCAGGGCAAGCTCGAGCACTACATCAAGGCCGGCGGCGTCCATTTCGGCGGCCGCATCGCCTTCGACGGGAAGGGCTACATTTTCTTCACCATCGGCGAGCGCGGCCAGGCCATGATGGCGCAGGACACCGCCCGCCCCAACGGCAAAGTCCACCGCCTGCACGACGACGGCCGCGTGCCCGCCGACAATCCGTTCGTCAATGACCCGAAAGCCGTCCCGTCGATCTGGAGCTACGGCCACCGCAACCCGCAGGGCCTCGCGATTCATCCCGTGACCGGCCAGGTCTTCGACGCCGAGCACGGCCCGCGCGGCGGCGACGAACTCAACCTCGTCGAGAAGGGCAAAAACTACGGCTGGCCCATCATAACCTGGGGCATGGATTACTCCGGCGTCGCTTTCCCCGGCAGCGAAGGCACCGCCAAAGCCGGCATGGAGCAACCCCTCGCCTACTGGGTCCCCTCAATTGCGCCCTGCGGTATCAACTTCTACACCGGCGACAAATTCCCGCAATGGAAGAACCAGCTGTTCCTCGCCTCGCTCGTCGGCGAAGAACTCCGCCGTATCGAAATCAAGGACGGCAAGGTCACCGCACAGGAAGTCCTGTTCAAGGGCCTCGGCAAAATCCGCCACGTAATCACCGGCCCCGACGGCGCCCTCTACGTCCTCCTCCCCACCCGCATCGCGAAGATCACGCCGTCGGAGTGAGGTCGGGTCACTCGGTCGGCACCCAAGGCAACCGCCGCTCCGACGGCGAACAACTGGATCAGTGAGGTGCACTTCATGGGTGGATCAACGGTTCAACGAGCCGGGAACATCTGCGTGAGGTGGGCCGGCAATGGCGGCGTGGCACCCGCGCGCGAACACACGTGGCGCGCGACTTCACTCGCCGCAGAATTAATCGCCTCGAGGTCCATGTTGCGCAGCAGCCCGTGCGTCATCGCCGCAGTGAACGCATCGCCGGCCCCAACGGTGTCGACCACTTTCACCGGGCGCGGCTGGCATTCGGAGAATTGACCGTCCCGGAACAGCAGGCTGCCGCGCGGACCGAGCGTCAGCGCCACGACCCGCAACTCGAAGCACGCCGCAAGAGCGGCGATTTGGGCGCGCACGTCGCCGCTGAGGCCGAACATTTCCGCGAGCACGGGTAGCTCGATGTCGTTGAGCTTTGCGGCATTTGCGAGTCGCAGCGATCCTTCGATCACGGCGCGGGAGAAGTAATGCTGGCGGAGATTGACGTCGAAGATCCGCAGCGCGCCGGCGGGCGTTTGCCGCACGAGTTCAAGGATCGTCGTGCGGGCCGGCTCGGCGCGCTGCGCGAGGCTACCGAAACAAACCGCATCCGCAGCCTGCGCTGCACTCCGCGCGGCGGCAGTGGATTCCAGCCGATCCCATGCGACGCCCTCGTGAATTGTGAAGTCGGGCACGCCGGCGGCATTTAGCTTCACGGTCACGCTCCCCGTCGGCCCGGTCGGATCGATTTGGACGAGGTCGAGCGGCAGTTCCATCGCGGCCAGCCGCGCCCGGATCTCGCGGCCGAGCGCGTCGTCGCCCACCCGCGTCACGATGCCAGCCTCCGCGCCGAGCGCACGGGCGTGGTAGGCAAAGTTACCGGGCGCGCCGCCGAGCTGCGCGCCGGACGGCAGCAAGTCCCAGAGGATTTCGCCGAGGCCGAGGATTTTTGGCGTCATCGCTGCGTCGTGATGGAACGACGACGTTTCCAATCGTCGTCCCATTTGTCGACGGCTGGAAAGCCGTCGCTCCGTTCATTTCGCCAGAGTGGCGACGATGAAATTTGCCGCGTCATCCGGGTTGCCGATGCCGGTGTATTTGGCAAACTGGGGAAACGGAAACAGCGGGCGCGTGCGCAGGACTTTGCCCGACGCATCCTTCACTTCGCCAAGCAGCCGGTCAGGCGCCTTGCCCTCCTCGACCCAGCGGATGAGGGCGGCCTGCGTGCCCTGCGGGGTCGGGCCGGCCCCGCGGAAACCGTGATCCACGCCGGGCACGAGGAAGAGGCGCGCGAATTCCGCGGCCTTCTCCGCGCCGCCCATCTGCCGCTGCACGCGCTCGTAATACTCGATCGTGCTCTGCGGTGGGATAAGTTGATCGGCGAGACCGTGCGTAATCAATAGTTTGCCGCCGCGGTCGCGGAAGCGGGTGAGGTCGGGGTTGTCGGCGCTGAAGACGGGGCCGAAGAGCTCAGCCGACTGGCTGAAGAAGAGTTCGTATTCGTCGCGGGTGAGCGTGGTGCCGTCGTAGTTCGGATTTTGCGCGAGGAAAAACTTCACCCAGTCGAGCGCGATGCTGAACGGCTTGCCGGCCAGCGGCGCGCCCTCGGTGCCGGCGACGGAGGAGAGGTTCGTGCCGCGCGTGTAGCCATGCCAAAGAAAATTCCCGGCGCGCGTCCGCGCGCCGTCCCAAATTTGACGGAGCACGTCGGCATCGGCCGCGCTGAACACTTGGTCGCCGACCTTGGTGCCGACGAATGCCTTCGGGTCCCACGTGCAGTGGAGTGGATCGTCAATCACGCCGTCGGTCACGCCGTCGGCGGCATCGCACGCGGCCACGGCGGCGGCAGTAGCGGCGTCGAGCTTGGCTTTGGAAACGAAATGGTTCGCCTCGCGCATCACGGCCTGAGCCCAGCAGGTTCCCGGCACCATCCGCGCCCAGTTCACCGCCGGGCACCCGGAGAAAATACCATCGTAGTCCTCGGGGTAGCGTTGCGCCTCCATCAGGCCTTGGCGTCCGCCCGTCGAGCTGCCGATGAAATAGGAGTAGCGTGGCGGCTTGCCGTAAAACGCCTGCGTGAGCGCCTTGCCGACGACGGTCATCTCGTGGATGCCGAGGTAAGCGTTGTCGCGGATTTCCGGCCAGTTGAGGCGGCCGCTGGCATGTAGGGCGAAGCTGCCGCTGCCGCCCTCGTGACCGGTGTCGGTCGCGGCCGTGGCAAAGCCCTGCGTGACCGGCCCGCGCAGACTACCGGCAGAACCACCGACAAACCCGCCGCCGCCATTGCCCTGAAAACGGCCGTTCCAATTTTTCAACGGCAGCGCGACCCACACGGTGACGCGATCCTTCGCCGGCGGATGCGTGACGATTGCGGTGATGCGCACCGAGCCTTCCTTCTCATCGGCAACGACGGATTCGATGGTGGTGTTCGGCAGCGAAACTTTGCGCAGCGCTTCGAGGGAGAGGACCGGCGCGACGTCGGGATAGAGCGGCGCGGGCCGTTGGGCGAAGACGGTGCCGGCGAAAACAAGCGCGATGAATAGCGCGGCGATTCGGGTCGGAGTTTTCATGGGGTAAAGGATTTCATCCAGCCGAGCTGCGGCCAACCGCGCGGGTCAAAGGGTTGCGGCGCACCGGGCGTGCTGCGGCCGCGCTCGATCACATCGCGCAACTGGCGGCCGAGACGCTGCACGATTTCGGGCTGCGCGGCGGCGAGATTTTTCGTTTCAGCCGGATCGGCGGCAAGATCGTAGAGCTGAAAAGGCGGCAGCTTTGAGAGATCGGCGGGCTCGACGGGCAACCACTGGCTCGGCGTGGCGGTGGGCGCGCTCCAGCCGCCGGAGCCGGGACAGAGGAGTAGTTTCCATTTACCGTCACGGATCGCGAACTCGCCGTCGGCGGAGTGATTCACGAGCAGCGCGCGGCGCGGCGCGGATTCTTCGCCGCGCAAGTGCGCAAGGAAACTCACGCTGTCCTCGGCGGCGGTGGCGGGGAGCGGCACGCCGAGGATTTCCGCACACGTGGCGAACAGATCGAGCTGGCCGATGGTCGCATCGCTGCGCGCGCCGGCGGGCGTGACGCCGGGCCAGCGCGCGAGAAACGGCACGCGGTGGCCACCCTCGAAGAGATCGGCTTTGTAGCCGCGACGGCCGGCGCCGGGGTCGTGGGAAATTTTTTGCAGCGCGGTGAGCCCCCCAGGCGGCGCGAAGCCGTTGTCGGCGGTAAAAATCACCAGCGTATTTTTCGCGAGGCCCAGCCGATCGAGTGCCGCGAGGATGAGGCCGATGTCGTCGTCGATCTGCGCGACGAAATCACCATAGGGTGTCGTGCCAGTTTTGCCCTCGAAACCGCCCGTCGGCAGCACCGGCGTGTGCGGCGCGGCCAGCGGCAGGTAGAGGAAAAACGGTTTCCCGTCGCGCGCGGCGGCGCGCTCGCCGAGGTAGGCGAGGGTTTTTTTGACGAGGCGCGGCTGGACTTCCTCCATGCGGAAATCGCCCGCAATGGGTCCGCCGCGCCAAAGTTTAGGCGCCGGGCTGTCGGCGATGGTGGCCGTGGGCACGAGCGGAGCGCGGTCATTTTCGAGCCACACGTAGGGCGGCATGTCGAGCGAGGCGCTGAGCCCGAAGAAGCGATCGAAGCCGTGCGCCGTCGGTCCGGCGGCGAAGGGTTTGGAAAAATCCACGTCCTCCGACTGCGCGCCACGCTTGGCCCACTCCAGCCCGAGGTGCCACTTGCCGAACACCGCCGTCGCGTAGCCTTGCCGCCGGAGAAAATCCGCGACCGTGACGCGGCCGGGTTCGAGGAGGGGCGGGCTATAGCCTTGCAGCACGCCTTTCTTAAGTTTCGTGCGCCACGCGTAACGCCCGGTGAGAAGCGCGTAGCGGCTCGGCGTGCAGAGCGACGACGCCGAGTGCGCATCGGAGAAAATCATCCCCTCGCGCGCGAGCCGGTCGAGGTGCGGCGTGGGCCAGGCGCATTTTGGATTTAACGCGGCGATGTCGCCCACCCCCATGTCGTCGGCGAGGATGTAGAGGATGTTGGGCGCGGCGGCGTGAAGCCGGTCCGCGAACGGAGCCAAGGCCACAAGGCAGGTTAGCCACAAAAAGGCGCAAAAGTTGTTTCTTTTCGCAGAGGAAATATTCCGAGCGCCTATCGGCGCTACGCACGGGTGGAGCGGAGCCATAGATTTCTTGCGCCTGTTTGCGGCCATAAACATCAGGATATTTTCAGCGTGAAATCGAAGGGCGTCGCGCCCGTGAGATACACGCTCTGGCCATCCCACTTCGGCAGCGCACCACGCGGTTGCGTATAGGTATGCTCAACCATGCCCGGCCCAAACTCAATCGCGTCGGCCCCCAACACGTAGCGGCCGGTGCCGGAGCGGAGGAAGAATGCATCTTTAATGTCCGCGACGGGCTCGACCCCGTGCAGCGTGCCGCCCGGTCGAAACGCGAGCTCGATGACGACCGGCACGTGCTCGGTGCCGCGGATCGAGAACGCGAGGGAGAATTTTCCGCCGGCCTCCGTGACGTCGACGGTAGCGGTGAGGGTCTGCACTTCGGAACGCGCGCGGAGGGCCTTGCTGTTCGTGGCGAGCGTGCCGTTGGGCGCCATCTTGGTGTGCTCGCCATTCGCGATTTGATCTTTTGTGAGCGGCTGGAAATAGGGAGCGTCGAGTTCCTGGCGAAGAATGTAGCGCCCCTCGCGCACCTCGAGAGCATCGGCCGCAAACTGGCCCTTGCCGAAAAAGGCCGTCGCAAGGCGGACCGCCTCCAAGGCCGCGGAATTTTTGCGGAAAGAAAAGAGGGTCGTGTTGCCCGCGAGGATCGTGCCGCTCGCGCCACCGCGGCGGATGCGCGCGAGGCTCGAGTGCGCGAACACCTTTGCGTAATCGGTCGGCAGCGGCGCATCGGCCGGGAGCGCGCGCGCGAATTCCGGCTCGGTGAGATACACCGCGAGTTCGCCCGGATGGCGCGGCGCCACACTGCGCTCGATCTGGCGGCACATCGCGGCGAAGCGGCCGTTTCCATCGCGGAGCGCGAGCGTGCGGTAGGAATAGTAATAGCGCGCCATACTGCCGCGCGTGGCGCGATCCTGCCGGCGCGAGGCCTCCGTCACGACCTCGCCGTCGGGGTGGACGTAGAAGAGCGTCATCTCGAGATTCTTCCGCACTGGCTCGAGGAGCGCGGGGCGATTGAGGAAACGCGCCACGGTGATGAGCGCGCGATCCACGATGGGCGAATAGACCGTGGTGGATTTTTCCGTGTATTGCCCGTCGGGATCGAGGTCGATGCCTTCCGCGAGCCACTGGTCGATCCGCGCGACGTAGCGGGCGTCGGGGAAGAGCGCGTTCACCCACGCAAGCGCCGCGCAGACCACCCAACGGTGGTTCGGCGTATGCACGCCGCCGACGACGAGGGCGTCCCCAGCGCGTTTGACAAACGTCGTCAGCTCGGCCGCCACCGGGGCAAACTCCCGCGTGGAACTCGCGCGCAGCAACATCAGCGCGGGACACGAGCCCTCAAGGATGAATGCCAGATCGGGCGGCGAGTGGAAGTTGGTCGCGTAATAATCCACCGTGCCGTCGGCGTGCTGCGCCTTCAGCATGTAGCGGAGACCCGCGAGCATCGGCTCAACGAGGGCCACGGAGCCGAAATATTTGGAGCCGGGCGCGCACGCGGCGGCCGCGAGGGCGGCGACAAAGCCATTGGTGCCGGCGACGGTGTGGATGCCGAATTCGTTGGCGATTCCGCCGAACCAGCGGTGGCCGGCGCGACGCTCCTGCTGGGCGAGCAGCTTGGGAATCTGCTCGTCGTGCGCGCGGATGATCGCGCGGAGAGTGTCATCGGCGGCGCTCGCGCCTGACGGCGACGAGACCGCGGCGTTGGCTCGCGAGCCCACGGCGGCAAGCGAAGCGGTGGCGGCGGAGGCGAGGAGAAATTGGCGGCGCTGCATACGCTGAGTTACTCAGTGCGCGAACGACACGGAAAGGATTAACTCACGCGTGTCGGCCCGACGAACCATCCCGCGCACACGAGCTACGTCGGATATTCCCAACCCATGCGATACGCGCGGCGCATGAGCTTCGTCGCCTCAGGATCGCCGATGATTATTTCCTTTGCCCCGTCCCACTCGACGCTGCGGCCGAGGCGAAGACTGATCATCGCCAGCAGCGAACAGTTGGTCGAGCGGTGGCCTTCCTCGATGTCGGAAATCGGGCGTCGCCCGGTTTTGATCGCATCGAGAAAGTCAGCCCAGAGTTCGCGGATGTTCTGGTCGTCGGGCGGATTGAGCTTCGCGTCTTCGTGCAGGGTCGGCTCTTTGTCGTTCGCGGGGATGAACGTCCAGCCACTCCGCCAACCAAGGCGGAAGATGCCCTTGGTGCCATAAAAGTAGCAGCCGACGCCCTCGCCTTTGTCCACGTTGTTGCCGCCGAAGGCGCGCGCTTCCCACGCGAGGGAAAATTTCTCGAACTGAAAGTTGGCGAGCTGGTGGTCGGGCGCGTCGGTCGTCTGCTCATTCGCGGTGAGCACGGGCGCGCCTTTGATTGGGCGGCCGCCGGTGGAGAAAATTTTCGTCGGCCATTTTTCTCCCGTGATCCAGAGGACTTGATCGAACCAGTGGATGCCCCAGTCACCGATGGTGCCGTTGGCGTAGTCGAGGTATTGGCGGAAGCCGCGGGGGTGAATGCCGCGGTTGTTAGCCGTGCCGTTAAACGGCCGCACCGGAGCGGGGCCGCACCACGCATCCCAGTCGAGTCCAGCCGGAATCGGCTGGGTGGGCAAAGGCTGCTCGGGACCGGTGCCCCCGGAGTTGACGAAACAACGCACCATGCCGATCTGGCCGACCTTGCCGGAGCGAATGAAGTCGCGGGCGACGACTGAATGCGGCGACGAGCGGCGATGCGTGCCGACCTGGACCACGCGATTCGCCGCGCGCGCCGCGCGGACCATCGCCTGCCCTTCCGCGATCGTGTGCGCGATCGGCTTCTCAACGTAGACATGCGCACCGGCCTTCACGGCCGCAATCGTCGGCAACGCGTGCCAGTGATCGGGCGTGGCGACGATTACGATCTCGGGCTTTTCCTTCGCGAGGAGCTCACGGTAGTCGCGATATTTGCGCGGCTGGTCGCTGGTGACTTGGGCGACTTTCGCGGCGTGGGCAGCAATCTGACGGTCGTCGACGTCGCAGAGGCCGACCACCTCGCACTGTCCGCTCGCCATGGCTTCGCCGAGGATATTTCCGCCCCACCAGCCACAGCCGATAATCGCGGTGCGGTATTTGCGGCCGGATTTTTCGGCGCCGGTCGACTTGATGGCAAAGGTGGCGAGCGCGCCAGCGGCCGCGGTGGAGTGGAGGAAGGAGCGACGGTTCATGGGGTGAGACAGAGTGGACAGTTCGGCGGGGGCAACGCAACGCAGACGACTGCCCCGATTTCCCGACTCCATTTGCCGGAGGAATTTCAGGCCCAGAAGCGTCATGGATTCTGAGTCTCGTGCGGCAGACATCGCCTGCTGGGCGGGTGGCACGTCCCTGTGCCCACATTCGTTCGCGATCAAGGATTGCCCCTGCGGGCACGTGGACGCGCCCTCCCACCGCGTTCGCCCCTCGCTACCTGGATGGAGCGCGGGGGTTCCAGCCGTCAGCGCCACCGAGAATGCGCGCGAGGTCGCGTTGCTGAGCGGCTTCGGCGGCTGTCAGCTGGCGGGAGCCGGCGATGCGCTGCGAGATGTCGAGCGGTTTGCCGGTGAGGTCGGTGGACTGAAATTCCCAAAAGCGCGTCGTCTCCTTTGAGGCCGCGGCGCCGGGGCCATCGAAAATCCAGCCCGCGGGCGTCACGAACTTTCCCATCGCGCAATTGATGAAGGCGACATGGCTGTGCGGAAACCGGCCGGGGTCGATGCGCGCGAGCACGAAGCGCTTCAGGTCGGAGACGGTGTCGATTTTGCAGTCGACGAAAACGTAGCCGAATTTTTCTGCGCCGTTGCGCGATTGCACGAGGTAGCCGTCGTGGACCGCGAAGATGCCACACAGGTCGAAGTAAACGGTGCCGGAGCCCCAGATGAAATCGACGTCGCCCTCGATATAGCACTCCCGCACGTAGACGCGACCGTCGAGCCGCAGCGTGTCCTGGAAGCTCTTGAAGTCGCAGCGTTCAAAGACGACGCGGTCCGCGCGCACGCGAATCGTCTCCGCCTGCGAGCCGCCCTTCGGGGTGAGATTGTGGAGCGTGATGTTCTCCAGTCGAAAATCGTCGGCGAGCATCGTGACCATCTCCCGCCGCTGCGGGTTGAGCACGGCGTTGTTCGTCGCCGCGAAGATCGTCTGCTTCCGATCCTCGCCGCGGAGCGTGAGCTTTTTCTTCTCGGCGGAGATCACGACGAGTTCGGCATACGTGCCCCGTTTGACGAGAATGGTAGTGCGCGTCTCGGAATTCGCGGGCACCGCATCGACCGCCGCCTGCACGGTCTTGAAATCGCCGGAACCGTCAGCCGCAACCACGAGATCTTTTGCGGTGAGAGAGCCCGTGATGAGCAGCAGACAGGAAAGCAGGCGGGTCGTAATCATGGGCATCCTGCCAGACGCGCCGCCGTGCATTTCGTGACCGCTGGTTGTGAAAACCGGCATCACGCGGAGGCGCGGACGGCGCGGAGTCAGAAATCAGTTTTCTCCTCCGCGAACTCCGCGCCTCCGCGTGAACCTATTCGTTACCGCAAAAACGCTTCATGCAGCCCGCCGTCGACCGTCACGATCTGCCCGGTGGTTTTGCTGAGACGTTGCGACACGAGGAGGAAATACGCCTCGGCTTGATCGGCGGGCGTGATGGGCGCTTTCGTCAGGGTGCGGTCGGCGTAGAACTGCGCCAACTTCTTCACGAGCGACTCGGTCGCTTCGTTTTCGGTGTAGGGAATGGCGTATTTGGCGAGCGAGCCGATGACGCGGTCGCGCGGGAACATCGCGCTGCCCTGCACGACGGTCGCGGGGGCGACGCCGTTCACCCGCACGAGCGGCGCGAGCTCCATCGAGAGTTCGCGCACGAGATGGTTGGCGGCGGCCTTGGAACAATCGTAGGCGACGCTGCCTTTTTTCGCGACCGCGGCGTTCGCCGAGGTGGTGAGGACGAGCGCGCCGCGGAGGCCCTGCTCTTTCCACGTCTTGTAGGCTTCGTCGCCGACGATGTAGCTGCCAGTGACGTTGACCCCGAAGGTGAAGGCCCACTTGTCGTCGGGGATGTGGCCCGTGGTGTCACTCGGCCAGAAAACGCCGGCGGTGACGCAGATGGAATCGAAGCCGCCGTAGGCAAGCGCGACGTCGTCGAGCATCGCACGCACGCTGGCGCGATCGGTGATGTTGGCAGCGAGGCCGACGGCCGGGCCGCAGTTGGAGAGACCCGTGCCGGCGACGCCGATACCGAGTCCGTATTTGTCGGTGATTTCCTTCGCGGTGACCTGGGCCGTCTCGACCTTCATGTCTACGCACACGATGTGCGCGCCGTCTTTGACGAGGCGGTGCGCGGTCTCCTTGCCGATGCCGGAGCCGGCGCCGACGACGATGATGACTTGGCGCGCGAGTTCCTTCTCGGCCGGCATGCGCTTGAGCTTCGCTTCCTCCAGCAGCCAATACTCGATGTCGAACGCCTCCTGCTGCGGGAGCGCGATGTAGGTGTCGATCGCCTCGGCGCCGCGCATGACTTCGACGGCGCAGTTGTAGAATTCGGCGGTCACGCGCGATTCGGATTTGTCTTTGCCCCACGCAATCAGGCCGAGACCGGGGATGAGAACGACGGTCGGGTTCGGGTCGCGCATCGCGGGCGAGTTGGCGTGTTTGCACTTCGCGTAGTAGGAGGCGTAGTCGGCGCGGTAGGCGGTGAGGCCGGCGGCGAGTTTCGCCTTTAACGCGGCGGCGTCTTCGGCCTGCGGATTCCAATCGACGTAGAGCGGCTTGATTTTCGTGCGGAGGAAATGGTCGGGGCAGCTCGTGCCGAGCTCGGCGAGGCGCGCGGCGTCCTTCGAATTCACGAAGCGCAGGATCTTCGCGTCGTCCTGCACGGTGCCAATGAAACGCTTCTCCTTGGAAACCTGGCCGCGCAACCAAGGGAGAATCGCGGCGAACGTCGCGCGGCGCTTCGCTTCATCGAGCGTCGAGTATTTCGCACCGCCAAACGCCGTGGCATCGCCGCCCTTCGCGGCGTATTTCGTCTCGATGAACGCGGACGCCTTTTCGATGCAGTCGAGCGTGTAGGTGTAGCAGGCCTTCTCCTCGGCGGCCCAGGAGATGAACCCGTGCTGGCCCATCATGATCGATTTCGCGGCGGGATTCTTGCGGGTGATTTCCTGCATCGCGAGCCCGAGCTCGAATCCGGGACGCATCCACGGCACGTAGGCCATCTCGCCGCCGAAAATTTCCTGCGTGAGCTTCTGGCAGTTCTTCGACGCGGCGATCGCGATGATCGCGTTGGGGTGCATGTGGTCGACGAAGCGCGCGGGGATGAAGCTGTGCAGCGGCGTGTCGATCGACGAAGCGCGCGGGTTCAGGTTGAACGTCGCGTGCGCCTGCATGCCGACCATGTCGTCCTCGGCGGGTGCCTTCAGGCCCTTGTCTGCGCGCGACGCGTAGAGCTTCTGCATATCGAGGAGCTTCTCCTGGTAGAGCGACGAGAAATTCTCGCGCGTGCTCGTGCGCAGATCGCCACCGGAGCCCTTGACCCAGAGCACCTCAGTCGCCGCACCCGTGAGTGGGTCCTTTTCGGTGACCTTCGACGACGTGTTGCCGCCGCCGGTGTTGGTGATGCGCTGATCGCTACCGAGAAGATTGGAGCGATAGACGAGACGGCCGACGCCATCGAGCGAGGCAGCCTTGCCATCATCCCAGAGGAAGTTGACGTATTTGTAGGTGGGCATTTTCGGAGGAGTTGAGAGCTGAGGGTTAAGAGTTGAGAGACAAATCAGAGACCGAGCGCGCGCTGGCGATAGTGTTCGTCGGGGCGGCCGGCGATGCGCGCGACTTGCGCGGCGGTGAGGAAATTCGGTTTACCCGCGGAAAGCGCGGCGGCGCCCGCGAAAATTTCCGCGGCCTTCACGCCCATCAGCGTCGCCGCGAGGACCGCGTCTGGCGTCGCGCCGAGTGCGATCACGCCGTGATTCTCCAATAGGATCACACGGGGAGCACAGCCGAGGCGCTTGATGAAGGCGACCACGGCGGCACGAATGCCCTGCGCGAGTTTCAACCCCGGATCGAGATACGGCACGAGCACGCTCTCGCCCCCGCAGCACACGACCTCGTCGGGACAAAGCCGGCGCTGTGCAAACGTGCGCGCGTGCTTCGTGCACAGGATCTGGTTGACCGCCACCGGATGGGTGTGGCCGACGAAGTTCACGCCGGGCAGGGTGAGCAGCCACGCGTGAAACATCGCCTCGACCGAGGGTTTCTTCGCCGTCGCTTCCACCCGCGCGGCGAGCAGCAAGTCGTCCACCACCGCGTCAGCCACGTTCTTCTTGTCCAAGAGGGCGAGAAGCTCCGCGCGGCGACACTCGGTCACGCCCAGTGAAGAGAGCGTCGCGAGATTGGAACCGCTCGCTTTGACCCAAAACGTCCCGACGGTCGCGCGCGCCGACACGTTGCCCTCGCCGAGAATCGCCAGCTTGCGCTCCTCACGCCCGAGTTGGTGGGCGAGGTCGAGCAGGAGCGGCAATGGTTCGGCCAAAGCAGGCATGAGGGAAAATCTGATGGCAGATTTCCGCCCGGTTCCAACACATTCTCCCGCGCTGCGTCAGGCGAAAGCCCGGGCTTGAACAATCGCCACGCCGCCCGTTTGTTCAACGGTTTCTCCCGCCACACCCTTCCTCTCCTTTCCTCTGCCATGATCCGCATCAACGAGAACTACACCAAGCTCAAGGCCTCCTATCTTTTCAGCGACATCGCCAAGCGCGTCAGCGCCTACGTCGCGGCCAATCCCACGAAACCCGTCATCCGCCTCGGCATCGGCGATGTCACCGAGCCGCTCCCGAAGGTGTGCCTCGACGCCCTTCACGCCGCGACCGACGAGATGGGCGCCCGCGCCACGTTCAAGGGCTACGGCCCCGAGCAGGGCTACGCCTTCCTCCGCGACGCCATCGCGCAGCACGACTACGCCGCCCGCGGCTGTAAGATCGAGGCCGACGAAATCTTCATCTCCGACGGCGCGAAGTGCGATTGCGGCAACATTCAGGAGATTTTCGGCGCCGACACCCGCCTCGCCATTCCCGATCCGGTTTATCCCGTCTATATCGACACCAACGTCATGGCCGGGCGCACCGGCGCCAACGTCGACGGTCGCTACGCCGGCGTCACCTACCTCGATAGCACGCCCGCCAACGGCTACGTGCCCGCCATCCCGTCCGTCGCCACCGATCTCATCTACCTCTGTTTCCCGAACAACCCCACTGGCGCCGTCGCCACGAAAGCCCAGCTCGCCGCGTGGGTCGCCTACGCGAAGAAAAACAAGGCGATCATCCTCTTCGACTCCGCCTACGAGGCTTACATCCGCGATCCGCAAATCCCCCACTCCATCTACGAAATCGAGGGTGCGCGCGACGTCGCGCTCGAGTTCCGCAGCTTCTCCAAGACCGCGGGCTTTACCGGCACGCGCTGCGCCTACCTCGTCGTCCCGAAGTCCGTCGTCGCCTACGACGCCGCGGGCAACGCCCACCCCGTCCACGCGCTCTGGAACCGCCGCCACTCCACAAAATTCAACGGCGTCGCCTACCCGATCCAGAAAGCCGCCGCCGCGATCTACACCGCCGCCGGCCAGCAGCAGACCAAGGCGCTGATCGATTTCTACCTCGGCAACGCCCAGCTCATCCGCGAGGCCGTGAAAAGCTGGGGCTTCACCTGCATCGGCGGCGACAACGCGCCCTACCTCTGGATCAACACCGGCCGCGACTCGTGGGAATTTTTCGACCTGCTGCTCAACAAGGCCCAGGTCGTCTGCACGCCCGGCGCCGGCTTCGGCAAATGCGGCGAAGGCCACGTCCGCATCAGCGCGTTCAACTCCCGCGAAAACGTCGTCACCGCTCTCGAGCGCATCGGCGCGGCGCTGAAGTGAAGTAGGGCGGGTCTGTGACCCGCCCTTCCGAAAAATCTCTCCACTTTCGAAATCGAGGGCGCTTCAAAGCCCCCCTACTTCTTCGCGATCGCCGGCGCGATTTCGGCGGCCAGGCCGACGATCGCCTCGCTCAATGCGGCGGCGAGCGTGGTTTCGTTCGCACCGTCCCAGCGCAGGGTCGTGGGGTTGTAATCGCCGCGGCGCGCGGCGACGCCGCCGATGGCGAGGAGTTCCCACGTCGCGTGAAAGCGCACGCTGCCGTCGGCGACGCCTTCGCACGCGAGGATGCGGATGCGCAGCTCGATTTTTTGCTCGGACGGGCCGGTCTTCATGCCGCCCGTCGCGACCGGCGCGCCGCGCGCGAACAGTTCCTCGCGCAGCACGCGCGTGATACCGGACCCGAGCGCCTCGCCCCAGCGCGCGAAATCCCGGAAGTCGATCTCGTTGTTGTCCTGCCGGACGATCAGCGCGCGCGTGCGCAGATAATCCGCGAGTTCGATGGGCCGCAACCGCACCGCGGCGGCACTGGTATTCGGCGTCGTGGCCGCGCTGGGTCCCGTCGATTTCAGCACGTAGAACCGCGTGGGATCGGCCTTGGGCTCGGGCAGCAGATTGCAGCCGGTCAAAAGCAAAAGGACTCCGCCCCCCGCGAACCCGACGAAAAGGGAAATTAGGCGCGCGTTCATGGGGCTTTCTTTGCGCTCGCCGGCCCGGTCGCCGCGCCCGCCTTGCGCCCGGAAACAATCGCGCTCGGGTTGCGCTCGAGGAAATCCGCGAGCCGCCGCACGGCCTCCGCCGCCTCGTCGAACCGGCCGAGCGTCTCGGCCACGTCGGCCCCGATGCCGCCGTTGGCCGCGATGAAATTCTTCGCGGCGGCGGCGGTCTCGGCAAACGCCTGCACCGCTTTCTTCACCTCGCCCAGCGTCGCATTCACCTCGCCCGCGATTGGCTCGATCTGGCGGTCGAGCTTGGTGACGGTCGCACGCAACTCCCCGATCGCGGTGTTGAGATTGTCGAAGGTCCGTTTCACGTCGGGCCCGGTGGCCAGCGCCTCGACCTGCGCGCCGGTGCGTTTCCACTGCTCGCTCACGCCCCGCAGATCGACGCCCTCGAGTTGTTTGCGCGTGTCCGCGAGCAGCGCCGTGATGCCCTTCGAGATGCCGGGTAAATCGATCTTTTTCAGGTTGCTCAGCACCTCGGTCACGCTCGCCTGAAACTCCACAATCGCCGAAGGCAAGAAGGGGACGACGACGTAGCGCGTGTCGGCGACCGGCACCGTCGGAGGGTTTTCCCTCGGATCGACAAAATCGAGGCCGACGAAGAGCAACCCAGTCGCGAGCGCCTGCACCTCGAGTCGCGCGCGGAGCCCGCGGCGCACGAGCCCCTCAAGCTCCGCGCGATCCGCCACGTTGATCAACTGGCCGCGGTTGTCGCTGATCACATCCTTGCTAAACTCGCAGGTCACGGCGACGACCGAGTGGTTGCGCTGCTCGTCGTAGCGCAGACTCAAATCGGTTACCCGACCCACGCGCACCCCGCGCAACTTGACCGCCGAGCCGTTGTCGAGGCCGTGCACCGATTCGTCGAAATACACGACGAACCGCTGCGGTTTGGTGAAAAAATTAAACCCGCCGAACGCAAAGAGCGCGACGATGCCGAGCACCATGGCACCGATCACGAACGCGCCGACGATGGCGGGGCTGACTTTGGTTTTCACGCGGGACTGGGTTTAAAAGGATGCGGGATGATGGTCAGGAAGAAGCGCTCACGCGGTCGAGGCCGAACGATCCGCCCGGCGAAGAAACTCCGACACGCGCGGATCACGACTGTTCGCCGCCAATTCGCGCGGCGTGCCCTCGGCGATGATGCCTTTCTCCGCGCGGTCGAGCATGATCACCCGGTCGGCGATGCTGTAAATCGAGTCCAGTTCGTGGGAGACGATCACAATGGTCGTGCCGAAGGTGTCACGCACCTGGAGGATGAGTTCGTCGAGCTTGCGCGACGTCACCGGGTCCAGACCGGCCGAGGGTTCGTCGAAAAACACGATCTCGGGATCGTGGGCGAGGGCGCGCGCGAGCCCGGCGCGCTTCCGCATGCCGCCGCTGATCTCCGCCGGAAAATAATCCTCAAAGCCGCTGAGCCCCACCTGCGCGAGTTTGAGCGTGGCGATTTCGTTTACCTCTTGGGTCGAGAGCGGCGTGTATTCCTCGAGCGGCAGCGCGACATTTTCCCGCAGCGTGAGCGAACTCCATAGCGCGCCACCCTGGAAGAGCATGCCGAAGGATTTCAGCAGCGCGCGCCGGTCCGCTAACGCGGCATGCGTGAAGGGCTGGCCGAAAAACTTCACCGTGCCCGCCATCGGTGGGTTTAGCCCGACGAGGTGGCGGAGCAGCGTGCTCTTGCCGCAGCCCGATCCGCCGATGATGAAAAACACTTCGCCGCGCCGCACGGAAAAGGTCACGTCCTGCAGGACCACGTCGCCATCGTAGCCCGCGCGGAGTTTCTCCACCTCGATCGCGGGGATGCTGCTGGGGTCGGTGTTCATCGGGATGTCACCAGCCGAGATAGTTGAAGATCACCGCGAACACCGAGTCGGCCACGATGATCAGCAGCACCGAGGTCACGACGGCGGAGGTCGCCGCCCGGCCCACGCCCGCCGCGCTGCGCTCGGCCTGCAGACCGCGCAAACAACCCGCGAGGCTAATGAGCACGCCAAATGCGAAGGCTTTGATCAGCCCAGTGCTCACATCCGAGAGATCAATGATGCTCTGCGTCTCAATCCAGTAGGCCGCCGGCGGAATATCGAGCACGCCTGCGCCGACCGCCATGCCACCGAGAATGCCGAGGCAGTTCGCATAGAGCGCGAGCAGCGGCATCATGAGCGTGAGCGCCACGAGCCGGGGCAGCGCGAGGAAATACACGGGGGGGATGCCGAGTGTCTCCAGGGCGTCCACTTCCTCGTTCGCCTTCATGTTCGCCAGCGTGGCCGCAAAAGCCGCGCCCGTGCGTCCGGCCAGAATGATGGCCGCCATCATCGGCCCCATCTCCCGCACCACCGAAAGTCCGACCAGATCGGCGACGAAAATATCGGCGCCAAACTGCCGCAGCTGCACCGCCGCCTGATAGGCCATGATCGCGCCCACGAGAAAACTGATCAGGCCCACGATTGGCAGGGCCATCGCGCCGCATTGCTGAATCTCCTCCAGGCAGTCGTGCCAGCGAAACATCCGCGGGCGCTTCAACAAGCGCCCCACCCCAATCACGCTCTCGCCGAGAAACGTCGAAGCCGCGCGCGTGCGCTTCCACGTCTCGATCGTCGCGTGCCCGACCCCGGTGAGGAAGCTCTCCGAGCGGTCGAAGGGCACGCTCGTTTCCCGCGCCTTGGTGAATTGCGCCAGCAAAGTGCGAATCTTCTCCGGGAGTTGCTCCGTATCGCAATACGCGCCCACGACCCGGCACCACTCCTGTGCCTCCAGCAGAAAGAGCAGCAGCGACGTGTCCCATTTTTCGATTTTTTCGGTCCGCAGGCGCACGCGGCGTGGCTCCCGGCCGGCGAGCAACTTGCCCCACGTCGGCCGCGGCACGGTCACCTGCCACACGCCGCCCAGCACAACGTCCAGCCCACCGTCGATTTCGATCGCGGTGACAGTGGCGTCTCCAGTTTCCAAACTCCCGGGCATTGGCGTCACTTCACCCGTGACACCGCGCCGCGCCAAACCAAATCTCTCGGGTCTTCATGCCGCGCTTCGCCACGCTTCTCCTCGATCTCGACGGCACGCTCGTCGATGCCTTCACGACAATTCACCGGGCCTACTGTCACACGCTGCCGCAATTCGACCGGCCGGCCCCGACGATGGAACAAGTGCGCCGGGCGGTCGGCGGCGGGATTAATCAGGCCATGGCTCATTTTCTGCCCCCGGAAAATATCGCCGCCGCCGTCGCGATGCACGTCGCCTACAGCGATTCCATTTTACTGGAGGACGTCACCCTTTTGCCCGGCGCGATGGATTTGGTGCGGGCGCAGCACGCCGCCGGCGTCACGGTCGCGGTCTTCACCAACAAGCGCGGCGAACACGCGCGCCGGATTTGTGCGCACCTCGGCGTCACGCCCTACCTCCGCGGCATCTTCGGCGCCCGCGACACCGCGTGGCTGAAACCTCAGCCCGAGTTTGCCACCCACGTGCTCACCACGATCGGCGCGACCCCAGACTCCACGCTGCTCGTCGGCGACTCGCCATTCGACGTCGAGGCGGCGCACAACGGCGGCTTCCCCTGCTGGTGCGTCACCACCGGCACGCATGACGCCACGCAACTTCGGGCCGCCGAAGCCGACGCGGTGTTTCCCAATCTCATCGAATTGCGGGCGGCGTTGGACTGAAAGGTGCCTGCGTAGGTCAGCCCGCTTGCGGGCGCTGATCGGAGCGCGCGCAAGCGCGCTGGCCTACCGACAACCCAAACGACACGATTACGCCGCCGCCGTCCGCCGCGCCCGTTCGACCTCCAGCCGCAGCGCGTGCAGCGACACCACGATGTCGCGCAGGAAAGAGAGCAGCGCCGCGATGAGGGCCGCAATGCTTGCGACGAAGAACACCACAATTTCGAGGCCAAACTCCCGCTGCACGGTTGCGTCCACAAAGATCACCATCACGAGCAGGCATGAGAGCAACATGCTCAACCCGGCAAACATCACCGCCCGCCGCACGAGCTTCGCGCGCCGCCACATGATCTCGAGCTGGGTCTCGAAGTGCTCCCTTTCTCCCGCCGCCGCGCCGCGCACCTGACCCGCCAGCGTCCGCGTGCGATCGACAATCCTAGCCATGCGATTCGTCAGCGTGAGCATCAGCGCTCCCACGCCTGAAATCAAAATCACCGGCGTGATCGCAAGCTGGATGAGCGGTAGATACTGGCTGGGCACGGGCGTGGACATGATTTTATGAATGGACGGTTTTGAATCTGTTTGAGTCTGCTGAGTGGCGCGCACGACCCAGCGGCCTTGACGCCCCGCACCATAACTACACCGTAGCTACGTGACTAAAACCGCCAAGCTTTTTACCACCGGCGGCTCCCAAGCCGTGCGCCTGCCCAAGGAGTTTCGCTTTCCCGGCAAGACCGTCACGCTCCGCCGCACCAAGGCAGGTGTGGTCCAGATCCACCCGCATAACGATCCGGCAGACCTGCGCAAAAAACTCGCCCGGCTCGCCGGCTCCTGCCCCGATTTTCCCCTGCGTGAACCCGTGCGTGGGCGCGATGTGCCACGCGATTTCAACTGGTAGGCATGTTTCTGCCCGACACCAACGCCTGCTCGCACTTTATGCGCGGCCACGAGGCGCTAGTGCAGCGCTGGCTGGCCGCCGCTCCTTCGCTGCGCCTGTCCGCGATTGTCGTGGCTGAACTGGAACACGGCGCGGCCAAGGGCGGTTCGGCCCGCCAGCGCGCGCGGCTCGACGAACTCGTCGCGACCCTGCCCAACGAGCCGTTCTCCATCGCCGACGCCACTCGGTTCGGTCAGTTGCGCACCGCGCTGGAGCGGCGCGGTCAGATCATCGGCCCCTACGATCTGCTCATCGCCGCGCAGGCGCTGCGCCTCGGCGCGACCGTCGTCACGCATAACCTGCGCGAGTTCGCCCGCGTGCCCGGCCTCAAGTGCGAAGACTGGCAGGCGGCGTAACTGCGGCTGTATTCGCACCCGTTTCCCTTGGCCACCGCCATAGCAGCTCCGTCCGTCACGCTCACCGGCGTCCTGGAGCGGATCATTTTTCACAACGAGGAAAACCACTACACGATCGCGGAGTTCCGGCCGGATGCGCCGCCCGCCGCGCAAACTGAATCCAAGGCCCGCCCTGAGCTCGTCACGATTGTCGGCGCGCTGCCGAGTGTGGAATGCGGTGAGACGCTGCACCTCTCCGGCGAATGGACCCGCCACGCGCAGCACGGCGCGCAGTTCAAGATCGCCGCGTTCAAGAGCGAGCTGCCCGCGAGCGTTTACGGCATCCGCAAATATCTCGGCAGCGGTCTCGTGCCCGGCATCGGCAAAGTTTACGCCAACAAGATCGTCGATGTGTTCGGCACCGACACGTTTCGCGTGCTCAGCGAGGAATCGGGCCGGCTCCGCGAAGTCGATGGCATCGGGAAAAAACGCGTCACCGCGATCAAACAGGCGTGGGACGCCAAGCGCACCGAGCGCGAGCTCTACATTTTTCTCCAGACCTACGGCGTCACGCCCTCGCAGTGCCTGAAGCTGGTGAAGCATTTCGGTTCCGAGGCGAAGCGCATCCTCACGACCGAACCCTACCGCGCCGCCCGCGAGATCGATGGCATCGGTTTCAAAACCGCCGACCGCATCGCAATCAACCTGGGCTTCGCCAACGACGCCCCGCCGCGGCTCGACGCCGGCATCATCTACGCGCTCGAGACGCTGCAGGAAGACGGGCACACCGCCTACCGCGAAGCCGATCTCCGCGACCACACCGCGCAATTGCTCGAGACCGATTCGAAACTTGTCGAAGCCCGGATCGCCGCGCTCGTGGAAAACAAGTCCCTCGTCCGTCACTGGCCTATCAGCGCCGGTGCGCCGGCGCAGTTGAAAGTGGAAAGCCCGAAGTTGAAACACGCAGGTCCGACCACCGCCGCCGGCTCCGCCTCTCAACTTTCAACCCTCAACTCTCAACTCGCGGCGCCCAGCGCCGCGCTGCCCGGTTCCGCGCACATCCAGCTCCCGCACCACGACCGCGCCGAGCAAAAAATCGCCGCCACCGTCGCCCGCCTCACGCGCGTCGCCAGTGGTTTGCCCCCGATCAAAACCGCCGCGGCCGTCGAGTGGGCGGAAAAGAAAGCCGGCTTCGAATTTGCCGCGCTCCAACGCACCGCGCTCCAGCACGCCCTCGCCCACAAACTCTCGATCCTCACCGGCGGGCCCGGCACGGGAAAGACCACGATCCTGCGCGCGCTCGTCGAAATTCTGAAGGCCAAGAAAGTCCGCGTGCATCTCGCCGCGCCCACCGGCCGCGCCGCCCAGCGACTCTCCGCGACGACCGGTGGCTTCGCTACCACGATTCACCGCTTGCTCGGCTACGACGCCGCCGCGGGCGGATTTCAGGCCAACGAGCAAAAACCGCTCGCCACGGATTTTCTCATCGTCGACGAAGCCTCGATGCTCGATTCGCGCCTCGCCGCCGCGCTCCTGCAAGCCGTGCCGTCGCGCGCGCACCTGCTCCTCGTCGGCGACGTCGACCAACTCCCGAGCGTCGGGGCCGGCAACGTCTTGAAAGACCTGATTGCTTCCGGCTCCCAGCTCTCAGCCCTCAGCTCTCAGCTCCCCGTTACCCGCCTCTCCGTCATCTACCGCCAGTCCGGCCAGAGCCAGATCGTCACCACCGCGCACGCGATCAATGCGGGCGAGCCCAAGGCGCCGCCCGTCTCAGCCGACGTCGCCGGTGCCCAAGTGTGGGCCGATCTCAATTTCATCGCGGCGACTGATACCGAAGACTGCGTGCGCAAGGTGATCCAGCTCGTCACTGAGTTCATTCCGCAGAAATTAAAATGGCCGCACCCGATCGACGACGTGCAGGTGCTCGCGCCGATGCACAAGGGCGAGGCGGGCGTCGGCAATTTGAATGTGCAACTCCAAGCCGCGCTCAATCCCGCGGTGGGCGGGCACGTCCCTGCTCCCGCATTCGGCGCTCATGCCGGCACCGGGCCGCGCCGGCCCCCCTCGCTTCGCTCGCTCGGCGGCGAGTTCCGCCCCGGCGACAAGGTCATCCAGCTCCGCAACAACTACGACAAAAACGTCTTCAACGGCGACATCGGCACCGTCGCCGCCGTCGATCCCGAGGCCGGCGCGCTCGACGCCGTATTCGACGGCGACCGCCACACGTTTGAGCGCGGCGAACTCGGCGACCTCGCCCTCGCCTACGCCATCAGCATCCACAAATCACAAGGCAGCGAATACCCCGTCGTGATCGTGCCGCTGCTGAAGGCGCACTTCATGATGCTCCAGCGCAACCTGCTCTACACCGCGATCACGCGCGGGAAGAAAAAGGTCTTCCTCGTCGGCGACCCCGCCGCCTACGCCATGGCGGTGCGCAACGCGGAATCAAAAACCCGCGTGACGCATCTGCGGGAAAAAATCACGGCTACTCTCGGGTAATCAACTTCACTTCATTGCCTCGCCGTGCTTGCGGGTCTCGGCCCCTTCGGCGAACTCGGATCCGCCGTTCCTATTTGGCGACAAGGTGTCACCCAATCGCCCGATACCCGGTCGGAAATTCTCGCACACCTGCTGTTCTATCACCGCTTCCTGAAAGCGCTCGTGGCGTTTGACCTTCACCCCGTTAGATATTTTCCCGATGAGCCCATTCTTTTACGTCTACGTGCTCCGCAGTCTGAAAGACGGCAAATTCTATACCGGCTACACCAGCGATCTCAAAAACCGACTTCACGAACACCAAAGTGGCGCCGTTACCTCCACGAAAAAGCGACTGCCAGTGGAACTCATTTACTACGAAGCGAGCCGGAATCAGCAAGACGCCACCCACCGCGAAAAATATCTCAAGACCGCTTGGGGCAAAAGATACCTCAAGACGCGATTGGGGCATTATCTCACGGGGTGAAGGTGGTCGCCTTCGAGCCGGAGTTTGCGGGCAAGATGGATTTTTATCTGAACCTGCTGAACGAAAAGGAACGGGCGCCGGATGACCGGCCTTCCATCGGCATCATCCTCTGCGCGGAGAAGGACGACGTGGAGGTGGAGTTTGCGCTGAAGTCCAAGACGAATCCCATCGGCGTCGCGGAGTATGAGCTGCAGTCGAAGCTGCCGGCCGAGTTCAAGGGCAAGCTGCCGACGGCAAAGCAACTCGCCGCCGTCGTCCGTGAAATCCTACCCGCCTCCGCCAAAGCCTGATCGCGCTGCGACGCCGGCCGTGCGCAACGCGGAATCAAAGACCCGCGTCACCAACCTGCGGGAAAAGATCATAGCGATGCAGATGATCTAGGCCGAGGTCGCCGAAACCCGCCGCTCCGCTCAGGCCACACGCGCAAAATCGTCCAGCGGAACGTTCGCCTCGACGTAAGCCAGTAGCTCACGCAACCGATCCGGCCCGACCGCTTTGATGCTCTGATAGAGTCCGGCATCCCGTGTGCGCAGACCCGGAAAATCTCCCATGCGCAGCATCGCTCTTACCTCGCCGTCGAGCACGTAGGCATGGAAAAGCTGCCGCACCTCGCGAATCTTCGTCGCGTCGACCTCCTGCGTGGCGAGGAACCGCTCGAAATGTTCCCGGGCCAGCTGCTCGCGCGTCGCGATTTCCGGTGCGAGGCCAAAGATAAACTGCAGAATTTCCCGGAAGCTTGGCACGCGGTCGCTTTGAAAAATCTTTCTCAGTTTGGCTTGGCTCCAGAATTCCTCCGGTTTGTCCGCCAGCACCTTTTGAAAGAGAGCTTCCGCGCCGGCCCAATCGCCCGCCGCCACGGCCTCCCGTAGCTCCGGCATCGCGTGGGCCTGTGCGACAAAGCGTTCCCGATACATTTCGCGGTCGATCTTCATGCCGTAAGCGCCGACCGCTTCGGCCGCGACGTGCTTCATGGGGTCGGGTGAGGTGTTCGTGTAGGTTTCGGGCACTGTCGCACCTCCTCCACCGCCCCCGGTGCCGCCCAGCGGAATTTTCGGCAGAGCCAGCTTCCGGTCGTAGTCGAACTCCTCCTCGAAGTATTCGCAGTTGGCGAAGAAATCGAAAAGCGCAAAGCCGTCCTTGGGCGCAGTGCGACCGGTCGGCCCATGTTTGAAAGTAAACAGGCGCGTGCCGCGGCCCTTGATCTGAATGAAATCCGTCGGTGAAAAAATCGGCCGCCCCAGCACCACGTTGAGCAGATCCTCGCAGTCGTAGCCGGTGGTCATCATGCCGACCGTCACGCACACGCGCGTGCGGCTGGTCTCATAGTCGCGAAACTCCGCGGCGCGCCACCGCGACCGGCCGTTCAGGTGGTTGTTGGCGAAATCGAGCGACATTTGCTGCGCGCCGGGCTGATCGCTCGTCACCTGCACGGCAAAGGTCGAACCCACGCCGTATTCCGCCGGCCACCGCCGCGTTGCCTCCTCGTTGAGCAGCGTCACGAGCTTGGTCGCGTGCCTGCGACTCACCGCGAAGCAAATGGTCTTGCCCACTTCACCTGTCAGCGGATCGCATTTCGCGTTATCAAAGAAGCAGGCGACAAAACTGCGGTTCGTTTCGTCCGAGAAAAACTTCCGCTCGAAATCACGGCCCTCGAACACGAGTTCCGTTTCCTGTCCGTCCTCGTCGGCCTGCACTTTCACCGCGTAGCCGTCGGCGAGCATCTGGGTCGTGATTTCGGTCCGGGCGTCGAGCGCCACCGGGTTCACCAGATAGGGTTTCGGCTTGGCGCGCACCGCATCAAGCAGGCCGAAGCGAAAGGTCGGCGTGCCGTCGTCGCAGCCGAACGTGCAGTAGGTGTCGAGCAACTGCCGGCGTTCGTAGGCGCGCGGGTCGTCCTGGCGCTCCTTTTCCTCCACGCCCTTGATGTAGTCGCGGGGCGTGGCGGTGAGGCCGAGCTTCGCGCCAACGAAGTATTCGAAGATCGCGCGGTTGTTACCACCGATCGTGCGATGCGCTTCGTCGCTGATGATGAGCTGAAAATCGGTGGGCGCGAACTCGGTCTGAAACCGGTTCTTCGTCGCGAGGCTCTGGATCGTCGTCACGACCACCTGCGCGTTCTTCCAGTCGTCGCGGCGCTGCTTATAAATGACGGTCGAAATGCCGTCAGGTCCGAGATACGCCGTGAAATTTTTCCACGCCTGATTTTCCAATTCGAGCCGATCGACGAGGAAGAGGATGCGCGTCGCGTTTTCGGTGCGCAGGTAGAGTTTGGCGATGGCGGCACTGAGGAGCGTCTTGCCGGTGCCCGTGGCCATTTCGAAGAGGAAGCGATGTTTGCCCGGCAGTGCCGACTGCTGGAGCGCACGCACGGCCGCGATCTGGTAGTCGCGCAGCAGCCGGATCTTTTTGTTCACCGCCACTTCGGCGCGCTCCGCCGCCGAATACCCCGGCCATTTAGCATCCTGCGACACCGCGATGTAGTTTTCATCCACCGCGACCCCCGCGATTCGCGCGGAGTCAGGCCGCCATTCGGCCGATTTGCCGAGTTCCTCCAACGGCAGAAAACGTGACATCTTCACCGGATTTCCCTGCCGCAAATTCCAGTAGTAGTGGACGAGACCGTTGGAGAGAAAGATGTGGCTGACCCCGAGCGCCAGCGCATAGGCCCGCGCCTGTTCCTTCGCCGTGAGCGGATCAATCCCCTCCCGCTTGGCCTCGACGACCGCGACGGCGCGACCGTCGATGTTGAGGAGAACGTAATCCACGAAACCGCCGGGTGCATGCTGGAAGTCGGCGCCGAGATCGAGATTGGGCGCGAAGACTTTCTTCGTGACGCGGTGCTCGCAGACGATGTTTTCACGCCGGCCTTGCGCGTCCGGAAAAAACCGCCAGCGCGCAGCCTCCAACAGCTTGTTGATCGTGACGCGGGCCTGGGCTTCGGACGACATTCAGGGTAGGGATGAAACGGGAGCGGATGGAGCGTAGAGCAGCACTCTGACGTTAGCCAAGACTGCGAATGCACGTTCAATACGCGGCTGCACATCGACCCATTGCAGCCCTCCGAGCCCACAGCCCAGAGCAGGGATGGCAATGGAGCGGATTTCGAAGCGCTCCACCGTTGCCACAAGATCGATCAAACCGGCTTCAACATCAGCCATGCGGCTCGGTTCTCGCCAGTGGCGCTTCGTTGGAAAATTAATGATCCAGCGCATGCGATCGTTTGCCGCGCCGTGGTCGAACACGTGCATTTTTCCGATGTGCACATCACCCTTTGCGCAGGCTCTCGCGTAGGCCGTAAACATTTCGGGATAGGTCTGCCGAAACTGCAAAGCGATGCCCTTTCCCATCACGCCCACAGTATTGACGGCGTTCACGAGCGCTTCGGTTGGCGCTGCAAGAAGGTCACCTTGGGCGAACTCAATCACGGCTTAGGATCGCTCACGCCCAGATGGGCACATACTCGGCAAACTTCTTGGATTTGTTTTCTGGATCGGCCGGCTTGATGAGCTTTCGATCGATCGCTTCCTGAATGAGGACGGACACCATCGAGCGCTGCCGCTCAGACATTTTGAGTCGCTCGCGCAGTGACTGGTTGGTCATGACGCTGTCCGAAAAATGCTTCAACACGGCATGTTGATAGCACGCGTTGAGCCGCTCTTGCGGTGACATCTGCGCGAATGTCCGGGGACAGTAGAGCGTCACCTTGAAGTAGGTCGGTCCCGCTTCGAACTGGATCGGTGGCAGGCCGTAGAGTTCGACCTCCAAGCCGGCTTTGAGCAAACCGGAGCCACGCTCTTCGCAGATTTTATAGCGGCGAAAGGCGCGGGCCAGCATTTCGTTTCTCGACTCCGGTTGCGTGCCGATCAGCCGATCTAGCCGCTTCGAAGGCAGGAGGCCGCCGGGGTTTGAAACCTCGATTCGATCATCGAAGATCTCGATCAACGGTCCCGTTCCCGAGATCGAAAAATCTTGGTGGATGAGCGCATTGGCGATGATTTCACGCAGGGCGATCTCAGGGTAGACGGTTCGCTTCACCCTCAGCGCTTGCTGGATGACTTCGCTCTGCGGCAGCAGCGACATCACAAACTCCATCACCGCCTGAAAGCTGATAGCGTAGCCTTTCGTGCCTTCGCGCTCCTGCTTGGTTTTGGATTTGTTCAGGCCGTCGTAAACCACGATCCGCACCGCTTTCCGGCTGAGGTCGGTAAACTCTGCAAGTTTCCGCGCTGCCGCGATGGCACCCAGATTCGTGACGTAACCGCCACCGGTGGGCTCGCGGGAAATGAAACGCTCACTGCTCATCCAATCGAGCAGTTCGGCCTCGATCGATATGGGCGGCCGCTCCAACATTTTTAGTATCGGCTCCGGATTCAGCTTCTCGCCCAAGTCTTTTTCGGAGAACAGCACTGACGCGTGCAATTCCTCCCATCGCGGCGTGCGGCTGTGCAGCATCAACATGCCGATTTCTTGACGGGAGGCGGCTCGGGTGGTGCCGCCCGAACGGATAAACGCGTCTTCGAGACCCTTGCCGCGCAAATGCACCGGCTTGACCGCCGACTCGGGAATGTGAACGAACAGCATGCGCACGCCCGCATAAGTTTCGACTCCATGATCCAGCGCCAGTCGTGGTTCGAGCGCCTCGCGCCCAAGGTTGGCAAGTTGGTTGGTGACTTTCTCAATTTCCGTCTGACTCACGCCCACTGGCTTTCCGGTCGCATCGATCCCAAACGCGAGGTAGCCACCGCCCGGCAGATTGGCGAAGGCGGAAAGATGCTCCGTCAGCCGTTTTTTGTCGGGAGACAGCGCGGCTTTCCAATCCAGCTCGTTCAATTCGTGCTGGGGCGGCTCCAAGCTGGCGCCCAATAATTCCAGCGCTTTGGCCATCCATGGTTTCATGCTGTCGTTTTTCTACTCAAATAAGAACCCGCTGCAAATACGATGTTTAGGACGATTCGCCGTTTCCAACTCAAATAAGCCAAGCCGCTTGGGTTATTGCAACGGATTCAGTCTGAAGGAGCCGTTTGTGTCACGTCTGCCGTGCCCCAGACGCGGGCGAGGACGCGCTGGATTTTGGCTTCGAAGGCGGGGATCAATCCGCGCACCGCCTCCATCCGCGCCGCCTCCGCGTCCAGCTCCGCCACGATTCGCTCCTGCTCGGACAGCGGGGGCAGGGGGATTTGGACGCTGGCCCTTTCGGAGGGCCAATGGCCCGACACGATACCAGCCCGGGGCAACGCCCCGGGGAACCGAACCCCAAAAATCACAAGGGCTGAAAGCCCGTCCCATGTTTCAATCCCACACATAACGTTCATCGAAAGTGATTCCGTGTTTCGCGAGGAACGCCCGATACTCATCCTGAAACGTCTTCGTGCGATGATGCTCCTCTTGATTGTCAATGTAGGCGAGCAAGGCATCAAGGTCGTTCGGCCCCAAAGAAAACGCCCCATAACCGCGCTGCCACGCGAAGCCGCCAAGTTCGGGTGATTGCGTCTTCAGCCATTTCGACGACGACGTTTTCAATTCCTCGACGAGCGCGGCGATGGTCACGGTGCGCGAGAGTCGGACGGCGAGATGGACGTGGTCGGCCACGCCACCGACCCGCGGACAATCGCAACCGGCGTTGCGGGCCACGGTCGCGAGATAGGCGTGAAGCGCGGGACGAACCGACGAACCAAGACACGCCACGCGGTCCTTCGTGGAAAACACGACGTGGACGACAACGTTGGCGAGCGATTGGGGCATGAAGGATAAATCGGGCTTTCAGCCCTTGCGGGTTTTGCCGTCAGAAACCTGGGGCGCTGCCCCAGGCTGGGATGAAGACGCACCTTTGGTGCTACCGGATTCGTCGTTCCACACGGCATCGATGCTTTGCCAGATGCGTTCGCGATTTGCGCCGATCTCGGATTCCAGCCGCGCGATTTCCTGCTGGTAGCTCTCGATCTCCGCCACGATTCGCTGCTGTTCCTCCAGCGGCGGCAGGGGAATTTCAAATTCTCGCAGTAAAGTTAGCGAAACTGTTTTTTGAGCTGCTCCCGTGGCAGCTTTCTCGGCCTGTTTCCGAACCGCCGCAGAATCCATAATCAATGAGAGGAATCGCGCGTCGATCTGCGGATTCGGTCTCAACAGTGCAATATGTCGCTGAAAGCAAAAACGCTGATCGGATTCGATCAGAACCGGAATCCCGAAAGAGCCGGTTACGGTGTATAGCACGTCACCCGCTCGCGGCTTTCTCGAAGGTTTTAGTTTTTCGAAGTAAGACTCCGAGACGTAAAAAGTATCTGTGAAATCGAGCTGCCTTTTTTCGCTGATATTGGAAATCGTTACGAAGGGCACTCCGGCAGTCGCCTTCGGCGGGGGTTGATGATCGCCGTCAGTAATACTCGCACAAACGTCTAAAAGCTTCGCTTTCGGCCAAAGTGAAATCTCACCGGCCCTCGCCTGATAAGCTAAGGCGTCGTTCTGATATTCGTCGGAGCCCAGTGAAGTATTTTTTTCCTTCAGTAATTCTCGTTTCCCAACGAGCTTCCACGGCAGCGCGCTAGCGAAGTCATCGGTGAGCTTTCCCTTAAACCACGCTCGCATTACACGCTGCACTTCGGGCAGGTCGTTGTCTTCGATCGGGCGGCGTTGGTCGCCGAGGTCGAAACCGTCGGCAGCGATTTTCAGGAAGAGAATCTTGTCCGTCTGCCGCGCGAGTTTCTTATCGAGGAACAGGATGCTCGTCTTCACGCCGCTGTAGGGCTTGAAGCAGCCGGCGGGGAGGCTGACGACGGCGACGAGGCTGTCCTCGACGAGGAAGCGGCGGAGCTTCACATACGCGTTCTGCGTGGTGGCGACGATGCCGTTGGGCACGATCACGCCGGCGCGGCCGTCGGGCGTGAGGTGCTCGGCGATGTAATCGGTGAAGAGCACCTCGGACTTTTTCGCCGGGATGCGGAAGCGCGTGTGCGGCACGACTCCGCCCTTCGGCGTCATGAACGGCGGGTTGGCGAGGATGAGGTCGGCCTTCTCGGCCCAGCGCGCGTCGTTGGTGAGCGTGTCGTAGATGTGGATCGTCGGGCTGGCGAACTGGTGCAGGAAGAGGTTCACGCGACTGAGCTTCACCATCTGGTCGTTGGTGTCGTAGCCGGTGACGTTGGCGTAGAGCCGCTGGCGCTGCTCATGGCCGAGGCGGTCGCCGGGCAGCGTGGAGCCGAGGGAGGTGTGGTGGGCGAGGATGTGCTTGAACGCGGAGACCAGGAAGCCGCCGGTGCCGCAGGCGGGGTCGAGGATTTTGTCGGTGGGCGACGGGTCGAGGCAGGCGACCATGAAATCGATGATGTGGCGGGGCGTGCGGAACTGGCCGTTGTCGCCCTGCGCGCCCATGCACTGGAGGATGTATTCGAAGGCGTTGCCGAGCTCTTCGCTGTGCGAATAGGCGAAGCCGCCGAGCTCAGTGAGGAAGAGCGTGAGGATGCGGCCGTCACGGAACTTCAGGAAGGCGTTGCGAAAAATGTCGCGGAAGAGCGCGGGCAGGTGCGCGGCGGGATCGATCTCTTCTTCCTCACCTTTCTTCCTGTGCTTTTTTGGGACGCGGAGTTTTTTCCCGCCGCCGAGGAGTTCGAGGCCGTCCGCGAAGCGCGTCATCCGCTCGTCGGCGGAGACGGTCTGGGCCGTGAGCGCGCGCCAGCGGTAGGCGGCGAGCGGGCCGGTGAAGAAGGAGCGCTTGCCGCCCATCGCCACGGACTCCTCGTCGAGGTCGTCCATGAACTTGTAGATGAGGGCGAGGGTGATGAGCTCGACCTGATCGGTGGGGAGCGGGAGTTTGCCGACGAGGATGTCGCGACAGGAGTCGATGCGGCGCTTGGTGTCGGAAGTCAGCACGGAGGCGGCAAGGTATGGCCGACGCGACGAGCGGCGCGCAACGCTCGTTTTGACCCTTGCCGTCGCGGCGGGTGACGGACGCAGCCGCTGTCAGCAGAAGAACTGCTCCGACACGATCTTCCCGTCCTTCACTTGATAGACGCAGAGCTCGGACATCTTCCAGCGCTCCATGCCCTTCATCTTCACGTCCATCGTCATCGTGCAGGCGAACGCCTTGTCGGCCACAAGCGGGGCCGAGACTTTGAGCGAGTGCATCTTTTCCACCATCGCTCCGAACTTCTGCCCCTTCTTGATGATGGCGGGGAGACCTTTCGTTTTTTGCGGGAAATTCGGCGTGGCGGCGGGTTCGATGCTGACGGCGTTGTCCGCGTAAAGTTCCCGTTGGGCGGTTTCCCACTGTGCCTTGCGGCAGAGGGCGACGAGGCGCTTGGCAATGGCTTCTATTTTCATGACGCAAGGCTGGGTTGGAGGTTCTCGAATCCGATTCCACCGATTGCATTCGCGAAACGGCCGCGGCGGGCAAGCGGCAAAAATCCCGCGAAGTTACGTTTCCAAGGCAGCGCTCGCCGCATCGCGCGCACCCCATTCCGCTTGAGGCGTGCGCTCCCTCCGCTTTGGGTGTGGCCACCCCACACCGCCCGCTTTGTTTCCCATCATGATCTTGCCTCCTTCGCCCGCCCGCCTGCTTCGTTCTTCGGTTCTCGGCCTTTTCTTCGCCGCCTTCGTCTCTGTCGCGCCCCTTGCCGCCGCCGACACCGCGCGCCGCGGCGCGACCGAGACCGCGCTCGACCGCTATGTCGCGAAAGCCGATCCGGCCTACGCGTGGTCGAAGGTCGCGACGGTGCCCGAGGAAGGCGCGACCAGTTTCGTCCTCGATCTCGTTTCGCAAAATTGGCTCACCACCGCCGAGGTCGATCGGCCCGAGTGGCGGCATTGGGTAACGATCGCGCGGCCCGACAATCTCGCGCACCCCACTGCGCTCCTCATGATCTCTGGCGGGGCCAATGGCGCGGGCGCGCCACCCAAGCCTTCGAAATCTCTCACGGATCTCGCGCGAGCCACCAAGTCCGTCGTCATCGAATTGCGCATGATTCCCAACCAGACGCTTGTGTTCGGCGGCGATGGCCAGCCGCGCAAGGAAGACGACCTCATCGCCTACGCGTGGGAAAAATACCTGCGCACCGGCGACGAACGCTGGCCCGCGCGCCTCCCGATGACCAAGGCCGTCGTGCGCACGATGGACGCCGTCACGGAATTTCTCGCGACGGAGGCAGGCGGCCGCGCCAAGGTCGACACCTTCGTCGTCGCCGGTGGCTCCAAGCGCGGCTGGACCACATGGACAACGGCGATCGTGGATCGCCGGGTTGTCGCGATCTGCCCGCTCGTGATCGACGTCCTGAATGTCGAGGCCTCGTTCCGGCACCACTACCGTGCCTACGGTTTCTATGCGCCCGCGGTCGGCGACTACGTCCGGCACGGCGTCATCAACTGGATCGGCTCGCCCGAGTCGAAAGCACTCTACGCCATCGAGGATCCGTTTTCCTACCGCGACCGCCTCGCGCTCCCGAAGCTCCTCATCAACGCCTGCGGCGACCAGTTTTTCCTGCCCGACTCCTCGCAGTTCTACTTCGAGGATCTACCCGGCGTGAAATACCTCCGCTACATCCCCAACACCGATCACTCGCTGCGCAACAGTGACGCCAACGCGACCCTGACGGCGTGGCACCACGCCATCCTCAACAAAACTCCGCTCCCGCAATTCACCTGGAAACACGGCGCGGACGGCACCCTCACCGTCACCGCGAAAACGAAGCCGACGGCCGTGCTCCTCTGGCAGGCGACGAATCCGGAAAAACGCGACTTCCGCCTCGAGACCTTCGGCCCCGGCTGGCAATCCACGCCCGTCGAGGGCACCGCTGGCGTCTTCACGGCCACGGTCGCGAAACCCGCGCAAGGCTGGACCGCCTACGTGATGGAGCTGACCTTCGATCTCGGCGGCCCCGCGCCGCTCAAGGTCACGACGGACGTCACCGTCACGCCGCGAACCCTACCCTTCGATCTGCCGACGCAGGATACGCCCAAGGGATTTCTTTCCCGCTGAGGAATTTTTCGCCGCGCGTATGCTGAAAAAACTCCGCGCGAAATTCCCCCGCCGCTCGGTCGCCTACGCCCGCGTCCGGGCAGTCATTTCGCGCCACAAACTTCCGCCGGGCAATCTCGTGCGGCTGGACGAACTCGAAAAATCCGACCGCACGTTTCTCATCCAGCGCGCCGCCGAGGTCGGCCCCGTCTTCACGGCCATCGCGTGGGATGAATTTTGGGTCTGTGTCATGGGACTGGAGCGCGGCCGCCGTCTGCTGCGCGAGCACGGCAGCGCGCTGCGACCGATGACACTGAAACTCGAACCGCTCTTCCCGCAGGGTTTCCTCCGCCAGATGCAAGGGGAAGATCACCGCCGCTACCGCAAGGCCCTCATGCGGGCGATCCGCGGCGACGACCTTACGACCAACCTCCGGCAGCTCGACGCCATCGCCACCAGCGCCCTTGCCACCTACGCGCACGCGCCGCGCACCGACGATAGCACCGCCGCCGATTTCATCCGCACGCTCAACGCCATCGCCAGCGGCATGTTGATCCAGGTTTTTTTCGGCGCGCAGTTCGGATCGCCCCAGTTCGAGCGCGTGATGCAGGGCTACCACAAGCTCGGACCTTACGGCCTAGTTTGGAACATAGGGGAGAAACAGAAGGAGGCGTTCGTCGAAATCCGTGACTACCTCATCGAGCAGTTCACCGGCCCGCCCGAAACGCGACCACCCGGCTCCGAAGACAGCATCCTCGGCCAGCTCGTGCGCGAGGGCGCGCTCGACGCCACGCTGCTCGGCAACCTGATCTACATGGTGGAGATGGGCCGCTACGACACCTACTCCCTCTTCCGCTGGCTCACGAAATACGCCGCCGAGTTTCCGGATCTGCTCACCGCGATCGCGCACGAAGATCCCACGGCGCCGCCGGCAGGAACGCGTGCGCTGGCCGAGGCCTTCGTGCTCGAAACGCTCCGCATGGATCAAAGCGAGCGCCTCATCCGCATCGCGCAGCGCGACATCGTTTTCGATGGCCACCTCATCCCGAAATACGCGACGGTGCGCGTGTGCCTTTGGGAGGCGCACAAGTCGCCCGACGCGTTTCCCGAGCCGTTCCGATTTGAGCCGCAGCGCTTTCTCGCCGCCCAGGACCCCAGTGCCGATCAGTTCGCGCCGTTCGGCCTCGATCACCACCAGTGTCCGTTCGGCGATCTCGCCGTCCGATCGAGCATGATTTTCCTCCGCGCCCTCGCGCGCGGCTACATCCCCGCGCCGATTGCCGACGGCCTGCCGGTGCGCGGCATTTACCATTGGGAGCCGGCCAGCCAATTCGCCGTGAAACTCCACCCGCGATGATTGACCCGCTCGCGGAGAATCTCGCGCAACTCTTCCTCGACCAAGTGCGCGCCACCCCCGACGCCACCGCCATCGTCGCGGCCGAGGGCGAGACGAGCTATGGCGCTTTGGCCGACCGGGTGGCCGCAATCGGAGAATTCCTGCGCACGCGCGGCCTCGCCGCCGAGGAGCCCGTCGGCGTGTTGATGCGGCGTTCGCCCGACATGATCGCCGCGCTCCTCGCGATCCTACACGCCGGCGGCGCCTACGTGCCGCTGGATCCCGACGATCCGGCGGAACGCAACCGGCGCATCCGCCAAAAATCGGGCGCGACCCTCGTGCTCACCGATCGCGATCTGGGCGCGGTGGCGTTGCCGGATGCAGAGGTCGATCTGGACTTCGCCGTCGTCGCCGACCTAGTTTCCGCCGCGCCGTTACCGGCCGCGGCACCCGGCGGTTCGCGCCTCGCCTACATTCTCTTCACCTCGGGCAGCACCGGCGAACCGAAGGGCGTCGAGATCGAGCACCGCGCCGCCGTGAACCTCGTGTGCGCCGCGCGCGATCTGCTCGGGTTCGGCGCGGACGACCGCTACCTCGCAGCCTCCACCATCGGCTTCGATATTTCTGTCGCCGAACTTTTTGTGCCGCTGATCAGTGGCGGCAGCGTGCTGCTGCGCGACCACCGCGTGTGGCTGAATCCGCGCGCTTGCCGACGACGTGCGCCGCCACGGCGTCACCGTCGTGCAATGCGGCCCTGCCGTGTGGTCGGTCCTACTGGCGGAGGCGCCGGATTTTCCGCGCGTGCGCATCGTCATCACGACCGCCGAACCCGTGCCACCCGCTTTGGCCCGACGCCTTCTCACGCAGGGCGAACACGCTTGGAATCTCTACGGTCCCACCGAAACGACGGTATGGTCCACGGCCCACCGCCTCACGACGGACTCTTCCGCCGATTCGCCAATTTCCGCCTCAATCGGGCGACCGATCGCGCGCACCACCGTCCACATCCTCGACGAGCAGGGCCGACCCGTCGCCGCCGGCTCCGAGGGCGAACTCTGCATCGGCGGTGCGGGCCTCGCGCGCGGCTACCGCGACGATACGGCCCTGACGCGCGCGCGCTTCGTCCGGCACGCCGCCACCGGCGAGCGCCTCTACCACACCGGCGATCTCGTGGCGCAAAGTGCGAACGGCGATCTCGTTTATTACGGGCGCAACGACGACCAGATGAAAATCCGCGGCGTGCGCATCGAGCCACGCGAGGTCGAGGCGGCGATTGTGACGTGCCCGGAGGTGGCGCAGGCCGCCGCCACGTGGTTCGCCAACGCGCCCGACTCGCGCTCGATCGTCGCAGCCGTTGTCGCGCGCGCCGGCCATTCGCTCACGCCGTTAAAATTGCACGCATGGCTCGCGCCGCGCCTTTCGCCGCCGATGATTCCCTCGCGTTGGGTATTTCTCGACGCCCTGCCGCGCACGCCCAGCGGCAAGATCGACCGCGGCGCGATTCGCAGGGGTGCCGCGCCGGCCGCCCACCGGACCGTCGCAGCCGCGCCGCGCCCGCTGAGCGACACCGAGGCCAAGCTCGCGGCCGTCTGGCGGAGCATCCTCAACCTCCCCACCGTCGGTCCCGACGATCATTTTTTCTCGATTGGCGGCGACTCGCTCGCGGCGGTGCGGATGATCACGGAGGTTGAGGCACGGTTTGTCGTGGCGCTGCCCGTGCAGGCGGCATTCGAGGCCCCCACGCTCGCGCGGCTTGCCGCACGCATCGACCGGACGCGCGCCGAATCCGGGGTCGAAAGCGAGCGGCATTTTATTTTTCCGCTCGTGGAAATCACCGGCAGCCGACCGTTATTTTTCAGCAACGTGGATCTAAAAATGGCCGGCGGCGGTGCGTGGACGTTGCCGTGCTCGCTCTACTGCATCTCGCACTGGGCGCAGGGCGGCGGTTTCGTGGAAGCCGAATCGCTCGCCGAGCTCGCGCGCGCCCACGTCGCAGGCGTGCGGGCGATTCAACCCACCGGGCCCTACCGCGTCGCCGGCTATTCGTTCGGCGGCATCGTCGCCTTCGAGATGGCGCAGCAGCTGCGGCGCGCGGGTCAGACAGTCGAATTACTTTTCCTCCTCGACCCCATGCAGCCGTATCGCACCACGAGCGCGCCCCGCGGCACGGCGATGGAGGGACGGGTCACACCGCTCGACGAGACGTGGGCCGGCCGTTTCCGCCGCCATCTCCGCAACCTGCTCGGCCACCCCCGGCAGAGCGCCGCCTACGTCTGGCAACGCGTGTGCTGGCACGCGCGCAACAGCCCGCTCAAGCAATGGCTGATCTACAAGCTCGTCCACCTCCACGGCCGGAAACCCAATCCCATTTCCGAATTGATCCTGCCGAAGAACCGTTGGCCAGCCTTCTGGTATAGCGCGCGACGGATGGCGCAGGGTTACACCGCGAGGCCTTACGACGGTCCCGTGCTCGCGCTGTTTCCTGATCACGGCGAGCGCTATGCGGCGTGGAAGGACGTGCTCGGTCCGCGCGCAGGAGTCCACCTCGTCGCCGCCTCGCATCTCGAAGTCTTCGACGAGCACACCCGCCGCACGTGGCAGCTGACCTTGGCGCAGCGCCTCGCCGAACTCAGCCGCCCGGCATCGGAAAAACTTTGATCGTTTCGGATCGGCTGCTCCCCTCAACCCATGCACAAAGGCCGGCTCGAAGCGTTCAGCGATGGCGTCATCGCCATCATCATCACGATCATGGTGCTGGAGTTGAAGGTGCCGCACGGCACCGACCTCGCGGCGCTCACGAAACTCGCGCCGGTGTTTCTCAGCTACGTGCTGAGCTTCGTGAACGTCGGCATCTACTGGAACAACCACCACCACCTGCTGCAGGCCGTGAAGCACGTAAACGGCGCGGTGCTCTGGGCAAACCTCCACCTGCTGTTCTGGCTCTCGCTCGTCCCTTTCACGACGGGCTGGATGGGCGAGAATCACTTCGCGCCGTGGCCCGTCGCGGTTTACAGCGGTGTCCTCATCATGGCGGCGGTGGCCTACACCATTCTGGTGCGCGTATTGCTCACCGGGCACGGAGCCGATTCGCACCTCGCCCGCGCCATCGGCTCGGACTACAAGGGCAAGATCTCCCTCACCCTCTACACCCTCAGCGTGGCCGTCGCGTTTTGGCAGGCGTGGCTGAGCCTCGCGCTCAACATCCTCGTCGCGATCATCTGGCTCATCCCGGATCGCCGGATCGAAAAAACTCTCGCCCCCACTCCATGAAAATCCCCACCCCGCTTCTCCTCGCCGTGCTCACCGCGCTGATCGCCGGTGCCTCCCGCGCCCAAACCGCCGCGCCGGCACCGACCATTCCCGCCGTGCGCTTCCTGATCCCCGCCACCGACGACGGCTTGCCGGGCGCCGGACCGATTCGGCGGGTCGAGTGGTTTCAGCGCACTTGGACCGAGCGCCGTTCCAGCTGGGCTGGCCGCACCAAACAGGATCAGGGCGCGATCGTCTTCCTCGGTGATTCTATCACGCAGGGATGGGCCTCAAATCAGGCTCAGCTCTTTCCCGGCATCAAAATCGCCAACCGCGGCATCAGCGGTGACACCACGCGCGGTGTGCTCATCCGCCTGCAGGAAGACGTGCTCGCGCTCAATCCGAGCGGCATTGTGCTCCTCATCGGCACCAACGATCTTGAGGAACAGGCCGCGCCGGAAACCATCGCAGGAAACCTCAAGCTGATCCTCGCCGCGTTCGCCCAGCACAACCCCGCGATGCCGGTCGTGCTGTGCAATGTGTTTCCCAGCTCGGAGACGAAGAAGCGTCCCGCTGCGCAGATCCGCAAAATCAACCAGCTGTATTTCGCCGCGATCAAGGACCGGCCGCAGGTCACGTTGCTCGACACGCATGCGCTCTTCGCGAATGCGGCGGGCGACGCGAAAGCGGAGGAATTTCCCGACCTGCTCCACCCGAATTCGCCCGGCTACATCAAATGGTCCGCCGCGCTCCGCCCCGTGCTCGAGACGCTCGGCCTCGCGCCCGTTTGGCCCGATGACTTCACCCCTGAGGCGGGCTTCGAGAGTCTTTTCAATGGTCGCGACCTCACCGGCTGGGGCTACGCCGACCAACCGCCACTCGACGGCAAGCTCGACGCGAGCGACGGTCGCTACGCCGTGCGCAACGGCCGGCTCATCGTCACCGTGGCCCGCGAAGAACGCGCCTACCGGAAGCTGATGACCACCCGAAAATTTTCCGGTGACTTCACCTTGAAGCTGGAATTTCGCTGCAGCCCGAATGCCGACAGTGGCGTCTTCATCCGCGAGCCGCAGCTGCAGGTGCGCGATTACCACCTCGCCGGCCCGTGGCTCACGTTGAAAAACTACCGCCCGCTGGAGTGGAACGAACTCATCGTCACCGTGCGCGGCGGCCTCGCCCACGCGACGTGCAACGGCGAAATTCTAGTCGACGCTTTCACCGTTCCCGCGACTGGTCCCATCGGCCTGGAGAGTGATCACGGCCAGATCGAATACCGGCGCATCCGCGTGAAGGAAGTGAAGTAGGTGCGGAGAGGTAGGGCGGGGCGCAGTTTGCAGTAGGGCGAGGTCTGTGACCCGCCCTCGGAACGAAGCCATTTTTTTCTCCGATAATTACGTGGCTAAACGCGGACCAGATCAGCCGCTGCGCGAGCCTTATTTAATCCACCCGCGTAATCCGCGGAAAAAATCCGCTGCTTCCCAAGGGCGGGCAGAGACCCGCCCTACGCCGGAAATTCCGCCGCGAGCCGGCGAATCGTCGTGAGGTTGCGCATCGTGGCGGTCGGGAGTTTCAACGCCTTCAGCTCTGGCGCCGCCCATATGCGGGACTCGTGCGTCTTAATGCCGCGGCAAAGCCAGTAGTATTCGCGGCCCACCACGCGAAACTCATCCGTCGCCGACCGGCACGCCTCCAGCCCGAGGCGTTGTTTGACGCTCGGCTCCGTCTTCAGAAATCCAACGTGCACCGTGTTGGCCGGATCGTCCATCTCGGCCGGAGCAAACGGCAGAAGCACCGCGACCGCCGCCACCTCGGCCCGCGTGCGCACAAATGTATCCACCTCGTAGCCGAGGGACGCGTGCAGGTGTTTCTCGATCTGCGTCTCCAGTTTCGGCCCCGGGTCCGACTTGCAGGTGAAGAGCACATTTCCACTCGCGATGAACGTCGCCACCCCCGTGAACTTCAGCGTCTCAAACAGCGCGGCGAGATGCTCCATCTTAATCCGGCGTCGGCCGAGATTGATGCCACGAAGAAACGCGATGTGCTGTGGCATACGGTGGGCATCATCGCGGCGAAAGCCGCTTTCGCGAGGTCAAAGCATGTTCCGGGAATGACCGGGGCGCAGCTCA
The DNA here is from genome assembly GCA_031411015.1 of Opitutaceae bacterium. Classification (GTDB taxonomy): domain Bacteria; phylum Verrucomicrobiota; class Verrucomicrobiia; order Opitutales; family Opitutaceae; genus ER46. The sequence continues at coordinate 6,557 of JANOAF010000326.1, read as the reverse complement.
GTTTCTTGCCAACCTTGATCCGGAGTTGCCAGCCGTAGGGGCGCGGCTCGTCCGCGCCCGTTCTGGAGAGGGCGCGCCCGAGCCATGCCCCGACGGTTGCAAGAAACCGGGATGCGCCCGGACGACAGCATGCACTCGCCCCTTGTCACGCGGCGCGCAGCGCGTCTCATCGCGGCATGTCACTTGGTGTCGTTGGACAACGTTGTATGAGCGAGCGCGAGCCCGAGCTGGGGCTCGGCGTGGTCGCGAGTGTCGATGCCCCGGCGCGGCGCATCGCGATCGATTTTCCCGGCACGGGTGAAAAGCGGCTCTACGCGATCGGCACCGCGGTGCTCAAGCGCGTGCAGTTTCGCGCCGGCGAGAACGTCACCACGCGCGACGGCACGGTCCTCACTGTCGAAAGCGTCGAGGAAGCGGCCGGCTTGCTCACCTACATCGGCTTGGGCCGGCGCGTGCGTGAGGACGCCATCGCCGATGGCACGAGCGTGGGTTTGCCGCCCCAGCGGTTGCTGGCGGCGCAGACGGATCCGGGCGAGGTCTTCGACCTGCGCTACCGCGCGTTGCAGGCGCAGGCGCGGTTTCGCCAGTCGGAGGTGCGGGGCTTTCTCGGCGGACGGCTCGAACTGATTCCGCACCAGTTCTACATTCTCCACGAGGTCGCGGCGCGACAGATTCCGCGCGTGCTGCTCGCCGACGAAGTCGGCCTCGGCAAAACCATCGAGGCGTGCCTCATCTTGCAGCGGCTCCTCGCCGTGGGCCGCGCGCGGCGCGTGCTCATCCTCGTGCCCGAGTCGCTCACCCACCAGTGGTTCGTCGAGCTGCTGCGGCGGTTCAACCTCTGGTTCAGCATCTACGACGAGCCGCGCTGCCTCGCCGGCGAAAACAGCGATCCCGGGCAGAATCCTTTTCTCGCCGCGCAGCTCGCTCTGGCCAGCGTGACGTTTCTCGCCGGCAGCGAAACCCGCCGCGAACAGGCGCTCGCTGCGGGTTGGGACATCGTCGTCGTCGACGAAGCGCACCACCTCGCGTGGGCGCCGGACCAAGTGAGCGTGGAATATGCGCTCGTCGAGCAACTCGGTGCGCGCAGCCCGGGCCTGCTCCTGCTCACCGCGACGCCCACCCAGCTCGGGCTTGCCGGCCACTTCGCGCGCCTCCGCCTCCTCGATCCGGCGCGCTACAACGACTACGACCAGTTCTGCACGGAAGCGGAAAATTTCGGCGCGGTCGCCAGCGTCGCGGAGAAAATCGTCGAGGGAAAAACTCTCCTCACCCACGACCAAGCGACGCTGAAAAAAATCTTCACCCGCGATCCCGCCCGGCTCGCGCAACACCTCGATGCGCTGGCGCAGGGCCGGCCGGGCGCGCGCGAGGCGTTGCTCACCACTCTGCTCGATCAGCACGGCACCGGTCGCGTCGTCTTCCGCAACACCCGCGCCGCGATGGCCGGCTTTCCGCCGCGTAAATTCTGTCCCGCCCCGCTTGAAGCCGCCAACAATCTCACGCTTCTCGCCCGCGTGGCGCGCGAGCTGCAGGCCGAGGAAACCGGAGCCGACAATGCCATCCGCTACGCGTTCAAGGATGATCCGCGGCTCGACTGGCTCGTCGCGTTTCTCCTCGAGGATCGCAAACGAAAACTCCTCCTGATCTGCAAATCCCAGCGCAAGGTCGCCGCGATCGAGGTGGCGCTGAAGGAGAAGGCCGCGTTCAAGGTCGGCGTATTTCACGAGGGCCTGCCGCTCGTGCAGCGCGACCGCCAGGCCGCGTGGTTCGCCGAGCCGGACGGCGCGCAACTCCTGCTCTGCTCCGAAATCGGCAGCGAGGGCCGCAATTTTCAGTTCGCGCACCACCTCGTGCTTTTCGATCTGCCGCTGAACCCCGGCTTGATCGAACAGCGCATCGGCCGGCTCGATCGCATCGGGCAGACCCAGCCGATTCGCATTCACGTGCCCTACCTCGCGGGCAGCGCCGAGGAGTGCATCGTGGAGTGGTATCACCGCGGGCTCGACGCCTTCGAGACCTCGCTCCACAGCGGCAACGACTACACCGATAAATTCAAGGATCGCCTCCTCCCCCTCGCGCTCGGCTACGTCGCCGACGATGCGCGCCACGGGCGCAAACAGCTCGACGCGCTCGTCTCCGAGACGATTGCGTTTCGCGAAAAACTCTCCGCCCGCCTGAAGGCGGGCCGCGATCGCCTGCTCGAACTCAACTCTTTCAACCGCGGCGTCGCCGAGCGCGTCATCGCCGGCGTGCAGGCCGCCGACGCCGATCCGTTTTTGCCCGCTTTTCTCTTCGAGCTGCTCGACCACTTCGGCGTGCGGGTGAAGGACCACGACGCCGGCGATGTTTACCTCGACCCGAGCCACGCCTACATTGAAGGGTTCCCGTCGATCCCGGCCGACGGCATGCTTGCGACGTTCAAGCGCGCGCGCGCCATCGTGCGCGAGGACATCCGCTTCCTCTCCGCCGACCACGCGCTCGTGCAGGACGCGATCGATCTCCTGATCGACTCCAAGGCTGGCACGACCGCCTTCGGCCGCATCGAGGCGGACGAACCGAACCTGCTGCTCGAGGCAGTTTTCGTTTTGGAAACCGTGGCCGACTCGCGCTGGCACGTGGATCGTTTCCTCGCCCCCACGCCCGTGCGGGTGCTCGTCGATCTGCGCGGTGAGGATCTTTCCGGCGAACGCAAGGCGGCGGACATCGCCGCCGATTTCGAGGAAGGCGTAATTCAACGTTTCCTCGCGCGGCCCGGTTTCAACGCCGCGGTGCTGAAGACCATGCTCGAGTCCGCCACCGATCGCGCGGACGCGCATTCGCACGCACTCAAGACCGCCGCCCTCGCGAAAGCCACCGCCGCCCTCACCGCCGAACTCCAACGCCTCGTCGATCTTCAAAAGATTAACGACCACATCCGCCCCGAGGAGCTCACGCTCGCGCGCGAGCAACTCGAGCGCACGCGCACCGCGATCTCGCAGGCCCGCCTCCGCCTCGATGCCATCCGCCTGATTGTCGAGGGACCGGACGCGGACGAATATGACCGACTAACAACGCCGGAGAGCGCATCGCAGTTTCCTGGCTCCGCAGGGAATAGAGCGATGCCGCGACGTGGCACGAGCAGTCCTCGTTTGGTTACGAGCGCGTTTCCTTCATCACTGGCTTTGCAGTGAAACTGAGATGCACCCGCGCCCACGGTTTAGATCGCCGACCGCTTGACGCGCGCATGCGCACCGGCAGCCTCGCCTCCCGGTGCAAAACGTCGTCATCGCAAAGCCCTACCGTTTCGTGCCGCCGCGCCGCGGGACGTTTTGGTGGCGGTTGTTTCGCTGGTTCCTGCCCGGCTATCTGCGCCGCAACGCCGGTATCGTCGCGGTCGAGTGCCGCGGCGTAGAGCGCCTGCGCGCCTCGCTCGCGGCCGGCCACGGCGTCATGCTCACGCCGAATCACTGTCGGCCGTGCGATCCGATGATTCTCGGCGCGCTTTCCTATGCGGTCGGTCGACCCCTCCACATCATCGCGAGCTGGCATGTCTTCATGCAGAGCCGGCTCCAGAGTTTTTTCCTGCCGCGGCTCGGGGTGTTCAGCATCTATCGCGAGGGCACCGACCGTGAGGCGTTGAAAACCGCGATGCAGCTCACCGCCGAGGCCCGGCGCCCGCTCGTGATTTTCCCCGAGGGCGTGATTTCGCGGCACAACGACCGGCTCAATCATCTCATGGAGGGCACGGCGCTGATGGCGCGGGGCGCGGCGAAACAGCGCGCCGCGCTCAACCCACCGGGCAAGGTCGTGGTGCATCCCGTCGCGATCCGCTATCTGTTCGACGGCGACATCGCAGCTACCTCCGCCACCGTGCTCCGCGACATCGAGCATCGGCTCACGTGGCGCCCGCAGGACGATCTGCCGCTCAAGGATCGGATCGCGAAAATCGGCGGGGCTTTGCTCGCGCTGAAGGAAGTGGAGCATTTCGGCGCCGCTCAATCCGGCGCAATCGGCGAGCGCCTTGACCGCTTGATTGATCGGTTGCTCGTGCCGCTGGAAACCGAGTGGGTGAAGGGCCGGCGGGAAAAGGAAATCGTCGCCCGCGTAAAGTTACTCCGCATCGCCATGGTCCCGGATATGGCCACCGGCACGCTACCCGAGACCGAGCTGCAACGCCGCTGGCGGCACCTCGCCGATCTCTACCTCGCGCAGCAGCTCTCGTGTTATCCGCCCGACTACCTCGACGCCGATCCCACGCCGGAACGGATTTTAGAAACCATCGAGCGCTTCGAAGAAGACATGACGGACCAGGTGCGCGTCCACCCGCCCATGCGCGCCGTCGTCGAGGTGGGCCCCGCGATCGAGGTCTCGCCGGAGCGCACGCGCGGCACCGAGGGCGATCCGCTCATGACTGCGATCCGTGAGCAGTTGGAGACGATGCTCGCCCGTTCGCTCGCGGCCGGGCGGCGCTAGTTTTTTCGTGGGCCAGCGCACGGCTTGGGCCGCGGGCGATTTACCAAGCCCGCGCCGGCTCCGCCACAAGTGCCAGATCGATCGCGGCGCGGAGTTGTTTCCAATCGAAAGGCTTCATCACCGCCGCATGCGCCCCGATCCCGCGGGCGAGTTTGAGATAGTCGTCGCCCTCGACGTAGCGACCGCCGCCGGACATCGCGAGAATGCGCGCGCTCGGCTGCACTTTTTTCAATTCCGTGATCAAATCGAGGCCGTCGCCGTCCGGCATGAGCACATCTGTAATCACGAGATCGAACTGGCGCTGCTTCATCGCCTCGCTCGCATCAACCCCACTGCGCGCAGTCACGGTGGAGCAGCCGGCGGCCGTCAGCCATTGCTGTAACAAGGCACAAATTTTCTGTTCGTCGTCGACGACCAGGGTCGAAAGGGGAGTCATGCGGTCAGTGATTGGATGGAGGCGTCTTCCGCGTTTCAAGCGTCGGGCCTGTAAAGGGATTGCCAAATTGCGCGGCGCCGCGGCCAACCGATCTTTGGTCGAGCTCGAAATGAGATTTGAATCGCGGGGACCGCATGGTTCACATGGGACTTCCCCCATGCTCCCGCACCCGCTTCGTCCCCTTGTCCTTGGCAGCCTCGCGCTCGCGTTAATTGCGTCCGCGCTTCATTCCGCCGAAGCACGCGACCCCGCCACACTCGCCACCACGCTCTGCGCCGGCTGCCACGGCACGAACCTCACCGGTGGCACCGCGCCCAATCTCCTCACCGACGCGCTCAAGCACGGCAACGACGACGCCAGCATCCTGCGCGCGATTCGGGATGGGTTTCCGCAGACCGGTATGGTCGGCTACGCCACCGTGCTCAGCCCCGCGGAACAGACGGCGATGCTCGCCTATCTCCGCCGGCAACAGCGCGACTATGCCTTCGGGCGAATCGTGAAACCGGAGGGGCTGCTCGCCAGCACGACCATCAAGTCCGAGCGCCAGACCTTCCGGCTTGAAACCTTTGCTGCCGGCCTCGATTTGCCGTGGGGTATGACCTTCCTGCCTGACGGCTCCATGCTCGTCAGCGACCGCGTCGGCGTCATCCGCACGATCGCCAAGGACGGCAAACTCGATCCCACGCCCGTGCGCGACACGCCCAAGGCCTTCGTGCGCCAAGACGGCGGTTACCTCGACCTGATCGCGCACCCCGACTATGCAAAAAACGGCTGGCTCTATCTCGCCTACACCGAGAACGGCGAGGATCGCGCCACAAGTATGACCGTGGTCGTCCGAGGCCGCGTGCGCGACGGCGCGTGGGTGGATCAGGAACTCATCTTCCGCGCGCCGCAGAAATTCTACTTTCGCGATACGAGCCACTACGGTTGTCGTTTTCTTTGGGACAAAAACGGCACTCTCTTTTTCACCATCGGCGAACGCGGCAAATCCACCGATGCCCAGGATCTCTCGAGTCCGCTCGGAAAAATCCACCGCATCAACGCCGACGGCACGACGCCGGCCGACAATCCGTTTGTTAATACCCCCGGCGCATGGCCCACGGTGTGGAGCTACGGCCACCGCCACGTGCAGGGCCTGCAATTCCACCCCATCACCGGCAAGCTGTGGGCCACCGAGCACGGACCGCGCAACGGCGACGAACTCAACCGCATCGAACCCGGCAAGAACTATGGCTGGCCGCTCGCTTCGTGGGGCCAGGTGCAGTTCACCGAGAAAATCAGTGGCACGTCGCACCCCGGCACCGAACAGCCCATCGTGCAATGGTCGCCCACCATTGCGCCTTCCGGCATCATGTTCTACACGGGCGATCGCTATCCCGGGTGGAAGAACAGCCTCTTCGTCTCCTGCCTTTTCGGTCGTCAACTCCGCCGCATCGAAACCGACGCCGACACCGTGACGCGTCAGGAAGCGGTCTTCGCCGACCAAGGTCGCGTGCGCCACGCCATCATCGGCCCCGATGGCTTGATCTATGTCGCGCTCAACGCCCCCGGCCGCATCGCGCGGCTCGTCCCGGCGGAGTGAGCGGGATCACGCGTTAATGTAGGCGGGGTGCCCTCACCCCGCGGGCTTAGCGAAAGCGCATTCGTGTTTGATGCGGGGTGAGGGCAC
>JANOAF010000325.1:0-4112 GCA_031411015.1 Opitutaceae bacterium | reverse complement strand
GTGCGCGCGGCGCAGGTGTTCGACCACTTCGAGTTTCGCCACGGTGGACGCGGCGCCCGGAGCGACCCATTTTTTTTCGAGTTGGCCGTGGTGTTGGACGGCGCTCACGCGGTCGCTGAAAAACCACTCGGCATGGTTGAGAGTCAGCCCGGTGACGGCGAAAAAAAACAAAATGCCGAAGCTGACCAGCGAGACGTAGGTGTGCAGCCAGCGGGAGAACGACGCGCTGCGCCGCTTCCAATAGCCGGCGACGTGGGCGGGCGCGGAATTGGGGCGCATCGCGCTCAGCGGGTCGCGGCCTTCCGCCGGTAGTCGAGCGAGGCGGACGCGAGTTCGACGTTGCCCGGCAAATCCACGTGTGCGGCCTCACCGGAAAAATCCACCTCGTGCTTGATCAGCTGGTGCGTGCCGTGTTCGCGGGCGACCTCGATGAACACGGTGTATTTTCCGCGCGGCACGAATTGGCCGGCGCCATCCTTGCCGTCCCACTTCACGGTGTATTTCCCTGCCGAGCGGGTGGCGCTCGAAACGGTATCGGCGATCTGCGTGCCCTCGGCCTTCGCCCGCACTTGGTCGGCGTGCGACCACCCGCGGAGGTCGGGCAGCCAGCGGTTGCCGTGATACCACAATGCCACCGTGCGAAGGGGAAAGTGGTCCTTGTCCTCGATCCAGATGGCGACAAACGGCCGCTTGGCCCCGCCGCGCCCTTTGCCGCCGCGGCCTTCCTTGCGGCCTCCTTCTTGACCGCCCTGCGGACCGGTCACAGCGATCTCGAAGTTTACGGCGAGCTCGAACGCCGGATCCCACGCGGCGGTGTCGGACGCGATCGGGATTGAACCTAGTGCGGCGGTGGTCGCCACGGCGGCGTGGACGTTGCGCGGCGGAAGGGCGAAACGGCTCCAGCCGACGCTCGTGATTTGCCGGCCATCCGCGAGGAGCAGGAGGCACTCGGCTTCAGCAATCGTGGCGACGAGGCGGAGACCTTCTTCCGGGCTCATGACGCAGAGGGCGGTGGCGAGCGCGCCGGCATCGGTGGCGCGCGGCGCGACGACCGTGGCACTGCGCACGTGATCGACGGGTTGTCCGGTGCGGGGATCGACGAGGTGGGAATACCAACGGCCCGCGATCTCCACGCCGCGACGGTAGCCGCCGCTGGTCGCCACCGCGCGATTACGCACTTCAAGCAGCGTGAGCGGCGGGTCGTTTTCGCCATCAGCCAAAGGATCGGCGATGGCGATCGCGCGGACGGCCGCGCCGCGCACGACGATATCGCCGCCGAGATTCACGACGGCGGACGCGAGGTGGCCGGCAGCGAGTGCCGCCGCACACGCGCGCTCGATGATGTAGCTCTTCGCAAACGAATTCAGCATGAGCGGCGCGGTGGAGAGATGCGTCGCCGTGCGCGCGACGGGATCAAGGCGCCAGTGGGTCTGGCGCACGGCGGCGACGGCCGCGGCGAGTTCATCGGCCGAAGGCACGCGCTGGTTTTGCGCGGCCGTTTTCCAGAGCCGCCCCGCGACCTCGGCGGAGGCGTCGAGCGCGCCGCCGGTGCGTTCGCGCCAGGTGTCGAAGAGCGCGAGCACCTCAAACAATTCCGGCGACACACGCCGCGGTTCACCGCGCGTCATGAGCCACTGGCGAAACTCGCTGGTGGCATCGTAGCCACTCAGAATTTTTCCGAGCCGATCGAATTCGGCGAGCGCGGCGGTTTCGGCGGCGGTGGCGGCGGATGTTTGGTGCGAGGCGAAGCGCAGTTCAAGCGAAGTGCCGAGCACGCCCTCGTGATGAAACACGTGCCACGTCGCGGAGTCAGCGGCGCGGGCGGAGCCGAGGAGCGAAAGTGCGCACGGGAGGACGCGGAGCAGGGAGCGGGAGAATCGAAGCATGGCGGGCGAAGATAATCGTGGGATGTGACTCCGCCGGCGTTCTTGCGCCCATCCCGGATTGCCGGGAAACACGAGCAACAACCAAGCCGAGGATGAAAATTGGGAAGCGGAGGAGGTGGGCCTTGTTTATGAAGGAGGATGAGGCGAAGACGGATGTGAAATGGAAAGGACGTGTCCCCGGGAGAAGAGTTAGTGAAGGGAAGCCGCGGGGCGAAGGGTCGGTCGCGTGGGCCGGGAAGATGGCCGCGAGATCAGGGCGCGCGAAATGCGATCGGTGCCACGATGACATCCGTGGGGTGGCCAGGAATTTTGCTCGAACCAAGGGAGAGCCCTTCGACCCTCACTCACTTCAGCTAAGGCTGCGCGGTGCCGGGGTGGGCGAGGAACCAGGTCTGGGTGGTCGCATGGCCGGTAAAAAACTCCACGAGCGACCGCGCAACCTTCGCGCGCCCGGATTCGCTCGGGTGTGTGCCATCGGCCGCGAAGTCAGCGAGCTCGTAGGCGAGTGCGCCGGCCGGGCGCGGAGTGTTGCCGTCGGCCCAGAGATACGGTCCCCAAAGCAAGAGCGGGGAATTTACGGGCCCGCGGGCTGAATCGAAGTTGAGCTCCGCCCGACCGGCGATCTGATCTTGAATCAGGCGGCGGACGGCGAAAGCCGACTCGTAGGCGTAGGGTTCGGGATTCAGCGCAGTGGTGGCGTAACCGGCGTAGATGCGGCTCGAAAGGTAGACGACGCGGAGGTTGGGGAAACGTTTCCGCAGGTGGCCGAGCGCGAGCACGAGATTTTCGCGGAGCACATCGGTGTGCTTCGGGAAATTGCCCAGTCGCGCCGGTCCGGCCTCGGCCTGCTTCAACCACGCGACCTGAATCTGCGCGGCAGTGAGGCCGGCGCGGGTGACGCGAGTGTCGAGTTCGGCCCAGAGCGGGGTGTTCGCATCGGCCCAGCGCGCGCCGGTCTGACCACCCTGCGCGCCATCGACGAAGATGATCCGCGGTGATTTCCGCGGATCGCGCGCGGCGTCCTGCATGAAGCGGGAAAACTCCTGCGTGGTGTTCGACATGCCGACCGAGACGAAGCCGATTTTGCCGGCGGTGGCAGCGCGGCCATCGGCCTCGCGCGGGACGATGTTTGCCGACTCGCGGAGCGCCGCAGCGAGATGCGCGGCGGGCGGATCGTTGCGGCCGTCGCCGTAGAGACCACCGCTCTCACCTTTGTAGGTGCCGGTGCCGAGCTGATCGAGGGGGGTGAGGTGCTCGGTCCATTTCGGCGGTGGCGCGCCGGGCGAAGCTTTGCTGGCGGGATGCTGCTGCTTCGCCTGCTTGGCGCGCTCGACATACGCGCGGTCCTGGGGGCTGACGGTTTCGCCGCGTTGGGCCCGCTCGATGATCGCGCGGGCTTTTTCGAAATCGACCGGCGTCTCCTGAGCCTGTGCTGGGGGTGAACCAAGTAGGATCGCAAGCGCCGCGCCCGCGAGAAATACCCCGCACGAAAAATAGCGGGCGAAACTGAACGAGGGATGGAGCATGGGGGTGGCGTCGCGAGAGGGGAGGGCGCGGCGGTTGCTGCTGAGTTCGGCGCACCAACGCGGGGCGTGCAAGCTTCGGGCGGCAAACCAGCGGGTGAAAAAAGGGGCCCGGCCATGAATGGCCCAACGTGTTCTTGAAGTGGGCGCCCACCCGCGGCAAGGTGGCGGCGCAGAGCGGGCCTATAGCTCAACGGTTAGAGCAGAGGACTCATAATCCTTTGGTTCTGGGTTCAAATCCCAGTGGGCCCACCAATCCGATCCCGCCCGGATTTTTTGGTCGGGTGTTACGGCCCGAGATGTCGGCTTGCGTGTGGCGAACAGATACCCACGTTGGCGGGAGTTAGCGTTTAACCTGTGCCGCCCCCCACCGGCGTCATGCTTCGTCAGTCAACCCAACCTGCTGCCCCTATGAAACGTTTACCGTGGATATCCCTCGTTAGCGCCGGCCTCCAACGGCTGATGCGCTCAACCGCGCCGTGTGTTTTCTCCGCCGTTTTGCTTTTTGTGCCGGCCGCGCTCGCGGCCGAAGGCGGTTCCATTGCCGGTTCCGTCAGTAATTCTGCCACGGGCAATTTGCTCGAGGGCGCCCGCGTCGAGTTGCCGCAGCTGGGGCTGCGGACGCTCACCGATAACACCGGTGGTTTTGTGCTCTCGGGCGTGCCGGCCGGCGCGCACGAGGTGGTTGTCAACTACATCGGCC
>JANOAF010000324.1:0-24627 GCA_031411015.1 Opitutaceae bacterium | reverse complement strand
TCGGCGGTAATCTTGGGATCGCGATTGGTCCAGTCGGCGCGGAGCGTGGCGATTTTCCTTTCGGCAAACGCCTGCAAGACCTCGCTCGAGCCGAACACGAGTTTCTTGTTGGTCTGGCAGGTCGCGCACCAACGCGCCGTGAAATCCACGTAGATGATTCGGCCTTCGCTCCGCAGGCGCGCCACGGCCTCGGGGCTCCACGCCTCCCAGACGATGGCGGGTGCTTTGCCGCCCGTGGTGTCCGGTGCCTGCATCGCGCGCGGCCAGCCGAGCCAAAGTCCGAGCGCGCCCACCACCACGAGGCTGATCACGCCGAAACGCGCGCTTCGTTCCGAGGCTCCCGGCTCGCGCCAGTGGCCATACATCCATACGGCGAGCGCGATGAGCACGAGGCTGAAGAGCACGCCGCGAAATCCCTCGTCGCTCGTCTGGGCCGCGAGCACCCACACCATGTAACCCACGGTCGCATAGAGCGGAAAGGCCATGATTTTCTTAAACGTCTCCATCCAGCTGCCGGGGCGCGGCAGCACTTTCACGGCCTGCGGAAAAATCGAGAGCAACAGATACGGCGTCGAGAGTCCCACCGCGATGGCCGTGAAGATGGTGAACGACTCGATCGTCGAGACCGCCAGCGCCGCCCCCAGCGCCGGAGCCAGAAACGGCGCGCTGCACGGAGTTGCCACCGCCGTGGCGAGCACCCCCGTGAGAAACGACTCCATGTAATTTGATTTTTGTTTCTGCATGAAGGGCGCGTTCGACACCAAGGCTGGAGTTCCGAGGCCAAACTCGAAAACGCCGCTCATGTTCATCCCGAAAACCAGCATCACCACGGTAAGCGCGTAGACGAACGCCGCCGACTGCAGCTGAAAGCCCCAGCCGAGTTGATCGCCACCCGCGCGCAGAACCGCGAGCACGCCTGCCAACGCCCAAAACGAGAGGAGCACGCCGCCCGTGAAATAGAGTCCGTGTGCGACGACCTTGCTGCGCTTGTGTCCGGCTTGGTTCACGAAGCCCAAAATCTTTATTCCGATCACGGGAAAAACACAGGGCATTAGGTTCAGGATCAGACCGCCGACGAATGCGAGGAGCAGGGTCCCCATCAGGCTGCCGGTCGGGACGGGGATGTTGCCGACCTCCGCTGCTCCGGTCGCACCTGCCGTTGCCGCCGCGAGATCGGCGGCCACGAGCAGTCCGCGCCGCGGGTTGCCCTGCGACCAGCCCGATTCCGAGATGAGCACCCCGGCCAATTTCGCCGCGCCAGTCGCCGCGTCGGCGGCCAGCGGCATAGTCAGGGTGAAGCCGCCTTTGCCGTCCGCTTTCGCCACCTGCGGTTGATCGTAGGCGATCAGGCCATCATCGGAAAAGAAATGCAGCCGCTGCGGCTCCGGCGCGCCGGGCTGCACGGCCGCGATGGCGAGCGTCACGGTTTTTGCCGCGCGCGAAGCGGTGACGGTCCAAGCGCTTTCGACGCGCGGCAGGGCCGCGATGGTCGCGCGGATTTTATCTCCCCACATTGCGTCGGGCTTGGGCGCGGCGCTGGTCACGGGAATTTGCAGCGAGACCTTGCCGCTCCCGGGCACGCAGACATCCGCGCACATCAACCAGTCGGCATCAGCGTTCAGGATTATGGTGTCTCCCGCCTTGAGATCGGTGGGTGGCGTGAGCGTGACCGGTAGGAGTAGTTCGCCCTCGTAGCCGTTGCCGACGATGTTGCCCTTGCTGTCTTTTAGGATCTGCGGGGCTGGCCATTGAATCTCACCGGCCTTCCACCCCGGCGGCAGTTTCCACTCGATCGAGGTCGGCAGGCCCGTGCCGGGATTTTTCCAATAGGTGTGCCAGTGCGGCTCGTGACTGAGATGCAGCGCGACCGTGAGGGGTGTCCCGGGTTGCACGGCGGCGTCGGCGGCGACGAGCGCGGCCTTCACATACGTGGGCTTGGCGACGGCACTGATCCCGTGCGGGCGGCACAGAAGTCCGACGAAGCAAAACGAAATTAGGAGCGGCAGGCGGCGAAGGATCATGGCGGTGACGGGAAAATGCTGGCTTATGGAGGAGGCGCAAACCCTGCGCCTTGTTCCCCAACCAAAGCCAATGCGGCTATGAATCGCGCAGTGCGTGCCTCCGGGCGAAAGAAAAATGCGGTAACACGGGCGTTACCCGCGCAGCGACGAGGCGCATTTTCCGCAGAGGGCGTCGAAAAAGCCTCTCATGCTGCGCGGAGCGAAGTATCCGCGCAGAATTTGCAAAGTAGTTTGAAAAGGAAGATCGGGAAGGACGGGAAGCAACCGGAGGCAACTTGCCGATCTTCCCGGCCTTCCTGGGCAAATTTTCTGGCGAGTGGATCGGGCTGGATTCTCCACTCCGCTCAGATTGACGAGTATCGGGACCATTTTTCGACGCCCTCTAAACCGGAACGATGCAGAAGGAGTCACCACGAACCACACGAAAGACACGAAAATCAGAGAGAGATTTTGCCAGCTGGTTCATCCGCAATTCGATCGCTGTCCTGTGCGCGTAGCTTGGAAGTTTGCTGGCTCTGCAACTCCTTCCTTTCGTGTCTTTGGTGTGTTTCGTGGTTAATTCCGACTGCACGAGTTCGGGGAAAAGGAACGGGCCGTTGGTATCAGCCGCCCACTTGCACGATTTACCCGTGCCCGGCTGGTTGGCGTTCGCCCGTCGCCTCCATTGACTTCCCGGTCAAACGTCTGGCGTCATCGCACCTCACCGCCCCGTGTCCCGTCGTTCTCTTTTCTCCGGCCTCGGTTTTCTCCTCAGCGCCTTCGCGTTGGGTGGCTGCACGTCGACGACGAATCCTGAGCCGCGCTCCGCTCCGTTGGCGATCGCCTCGCCTGGGGGCACGGCACCGAGCACAGCCCAGCCCCGTGACGCCTACGTTCTCCTCTCCGGCGGGGGCACGCCGCTCTCCAACAACTACTCGCAATATCTCCAGGCGCGCGCGCTCACCGGTTTTTTCGGCCGCGAATTTCCGCCCGAAGTGACGTGGGTTTTCTTTGGCATCGGCAACCGCCCCGATGTCCCGCCGATCCTCGCGGACGTGCGGCGCGAAACGAAAATCAACGGTCTGCTCGTGCCATCGTGGGAGCCGGGGGTTCTGCCGCGCAACCGTCCGGCCACGAAGGAAAATTTCCTGCGCGCCTTGCGCGACGAGATTCTTCCCGCGGTGCGCGGCGGCGGCACGCTTTACCTCTTCGTCGGCGATCACGGCGAACTTGCGGGCAAGGACGAAGCGCGCGAGAGCGCCATCACGATGTGGCAACTCAAGCGCGGCCGGCGCGGTAGCTGGACCACCGACGACGCCGAAATCCTCGGCGTGGCCGAACTCCGGCGCGTGCTCGCCGAGGGCCTCGGGGCGGGCCGGGTGGTGTTTGCGATGACCCAGTGTCACTCCGGCGGTTTTCATGAGCTTGGAGTCGCGCGCGAGATGACGCCGCCGCGGCCGTGGTTCTCCGCCGTGCCGGCGTGGGCCGCTGGCCGCCCCACCAACGTCTCGCTCCGCGTCGCCGGCTTCACTGCGACCGATCAGGCCTCCGTCGCCGCCGGCTGCGATCCCGATCCGGACCCGGAAAGCTGGTTGGGCTACGAACGCTTCCTCCCCGAAGCCTTGCTCGGTCTCGATTTGATGACTGGCGAAACGAAAGGCCGCGCCGCGCCGTCGTTCGCCGTCGCGCACGAAGCCGCCACGCTCGTCGATCCCACGATCGATAAACCGCGGGCGACCTCCGAGCATTACCTCGACGCGTGGGCGCGCCTCGTTGAGACGCGCCTCACCGGCACGCTGGCTGTCACGCCGACCGTGCACACTGCCGTGCAGAACTTCCATCGCGCCGTCGACACCGCGAAAATCGCCACCGCCGATCCCGCGTGGCGCGACCACGCCGCCCAACTCGCGCGCTTCACCCAACAACTCGCCGAAGATTTGCCCGCGGAAAAAAATCTCCTCCTCGCCGGCACGCGCGTCCAACTCGACACCGCAATCCGCGGTCGCGGCGAACGCGGTGCCGGCGGACCCGGGCGCGGTGGCCGGCGCGGTGCGATGGCCGAGCTGCGGCGCACCTGGACCGAGACGCTGCGCCCCGCGTGGAAAGCCGCCGTCGCCAGTGGAAATACGGGTGAAATGTTGCCCGCCGCCGCGCTGGAATTCGAGCGCGCGCTCTTGAAACTCGAGGACGGTGGCCGCGATTTCCTTTTACCGCGCGGCGCCGACGAGAATCCGTTCGCCAACGAACTTTTTTGGAAATCCGGCTACGCCGAGCCCGCGAAACTCGACCGCCCCAAGGCCGAGGCGATCGCGCGCTGGGGGGCGGGCCGGCGCGCGGGCATTGTGGCCTGGGCGAAAAACTCTCCCGATGCCGCCGTGCGCGCCGCCGCCGAGAAAATCGGTCCCGGCCCGACTCTGGCCCTCGAGCCGCCCCGCCCTCTGAGCCGCAAGACCGCCGCCGAGCGCGTGCTCTTCTATCGCCGCGTGCTCGCCGCGTGGGCCTTCCTCCTCGAACTCGACCACCGCCCAGCCCTCGCTGAACTTCACACCCTCATCGAACTGGAGCGCACGCCGCTGCGGCACCCGTAGTCGCGCCGCCGGCTTGCCTCCCGAATTCCGCCTCGCACGCTCCGCTCCCATGAACACCCGCATCTTCGGCCGGACCGGCCGCACCGTTGGCGAAATTGGGTTGGGCACATGGCAGCTCGGCGCGGGGTGGGGCGATGTGTCCGATGAGGTCGCGCTCGCCACGCTGCGGGCGGCTTGGGACGCGGGCACGACGCTCTTCGACACGGCCGACGTTTACGGCATGGGCCGGAGCGAGACGCTCATCGGAAAATTTCTGCGCGAGACGCCCGCCGCCCGAGGTAAAATCTACGTCGCCACCAAACTCGGTCGTTTCTCGCCGCCCGGCTGGCCGGAAAATTTTTCCCGCGCTGGCGTGCGGCAGCACACCGAGGCCTCGCTCAAACGCCTCGGCGTCGATGCGCTCGATCTCACGCAGTTTCACTGCATCCCGTTCGACGTGCTGCAGCGGTGCGAAGTCTTCGAGCACGTGCGCGAACTCAAGCGCGAGGGAAAAATCCGCGACTTCGGGGTAAGCGTCGAATCGATGGCGGAGGCAGATTTTTGCGTGCGGCAGGAAGGCGTCGCGGCCCTCCAGATCATCTTCAACCTCTTCCGCCAAAAGCCGATTCATACCCTCTTCGCCGAGGCGAAGCAGCGCAACGTCGCGCTCCTTGTTCGCCTCCCGCTCGCGAGCGGCCTACTCGGCGGCAAGATGAAAAAAGGCCAGACGTTTCCCGCGAACGACCACCGGAACTTCAATCGCGATGGCCAGCAGTTCAACGTCGGCGAGACCTTCGCCGGTTTGCCCTTCGATAAGGGCGTCGAACTCGCCGACGCGCTGAAGCCGCTCGTCCCTAGCGGCCACACCCTCGCCGACATCGCGCTGCGCTGGTGCCTCGACTTCGCCGAAGTGAGCGTGCTCATCCCGGGCGCAAGAAATCCCGAACAAGCGCGGGCGAACGCACGCGCCTCTTCACTCCCGCGCCTCACTCCGGCGCAACACGCGCACCTCGCCGATTTCTACACGCGCGAAGTCGCGCCGCACATCCGCGGTCCGTATTGAGAAAACCGGCGGTGCCGTCGCGCCGTTATCTCAAGTGTCATTCGGTCCAAACGCTTCGGTTGCGTGATATGAGTTTCTCCTCCCGCTGGGTCCGTTGACATTCCCAGGGCCGAGCTTACATCAGGTGCACTTTCGGTCCGGATTTCGCCCCGTTTTGTTTACTCAGTCACCCTAGGTTGGAGGATAATCCCATGATGCAAAAATCTACCTCAAAGAAAATGGTTCAGGTCGCCCTTTGTGCGGGCCTTTGGTTCGGTGCTTTAGTTGGCCTTCGCGCCGCCGAGCCGCCGGGTCTGCTCACCAACGAGCACGCCAGCGTGAAGGCGTTGATTGCGGTGCAGCGCGAGGTGACGCCTGCCATGATGAATACTGCGGATGTGCTCGGCACCGCCGTCGGTTTGGACGACGCCGGCCGGCTCGTCCTGATCGTTTACGTGGACCGCAACGGCGCGGCGGCCGAAGGCGTCGTGCGTAGCCTGCCGACGCAGGTGCGGGGAGTCACGGTGCGGGTTGAGCTGACCGACAAGTTTCGCGCCTTCGCCGCCAACACCGCCAAACAGACGGGGCCCATCAAACTGGGCACTTCCGGCGGCTGGCGAAACGACTTGGCCAACGGGTATTGCTGCGGCGGCACGCTCGGCTCGCTGATCGACGTGGGCGGCACGCAATACATCATGAGCAACTACCATGTCCTCGAGGCTGACATCGAGCCCGGCGGCAACAACATCGTGGCGGTGACGGGCGACGCGGTCATCCAGCCCGGATTAATCGACGTCGGTTGCGACGCCAGCGGCGCGCAAACGGTCGCTACGCTCGTAAAACTGAGCTCGCTACCCAACTGGAATGTCGATGTCTCCGTGGCGAAGGTGGAGCCCAACATGGTCAGCACGGATGGGGCGATTCTCGGTATCGGCACCCTCTCCAAGGCCACCGTGCCGGCCGCCCTGAAACAGGGCGTTAAGAAGAGCGGCCGCACCACGGGCCTGACAAGCAGCACCGTCTCCGGCCTCAACGCCACGATCCGGGTCACCTACGATAACGAATGCGCTGGCAGCGTCGCGTTCACCCAGACCTTCACCGGACAGATTGTCGTTTCCAATCGCGGCAGCAGATTTCTCAACTCGGGGGACTCAGGTTCACTCATGGTGGAAAACACCGCAACCAACCCGCGCGCTGTCGGGCTCCTCTACGCCGGCAGCAGCACCTCGGCCATCGCCAACCCGATCGGCGAGGTCCTGACTTTTGTAGGCGGCAAACTCGGCGGCACCGCGACGATGGTGGGCAAATAGCCCGGTCAATTGCCCTGCGCGTCACATGCTGCGAAGGCGGCGCGCGCGCGCTGGTATGGCGCGTGTGCGGGTTTGCTGTCGGTGGGGCTCGCCATCGGAGGTTGCATGAGTGATCGACCACTGCCGCCAGCTGAGACACGGCGAGACATCAACGCCGTCCTCGCTACGCACGACCGGAAGTTACTGGAAAACCCGGGCGTAGTGGGCGTCTACGTGGGATTATTGCCCGATGGGCGGACGCCCTGCCTGAAAATCATGCTGTCGCGGCGCGATGCCCCGACCGAGCGTGTGCTCCCGACCACGTTGGAGGGATATCCGGTTGTCATCGAAGTGAGCGGCGAAATCCGGCCGTTGCGGTAAGCGCGAGGCGGACTGCGTGCTCCGATTGGAGGGTTGGCTTGGCCCACGCATGATTTCGATCCACGGTGCCAACCAGCCGCGGCGGCCTTGGCATTTGACACCTTTCGCCGGTCGTAGCGTCTTGCGGCTTCTCTTCCATGCTTTCCCGCCTCCTCCGTTCCGCTTCGCCCATTGTCCTTCTCACCGTGCCCTTGCTCGCCCAGCGCGGCGATCGCGGCGGTGAAGTGCAGGCGCCGCCACCCGCGCACATTAAAATTCCGCCCGCGCCCGTGCTCACGCCGGCCGAGGCGCTCAAGACTTTCAAGCTCGCGCCCGGTTTCCGCATCGAGGCGGTTGCGACCGACCCGCTCGTCGGCGATCCGATTGCGATGCAGTTTGGGCCGGACGGACGGCTTTGGGTGCTGGAGATGCGCGGCTACATGAATGACGCCGACGCCAAGGGCGAAGACCAGCCTCTCGGGGTCGTCTCCGTGCTGGCGGACACCGATGGCGATGGCGTGATGGACAAACGCACGGTCTTCGCGACCGGGTTCGTGATGCCGCGTGCCATCTCACTCGTCGGTGATGGGCTGCTCGTCGGCGAGCCGCCGCACCTGTGGTTTCTCCGCGACACCAACGGCGACGGCGTCGCCGATGAGAAAACCGAGATCGCCAGCGACTACGGCAACACGACCAATCCCGAGCACAATGCCAACGGCCTTGTCTGGATGATGGACAACTGGATTTATTCCGCGAACCACACGGTGCGCTTCCGCTACGACGGGGCGGGAAAGTTCACGCGCGACGCCACGATCACGCGCGGGCAGTGGGGCATCGCCCAGGACGACGTGGGTCGCCTTTACTACAACAGCAACAGCGATCCACTGCGCGTCGACGCCCTGCCGTCGGGCTACCTGCGGCGGAACCCGAACTTCACGGCCACCGGCACCAACGTGCAGCTTGTCCCGGCGCGGCTCCCGATTTATCCGGGACGCGTCACGCCGGGCGTGAACCGCGGCTACAACACGCTCGATGCGGAGGGTAAGCTGTCCGCCGTCACCGCGGCGTGCGGCCCCATGATCTATCGCGGCGCCCTCTTCCCCGGGGAATTTCGCGGTGATGCCTTCATCGCCGAACCGTCGGCCAATTTGATCAAGCGCATCAAGCTCGGGGATAAGGACGGCGCGGTCACCGGCGCCAACGCCTACACCGGCACGGAGTTTCTCACTTCGACCGACGAGCGCTTCCGGCCCGTCAACCTGTTCAACGGCCCGGATGGCGCGCTCTACGTCGTCGATATGTATCGCGGCATTTTGCAGCACCGCCTCTACGTGACAAGTTTCCTGCGGAAACAAATCGAGGAGCGGGGACTCGCCGACGGCATCGGCCTCGGCCGCATCTGGCGGATCGTGCCGGAGGGAGCGCCGAAGGCTAATTTCAAGTCGGGCCTGGCCGGCGCCCCGACGGCGGCACTCGTCAGCAAACTCGACGACGCCAACGGCTGGGTGCGCGACACCGCGCAACGCCTGCTCGTGGAGAAACGCGATCCCGCCGCCGCGCCGGCGCTGCGCGCGCTCGCCGCGGCCGCAAAAAATCCGCTCGGCCGCCAGCATGCACTCTGGACCTTGGACGGCCTCGGCGCACTCGATCAGCCGACCTTGCTGGCCGCCTTGGCGGATCAGGATGCACGCGTGTGCGCCGCGGCGATCCGTCTGGCGGAAAAATTTCTGCGGCCGACCCCGGATGAGAAAATTTTCGCCAGGCTCGTGGCCCTCGCCGCCCGCCCCGATCCGGCGGTGCGGCTGCAGCTCGCGCTTTCCCTGGGCGAGGTTAAGACGCCCGCGGCCGACGCCGCGCTGCGCGCGTTGCTCATCGCGGCGGGCTCGCAGCCGTATCTTGTCGATGCGGTCGTGAGCGGGCTGGCCCGCCGCGAGGCGGATTTTATCGAAGCGATCGCGCGCGAAGCCAAAGCCGGCGGCCCGGCCGTGACGAGTGCCGTCGTGGGTGCGAGTGGCGCGCTGATGAAGGGCGCCGATGCCGCGCGCCTGAACCGGGCCCTCGCGCTCGCCGCCGATCCCGCGGCACCGGGTTGGGCCCGCAACGCCGTGCTCGACGGCATCGACCGCGGCATGCCGCGGCTTTTCGACGGCAAGATTGTTCCGACGAGCCTGACCGCGGAGCCGAAGCCCCTCGTGGAGCTGGCGAAAAAAGGCGGCACGCCCGAGGCCGAACGCGCCGAGAAACTGCTCGGCTCGCTCCGCTGGCCCGGTAAACCCGGCATGGCCGCCGCCGCCGCAGTGAAACTCGCCCCGGCGGAACAAAAGCAATTCGACCAGGGTAAGGTGCAGTTCGCCACGCTCTGTGCCGCGTGTCACCAGCCCGAGGGTCAGGGCCTCGCCGGCCTCGCGCCCTCGCTGGTGTTTTCCCGCTGGGTGCTCGGTGACGAGCGTGTGCTCGCCAGCATCGTGCTCTGCGGCAAGGCGCAGGACAATCTCGTGATGCCCACGCTGCGCGCAACGCTCGACGACGATGCGATTGCCAACGTGCTTACCTATATCCGGCACAGCTGGGGCCACAACGCCGGGGCCGTCACGCCCGCGACCGTCGCGCGCATGCGCACGATGACAGCGACGCGCGAGCAGCCGTGGAGCGAAGAGGACCTGGCGGATTTCTCGCGGCAATTCGCCGGCGGCCGCCGGGGCGGTGGGGGACCACCGCGGAAGGGGAACTGAGCAAGGCGGGATCGCCTTGAAGGTGGAGCGCGTTGACCCCAACGCGCTTGGTGCGAAGGCCGCGCAAGCCCACGAACCAGCGCGTTGGGGTCAACACGCTCCACCTCGGACGATGCGTCGTCAGCGCGCTGTCAGCGTCACCGCCGCCGGCTCCGCGTAGCCGCGCCAATACGATTCAAGCAGCGCGCGGTCCGGTGCGCCATCGGCCACGATGAAACGGAATCGCGCGACGTAGGGCCGGCCCGGCTCGATGCGAAACTCGCCGAGCTGCTGCGGCACGAGACTGAAATAGGGCATGTTGGGGTGCAGCCGCACCGGCTGCGGGGCGCGGAAATTTTCCGGATGTCCGAGCGTCGCAGTGCCGGCGAGCGCGCCGCCCTCGACCACGCCGCCGAGGTAGCACCAGCGCACACGCGTGTTGTTGCCCTGGAGCCGATCGGTTTCGCCCTCGGAAGTTAGGAACCGCGCGGCGAGGCCAGGACCATTCCAGGCGTCGGCGCCGCGGAAGCCAAAGCCGCCGTAGTGATACTCGGGCAAGATGAGCGGATCGTTCGTCGCGCACATCTGGGTTATCGTGAGATCAAACATCCGCACAGGGCGCGACTCGCCCGCGATCGCGTAGGCCGTGAGCTCCCATGTCGTATGGATCACGTCGACCGGCGCGGGCGCGGAGCGATCGATCATCTTCAGGCGCGTGGTGAAGCCGCCGTGCACCGGGCCGCTCCATGTGCGGTCGAGCGCGACGAATTCTTCAGCGCCCGTTTTGTTGTGCATGTTCCAGAAGTCGGGCGCGCGGCCTTGGAAACTCGTCTTCGTCCAGGGCGCCCAGATGCCGTGGTGGTGCGGGTGGTTCGGCGGGTAGTCGTCCGTCACGAGTTTTCCCGCGGGCGAAAAAATGGGGTGCACATAGCCCGCGCGCACGATCTCCGGCACGATGTCGGTGCGGGGCAGGTCCGCGCGATCCATCCGGTAGGAGAGCACGGGTGCGCCACCCACTCCGACGTTCAGATGTCCGCGCTCGGGCCCGACGACCACGGCGTCCGCTGGCGGTTTCGCGCCCGCCACAAACGTGAACGCGAGCGACTCGCCGGCTTTTTGCCAAGGCACGGTGAACCGCGCCGTGCCGGCAGCGTCGGTTTGCAGCGCGACACTGCGGCCAGCGGCGTCGCGCAATTCCGCGGGCTTTGGCGCATCGGCCGGGAGTGCGAATGCGATCACCTGGCCGGCGCGGTCAGTGGTGGCGGATGCGAGGGTGAGGCGGTAGTCGCGGGCGGCGGCGGAAACCGCCGTGACAAGGGCGAGGAGAACGAGGGCGGGGCGCATGGGAAATCGGTTCGAGGTGGAGCGCGTTAACCTCAACGCGCTCGGGATGTGACGAACTCCTGAAAGCGCGCTGGGGTCAACACGCTCCACCGCGGAAGGCGCTTCTTTCAACGGCGAGGCCTCATTTGCTGTGGGTTCGATCCCGCGACGTTCGCATCGCCATGGTTGGGAAGTAGCCGCGAGCGTGAGCGAGTGGTGGTCCGACCACTCGCTCATGCCCGCGGCTACGGGCACAGTTCGCGGGTTTCATTCTGACATTGAGCAAATGGCTGCGGGGATTGCCCCGAGTATCTTCACTCCGAACTCTTCGCCACCGGCGGGAGGCCGCGGAGGGCGCGGGGTTGGTTTTCGTCGAGGCGCTGGCCGGCGTCGCGGAGGCTGGCCATGTATTCGACGACATCGCGGAGTTCCGTCGGCGTGAGGATCGTGCCGTAGATTTCAGGCATGCCGGACGGCGCGCCTTCGCGTTTCGCGATGTCGGATTTTTTCACGTCGATGAGTTTACTGTCGGTATTGCGCAACGTGAGGGTGGTCGCGGTTTCGGTGGCGACGATACCGGCGGCGGACTCGCCGTTTTTCAACGTAACGACAATCGTATCGAAGCCCGGCGCGATCTTCGCGTTGGGTTTCACGATGGATTCGAGGAGATATTCGCGCGACTGCTTCGCGCCGATGCTGGCGAGGTTCGGGCCGGCGTCGCCGCCATCGACGGCGGCGCGGTGGCAGCGGATGCACGCGAGCGTCGGTTGATTGCGGAAAATCTGCTCGCCGCGCGTGATGCTGCCACCCTCGAGCGCGGTGCGATAGGGCGCGAGCGGATCGGGACTCGCGGCAATCGCGGCCGTGCGTTGCGCGAGGAGCGCTTTGATCGCGGGCGTGCTGCGGCGACCGGCGGCGGTGAGGAGTTCGAGCTGCACGGCCGGCGCGACCTTGCCGGCCCCGAGCTGCTCGAGTTGCGCGAGGAGCAACGTGTCGGCCGTGGGGTGACGCAGATTGCCGAGCGCGCGGAAGGCGGTCTTCTGCTCCTCGGTCGTGCCCTGGGCCACGAGGCTCGCGAGCACGGGCGCGGCGGTGTCTGGCGAGAGGCGCGACGCGATCGGGAGCGCGGCGAGGCGCAGGGCGGAGGCCGAGGATGCGCCGGCGAGCTGCACGGCCGCGGCGAGGCGCTTGTCTTTCATTTTATCGAGGGCGTTGAGCGCGGCGACGCGCGTTTCGCTGGGCAGCTCGGCGTTGCCGACGGCGGCGAAGAGCGCGTCGCTCGCGCCGGAGATTTCAAGATCCTGCAACGCTTTCAGCGCGGCGGTTTGGACCACCGCAGGCGTCGTCGGTGCGAGCAAGCCGGCAAGAATGGGCGTGAGTGCCTTGACCGCGACGGCGCGGTCGCGGGTCTTCACGGTGTGCGGCCGATAGATGCCGACGAGCCGGTCGCGCTGCGGCGGCGCGGGCCAGAGCGCGAGCTGCGCGAGCGCCTCGGCGCGGAGCTTGGCGGGAAAGTTGGCGCGGGCGGCATAGGCGGCGAGTGCGGCGGCGTTGGCGGGCTGACCGAGTCGGAAATGTGCGTTGATGGCACGAAGACCGACAGGAATATCCGAGGGATTTTTTACGAGGAACGCTGCAAGCACAGGGTAGGCCGCGGTGATTGGCGCGTCGTTGATCGCGAGCGCGGCCTCGCGGACGATGAACGGATCGGAGTCGGCGAGGAATTTTGCGATCACGGGATCTTCGAGACGCCGCAACGCGAGTAGAACACCTAGGCGGACGGCATGGGAGCTGTCGTTGATGGCGGCGGTGAGCGCAGCAACGTTGTTACCCGCGGCGAGCGCCGCGACGAGAGCGTGGCGGAGGTAGTTGTCCTGATCGTCGTTGGCGCGAAGCGCGGTGAGGAGCGCGGGGGCGGCGTCGGCTTGTTTGAGTTTGGCGAGACCTTGCGCGGCGAAAAATTTCACGCGGTTGTTTTCATCCATGAGCGCAGCGACGAAGATCGTGGCAAACGGCGCGCTGGCTTGACCGCCGACAATTTTCTGCACCGCGCCATCGCCGAGGACCTTGAGGGCTTGAGCGCGGACTTCGCTGTCCTTGTCCGCGACGAGGGTGCGGACAGCAATCAGGGCATCGACGCTTTTTGTCGCAAGCTGCCCGAGTCCCCAAATCGCGTGGCGGCGGGCAAAAGCGGGGCTGCTTGTGGTGGTCGCGACTTTCGCGAGCGTGGGGACGCTTGGAGCGCCGCGCTCGGCGAGCTCGAACTGCGCTTCGAGGCGCACGCGCCAGTCGGCGTGGCCGAGGAGTTTCGCGAGTTCATCTGCGCTGCGTTTCGTCCAGTCGCCGCCGATGAGCGCTTTCGTTTCCTTCACGATGGCGTCGTTTTCGTGCTTCGGATCGGAGATGGCGTAGATGCGGCCGCGTTTGGATTTCGGCCAGCCGTCGGCCCAGTCGGAGATGTAGAGGCGGCCATCGGGGCCGAACTTCACGTCGGTCGGGAGCGCGGAGCTGAGGAAGGGTTTCGCGGTGCCGATTTCGTAGGAGGCGCCCTTGGGTTTGACGGAGTAGGTGAAGATGCCGCTCTTCGCGATCGCGCCCTTGAAGTGCGTGATGAAGAGATTACCGGCGTAGGAGGAGTTCAGGCCGGTGCCGGGATAGTAGGCGATGCCCGACGGGCCGTCCTCAAGGTTGCAAATCGGCGGGAGGATGTAGGCGGCCTGGCCGGCGTGGCGCTGGTGCCAGAGATGGTCGGCGAGCCACGGGCTGTCTTTGCCCAACGGGGGAAACTGGTAGCCGACGCGCCAGCCGGCATCGCCGCCCTCGACGACGTGCACGAGCCGCTCCTCGTCGCCTTGGTCGCAGTCGTTGTCGCCGGTGAGGAGGTCACCATTCTCGGTGAACGCGAGCGACTGCGGATTGCGCAGGCCGGTCATCACGAGCTCCATTTGCGAGCCGTCGGGATTGCAGCGGAAGACCGCGCCGCTGTCCGGGACGGAAATGACGCCGCCTTCCTTGGTCTTCACCGAAGCGCCGCGATCGCCGACGCTGAAATAGAGTTTTCCGTCCGGGCCCCACGCGAGGCCGTGCAGATCGTGGCCGGTGAAATTGAAACGCACGCCGTAGCCGCGGCTGATTTCGGTGCGGGTCTCAGCCTTGGTGTCGCCGGAAAACTGCCAAACGCTGGGGATGTTCGTGAACCACACCTTGCCGCGGCGTGCGAGGACGCCGGAGGCGATGCCGTCGAGCGGCGTGTTGAAGCCATCGGCGTAAACGTAGCTTTTGTCGGCGACGCCTTTACCCGTGGTGTCGGCGAGCAGGCGGACGACTTCGCCCTCGATGGAGATTTCCTTTTCGCCCGCGGGGCCAAACGCCTTTTTGATCAGCGCGGCTCGATCCTCGATGGTGCGGCAGGCGAGTTCGTCCTCCAGCATCCACATGTAGTCGCGGATATCGAAGACGCTGCTGCGGTAGCGGTAGGACTCGGCGACGAAGATGCGGCCTTGCTCGTCGAAGTTGAACGCGACCGGATTCGCGAGCATCGGCTCCGCGGCCCAGAGTTTGATTTCGAGTCCGGCGGGGACCTTCATGCGCTTGATCGCCTGCGCGGCTTCGTCGGAGGCGGGCGCGATATCCGGCGCGGCGTGGCGCGAGCCGGCGTTGAGGACCTTGCCGCGGACGACGGGTTTGTCGTCGCCGTCACCCGTGGCCTCGGCGGCGCGGACGAAGGGAAGTTGGAAAACAGCGGCGGCGAGCAGGGCGAGACGGAAGTGGAGGGAAGGGGCAAAGCGTTTCATGCGGGGAGGCGAAACGTGGGACGCGCGGCGGCGCGAGGCAAGAGGCGAGCGGTGGCGCGGGAGCGGGATGCCTCACGCGAATGGATTAGTCCGAATGCGTAGGGTAGTGGCAGCCGCAACTCTGGGTGAACGAAACAGAGTTTAACCGCGGATTACGCGGATAGCGCGGATGGTCTGAACTCTCCTGTCTTTATCCGCGTCATCGGCGCAATCCGCGGTTGAAAACTCCGACACGAAAAATCCTCGGCCGCGTGAACGATTCGAACCGAAAGCGACACACTCGGGTCGTGGTCCATGCGCCCGGTGAGCCGGCTTTGCCGGGACTACCTCGGGCGGCGGAGGTTGTCGCAGACGATGGCGGCGGCGATGGCGGCGTTGAGCGACTCGGCGGCACCGAAGCGCGGGATCGTCACGCGGCGCGTGACGCGCGCGGCGACCGCGGGCGAAAGCCCGCGGCCTTCGCTGCCGATCACGACGACGGCGTCGCGCAGCGGTGGCAGCGCATGCACGCTGTCGCCCGCGAGATCGCAGCCGAGGATCGGCGTGGTCGCGGCCACGCCCGCGAGTGCCGCCGCGAGATCGGCGGTGTGCGTGGGCACGCGGGCAAAGGAGCCCATGCTCGCGTTGATGGTTTTCTGGTGGAAGAGGTCCGCGCAATCCGGCGAGAGCACGACGCGGTCGAAGGCGAACCAGTCCGCGATCCGCAGCAGTGTCCCGACGTTGCCCGGGTCCTGCACGCCATCGAGCGCGAGCGTGAGCCCGCGATCGAGCGCGCGGCTGGGAAGGGGCACGCGCGTGATTTTGCCGACGGCCAGCACGCTCGAGGGCGTGGGGAAGTGGCTCGCTCGCGCCATCTCGTCGGCTGAAATACGCGTCGGTTCGAGCGGTAGGCGGGTTGCCCTCACCCCGCTCCGGGGAATGCGGGGTGGGGGCACTCCGCCTACATCGTTTTCGATCCACGCGGCGGTCGCGTAGATTTCCGAAAACCCAAATCCCGCTGCGATCAATTCGCCCACTACCTTCTCGCCCTCGACTACGAAGAGCCCGCGCGCTTCGCGCGTTTTCTTTTCGCGCAGCGAACGCAGACGCTGGAGTTCGGCTTTGGTCAGCACCCCTGCATCGTCGACTGCGGCGCCCCGCGCTGGCAAGCCGCGCCTACTCGCTGTTGCCGGTCCGCATGGCGTCGGCGGCACCGCCGGGTGCGAGGAGGATTTGGTTGTTTGTCATCACGAACTCCGCCGTGTCGCCGTCGTCGATCAAGACGCCAATCGTGAAATTCTCGGCGGGCAGCCGCGGGCGCGTAATAACGGCGCGGAAGCCGGAGAGCCGCCACTTTGGCTCCTTGTAGGCGGTGGCGACATCGGGCCGCTGCAACGTGACGGTGGAAAAAATCAGCTGGGTTTTTTCCGAGCGGAGCACGACATAGACTTGGCCGCGCTTGGAGACCCGGCCGGGCAACATGCCCCAACCGCCGATGGTCACAGCGCGCTCGTTGACGATGTTCTCATCGACGTGATGGACGATCCGCGTGCTCGGCTGCGCGGCGGGAAACTCGGCTTCATTCGAGACCCGTGGGAGTTGGTAGACGCCGCGGTCCGCGGCCAGCTTGAGCAAGGTATCGGCGTGTTTTTCCCGTGGGTGCAGGCGCGCGATGCCGCGGCCATCCTCGCCGTATTGCTTGAAGCGCGTGGCCGCCCGATCGCGGATCTCGACGAAGCCCTCGGCGAGCGGCGTGAATTTGACGTTGGCGCCTATGTTGAACGCCACGAGCGCCGGCAAGAGGCAGGTGAGAAGGAGGAAAGGCTTGGCGGGTTGGGTGCCGGCCTCAATCAGCATGAAAATCAGGAGAGCCCACGCCACCGCGCCGAGGACCATGTAGCGCGAGTTGATCTCCGTGCCGGCGATTTCCGCCCGCCCGAAGGCGACCAAGGCCAGGGAACCGACGGCGAAAAGCGCCCCGAACATCGCGACCGGCTCACGCGTCAGCGCGCCACGCGCCGCCAGCCCACCGAGACCGACGAGCAGCAGTAAACCGGGAAAGGGCCCGAAGCCCGCATCGCCGAGCGTCATCGGCCCGCCGAGCAGCGCGAGCCAGTAGCGCACCACCACGGTCGCCGATGACCACGTGATTTCAGAGAGATGGTGGCCGGGGTTGAATTGGAAGCCCCAGAGAAACAGCACGAGCGTGACCGCGCCGCTGCCGACCCAGACCTGAAGCTGGCGCCAGCGCCGCTGGTGCCAGAGCAGGCACGCGCCTACGGGCCAGACGAGGCAGCCGTGCGCCAGCGTAAACGTCGCGAGCAACCCGAGTCCCGCCGCCACGCCGACCCCGCGGGCCGTGCCGCGGGCGAGCGCCACGATCGCGGCGAGACCGAGCAGCACGACTTGGAAGTGATCGATGGAGGCGCCCGACCAGAGGAAGTTTTCGAAGTGCTCCAGTTGAAACATCAGGAACGCGAGCACGACGCCGAGCCGGAGCCGTTTTTCCCAGCCCGCCACCGCCCAGATGAGCGCGGCGCAGGACCCGACTAAAAACAGATTCCCGATGGCGCCGATGACATGGAAATTCACCGTGCCGGTCAGCCAATAGCTCGTGGCAAACAGGAGCCGGCTGGTGACCATCCGGTGCTCGTTGTTCACCGCCACAAACCGTTGCAGCAACTCGCTCCAGTCGGCTCCGGCGTTGATGCGCAAGATGAGATCGAGCGCAGTGTCGAACTCGTCCCAGAAGACAATGTTGCGGCTGGCCGCGAAAATCTTGGTCGCGATGTAGGCCACCGGCACGGCCGCGAGCAGCGCCCACCCGATGATCAGGTGTGGGCGACGCAAAAACGCCGGGTGAGAAGTGGACTGCATAGAAGGGGTTCACGCGTCGCACTGGCCGACGCGGGGCACGGACTAGGGCCAACGTGGGAAGCTGAGTCGATCCGGCAAGTGGAGATTGGTAACGGTATGTTCAGGCACGATCAGGTCGGGTTGTGGAGCAGTAGGACGCTCGAAGGGGAGAGTTGTTGCTGGTTTCCTAGCAGAGTTCGCCCCCTTGCCGTGACTCCTTCTGGCGGATGGAGTCTACTTGGGCGCAGCTCAATTTTGTCGCCGGGCGCGCCTCGTGGCGCCTTCGGCACCCGCGCGCGGACAAGCCACTTCACTTGAAGCTGCGGAAGCCACGCCTTCGGCCGAAAACTGTGATACGCGCGTCTGCCCTGCACGAATGGCAAAAGATTGCGTGAGGCGCGGAACGTTTCACAGCATGCCGCCGATGAAACGCATCGCCCCTCTCGTGTTGCTCGGGTCACTGTTGTGGTCGAATCTCGCGCCGCTGGCTTGGGCTGCGACCGCGCCGGCCGCCACGCCCGCCGTCGCGCCGACCCCGGCTCCCAAGGCCGCCGACAAATCTCCCTCCGCGCCCATCGCCTCCGCGATTTCGACTGTCACCGGGATCGCAATTTCACCGCTGCTCGGCACCGCGGGTTTCGGGGCCTACAAATGGGTGACGGCCAAAGACGCCACGGCGCGCGCGGCCCTCCCGTGGTATGCGCAGTGGACGTTCTTCGTGCCGGCGATGCTGATCGTGGCGATCTGTGCGTTTAAGGATGCGCTGGGGGCCGTCGTGCCGCCGGGCCTGAAGAAGCCGCTCGATGTGCTTGAGACGCTCGAAAATAAATTCAGCGGACTCGTCGCCGCCGGCGCGGTCGTGCCGCTCACCATGGAGACGATCACCAAGGTCATTTTTTCCGGAAAGACTGCGGACGTGATGCCGGAGCTGGCGCACAGCGGGCTGGCGACGATTCACCTGGCGGCCTTCGATCCCTCGGCGCTGCTCAACGTGCTCACCGTGCCCTTCGGTATCGCGGTCTTCGGCGTCGTGTGGCTCGCCTCGCACGCCATCAACGTCCTCATCCTCCTCAGCCCGTGGGGCGCGATCGATGCGGCCCTGAAAGCTGCGCGCACCGCGCTGCTCGGGCTCATCACCGTCACGGCCACGCTCGATCCTTGGATCAGCGCCGGCCTCTCGCTCGTGGTAATCGTGATCGCGTGGTTCGTGGCGGGGTGGGCGTTCCGGCTGACAGTGTTCGGGTGGATTTTCTCGTGGGAATTCGTCACCCGCCGTTGCGGGCGCTTCACGCCGGCGGAAAATGACAACGCGATGTTCGCCGGTGGCGATTTGCCCGGCGTGCCAATCCGAAGCTACGGGCGGCTCGCGAAGCGTGCGAACGGCGGGCTCGAATTTGTTTACCGCCCATGGCTGTTGCTCGCGCCGCGCACAGCGGTTGTCCCCGGCGAGGCGCGCACGCTCGCGGTGGGGCAGGGCGCGTTTTTCTCCGATGTCTTGGATGCACAAGAGCGCACGCTGTTCTCGCTGCCGCCGCGCTATCGGGGACACGAAGAGTCGGTCGTGCGCGCCTACCATTTGAGCGGTGTGAAACCCGCCGGCTTGCACAAGGCCTGGAGCCAGTTGCGCGAGATGTTTGGCCACCGCGTCGCCCACCAAGCACCCCGCAGCGCATGAACCGCGGGCCCATCCCCGTCGCCGAAGCGCCGGAGGCCGGGCCGCGTGAAGGCACCGGGCTCGGGGTGACCGGTTGGGTGCTGGCGGTGTTCTTTGTCGCCGCGGGGGCGAATCATTTTCTGACCCCGAAAATTTATCTCGGCATGATGCCCCCGTGGCTGCCGTGGCCGGAGGCGATGAACGCGACCAGCGGCGCGGCGGAAATTCTCGGCGGGATCGGACTGGTGGTGGGGCGCACGCGCCGGCTCGCGGCGTGGGGATTGATTGCGCTGCTGGTCGCGGTCTTTCCGGCGAATCTTCACGTGGCGCTGCAAGGTCGCATGCCCGGCACCGATCTCTCGCCCCTCGTGCTGTGGTTGCGGTTGCCCTTTCAGCCGGCGTTTATCGCGGCCGTCTGGTGGTTCGCGTTGCGGAAAAAAACCGCGCACGTTTCATCTCTGCCATGAATCGCCGCACTTTCCTGCAAAGCTCCGCTGCCGCCGGCTCGCTCGCCGCGCTCCCGTTTTCGATCCGCGCCGCCGACAAAGCCGGCCGCAAATACCGCACCGCGCTGATCGGTGCGGGTTGGTTTGGCGGCAACATCGTCGGCGAGGCGATGGCCAGCGGCCAGTGCGAGATCGTCGGCGTCTGCGACGTCGATCAACGCCAGCTCGATCCGATGGTGGAAAAAATCACGAAGCTCCGCGGCGACCAGCCGCGGAAATACCGCGACTACCGCGAACTTCTCGCGAAGGAAAAACCCGAGATCGTGATTGTGGCGACGCCGGACCATTGGCACGCGCTGCCGACGATTGCCGCGGTGAAGGCGGGCGCGCACGTTTACGTCGAGAAGCCCACCGCGCACACGATCGGCGAGAGCCAGGCGATGGTGAAGGCCGCGCGCGCGGCGAATCGCGTCGTGCAGGTCGGCACGCACCGCCGGCTCGCGCCGCACCTGATCAACGCGCGCGATTTCATCCGCGCCGGCAAGGCCGGGAAAATTGGGATGATCCGTTGCTACATCAATCTCGCCGGCGACGGCCCCGAGAAACCGCTGCCGACGATTCCGGTGCCGAAGGAACTCGACTGGGATCTCTGGTGCGGCCCTGCACCGCTGCGGCCGTTCAACGGCACCGCCGACAACCGCGGCATCCACCCGCGCGGTTTCCGCATGTATCTCGACTACGCCAACGGCCACCTCGGCGACATCGGCGTGCACTGGTTCGACCAGGTTTTATGGATCACGGGGGAGAAAGCGCCGCAGCGCGTGTTCTCCACCGGCGGTCGTCCGATCAAGGGCGCGCCGATTCTCACGGCCAACGAGCAGACGGGCGATGCGCCCGATCATCAGGTCGCGCAGTTTGCGTTCGAGCAGTTCACGATGACGTGGGAGTCGCGGACGTTCGGCGGCAACAGCGCCGAGAAGGGCGAGGCTGCGGGCACGTTTCTTTATGGCACAAAGGGCACGATGCAGCTCGGACACAAAGGTGGCTGGACCTTTTATCCGACCGGAAGCGGCGAGCCCGTGCGCGAAGAGGCGAAGCTCAACCAACCCGACGGCCAGAACATCCGCGAACTCTGGGCCGACTTGCTCGACTGCATCAAAACCGGCCGCCGCGCGATCTGCGATATCGAGGAAGGCCACCGCTCCACCGTCTGCTCGCTCCTCGGCATGATCAGCTACCGCACGGGCCGTGCGCTCGAATGGGATGGCACCAAGGAGCAGATCGTCGGCGATGCCGCGGCGAACAAACTCCTCCGCCGCGAATATCGGAAGGGCTGGGAATATCCGGCCTGATTTCAAACTTAATGGCCGCAAAGAGGCACAAAAAATCGGAGGGCGAATAGAATTTGCAAGGCGCCTATAGGCGCACGGAGAATCTTCGCCGGCAGGACAAATGATTTTTGCGCGTCTTTGCGGCCAGCCCTTTTTTTCCCCATGAAAACCTCCCCCCAAACCTCGCGCCGGGATTTCCTGCGCACCACGGCCGTCGCGGCGCTCTGCGCGAAGGGCCTCGCATCCTCAGCTTCCGCCGCCGCGGCCAAGCCCGCTGAAGGCCGCTTCCTTTACTCTGCCGTCCCCGGCATCCGCAACTACCTCGAGCGCGGCGGGCACGGCGTGCTCGTCTTCGACATCGACCACGGGCACAAATTTGTCCGCCGCATCGCCGCGCGCGGGCTCGGCGCCGACGGCAAGCCGCTCAACGTGAAGGGCGTCGTCGCCAGCGCCGCGACGTCCCGCCTCTACGTGAGCACGCTGCAGTTCGTCACCTGCTTCGATCTGCTCACCGACAAAATCCTGTGGGAAAAAGCCTACGAGGGCGGCTGCGATCGCATGGCGCTCTCGCCCGACGGCAAGGTGATGTATCTCCCGTCGCTGGAGAAAGACCACTGGCACATCGTCGATGCCCCGAGCGGCGAGATCATCAAGCGCCTCGATATCCAAGCCGGCGCGCACAACACGATTTACGGCCTCGACGGCAAGCATGCCTACCTCGCCGGCCTCAAAGCTCCGCTGCTCCGCGTGGCCGACACCAGCACGCACACGATCACGAAGGAGGTCGGCCCCTTCACCGCCGCGATCCGCCCCTTCACGATCAACGGCCGGCAGACGCTCGCGTTCGTCAACGTCAACGGCCTGCTCGGCTTCGAGGTCGGCGACATCACCACGGGCAAAAAATTGCACCGCGTCGAGGTCGAGGGCTTCAAGCCCGGCGTCCCGAAACGCCACGGCTGCCCGAGCCACGGCATCGGCCTCACGCCCGACGAGAAGCAACTCTGGGTTTGCGACGCCGCGAACCAGCGGATGCACGTCTTCGATGCGACCGTGATGCCCCCGAAACAAATCGCGAGCATCCCTGTGCGCGACGACCCGGGCTGGATCACCTTCAGCCTGGACGGGAAATTCGCCTACCCCTCGACCGGCGAAGTCATCGACGTTGCCACCCGCAAAATCGTCGCGACGCTCAAAGACGAAACCGGCGCCATCGCCGAGGGCGAGAAGCTCGTCGAAATTCACTTCGCCAACGGCAAACCCACACGCACGGGAGATCAGTTTGGGTTGGGGCGGGTGAGGTGAGTTCAATTTCTTGCGCCCGAATTCGAGAGAAACCCGAAACGTTATCAGGCGGAGAACGGAGAACATGCTCTCAGAGCAACCCAAGGAGATTGATCGCGCGGAGTTGAAACGAAAAAACCGGAACGTTGTCGTGGCTTTGATCTGTGGGTTTGGTCTTCCGTCTCTGTATGCCGGATTGCTGAGCCGTTACCTCCCGAGCTGGTTAAATATACTGGTTGTCGGCGGGATTTTCTGGGTGTGATTCGGGATCGTGATTCCTGAAAATATCGTAGGAATTTTTCGCCCGCCGAAGTCAACCGTAGCGAAAACAAAGGACACAGAAACGGGAACTAACCCGGGTTCCTGAACCGCTCGACTTACTGAATCGGTCGGGGCGGCAATTCCTTCACGTAGATATCGCGCTGTGGGTAGGGCATCTCGATGCCGGCGCTTTTGCAGTGGTCCCAGATTTGGAAGTTCACCCGGCTGCGCATGTTTTGCGGGCGGTTGAACATCGTCTCGGTCCAGACCCAGACTTCGAAGTTGAGCGAGGATTCGCCGAACTGGAGGAAGCGCGCCTCGGGGGCGGGCGCGCGCAGCACCTCGGGGCAGGCGAGCGCGGCCTCGACGAGCACCTTGGCCACGAGGTGCGGGTCGCTCTTGTAGTGCACGCCGACGGGAATGCGGAAGCGCACGCGGTTGTCGTTGTAGCTGATATTAGTGACCTTGCCGGAGACGAACTCGGAGTTGGGCACGATGATGTGGATGTTGTCGTTGGTGCGGACCGTGGTGCTGCGCGCGCGAATTTCGAGGATGTCACCTTCGACTTCGCCGAGCTGGATGCGGTCGCCGACCTAGATGGGGCGTTCGATGAGGAGAATGATGCCGCTGACGAAGTTGTCGGCGATGTTGCGCAGGCCAAAGCCGATGCCGAAACCGATCCCGCCGATTACAACCGAGAGCGTGTGTAAATCGAACCCCGGAATCATCACCGGCATAATGATGAGCACGCCGAGCAGCATGACGCCGTAGCTGATAAGCGTGGCGATCGCGATGCTCACGCCGCGGTTGAGGCCCGCGCGCGGCAGCAGGCGATCGCGCAGGACGCGCTTGAGCACGGCAGTGAGCAACGCGAGACCGCCGACGAGCCCGAGACCGACGAGTAGCGAGAGCGGGGTGAAGCGCAGGTTGCCGACTTCGAAGGGTTGTTTGAGGAATTCGAGAAGGGACGTCACGCGGGCGACGCTAACGACGCCGCCGCGCGCGGGGCAAATCTGGAACATGCGAAAACCGCTGGAAAGATCGGACGCCGCCGTGGGTATTCGCGCGAATGAGGATTACCTGGAGAAGCGACGGAGTTCCGAAGTAGGGCAGGTCTGTGACCTGCCCTTATCGCCCCCGAAGACGGACAGAGCCCTACTTTCAAACCCGCACCATCACATCGGTTGCGTAAGCCTCAAGAATGCGTGAGCGCGCGCAGCCCGCTCACCAGCCGGCCGACGCCTTCCTGCGCGGTTTCCTTTTGCAACGCGCCGTAGGCCACACGCAGGTGGCAGCCGTGGTCGAGGCCGAAGGCGCTGCCGGGGATGACGGCGACGCGATGCTCACGGATGAGTTTTTCTGCGAGCTCGAGCGGTGGGCGCGACGAGTTCACGCGCAGCAGAAAATAAAACGCGCCCTGCGCCGGCGGCACCTCGCACACGCCGTCGCGCACGAGCGCGGCGAGTTCGCACTCCACGAGCGCGCGGACCTCGGCGATGCCGCGGAGCTTATCACGCACGAAGGCCGTGCCGGCGGCGAGCGCGCCCACGGCGGCATGCTGCGAGATCACCGGCGGGCAGATGACGAGCGTGTCCTGAATTTTCCGCAGCGCGGCCTCGAGTTTTTCCGGAAACACCATCCACCCGATTCGCCAGCTCGCGAAACCAAACGCCTTCGACAGCGAGTAGAGCGAGATCGTGTGGGCGGCGGCACCGGGGAGCGACGCCGCGGAG
>JANOAF010000323.1:0-1781 GCA_031411015.1 Opitutaceae bacterium | reverse complement strand
GCTTCCAGAGCGGCGTGTTCTTCGCGCCGTCGTAGGCGAGCATCTCCGCGCAACTCGTGAAAGGGACGCGCCGGTCTTTGCCCGACGGCACGGGCAGCACGGGCGCGAGGCGTTTCACGGCAGTCGCTGTTGTCAGGCCGGTGGTGGAGACGAAATTGGCCGCCTTGACCTGAATGATATGAAACGCGCCGCAGTCGTGCACGATCACGTCGTCGGCCTCGAAGTCGGGGATCGGGGCCTTGGGCAGCCAGATCAACGTTTCGTGGTAGCCGCCGTCCATTTTCATCGGGACGCCGTCCACGCTGATGACTTCCATCATGCCGCCACCGGTCGAGATCGCGATGAGCGAGTGTTGTTCGCGCGCATTGCGGAGCGTGAGGCGATACGTGTTCGGGTGGGGATCGCCGACATCGACAGTCTCAATCCGAATCGTGACGCCCGCATCGGCCAGCGCCTGCGGCGAGTTCGGCAGCCGTTCGTCGTCGGCCTCCCAACCGAGCAGTCCGCCGAAGAGACCCATGTCCGAGCCTTGGCTCTCGTGCGTCAGCGGCAGCGAACCTTCGCGGTCGAACTCGACGAGGACATCGGCGATCTCACCGTCCATCAAATCACGCGCGAGGCGACCGATGCGCAGCGCGGCTGCGCAGTGCGAGCTCGACGGTCCGCGCATCACGGGGCCGATCACGTCGTTGAAGATGCTGACGGCGTTCATGGTGTGCCCCAGGATGCGGCGGGAAAGGCAGAGTGTTTCACCGGCGCGGTTTGGTTTTCTTCGCACCGCGATTCATCAATGCCTCGATCTCGTCGGCTTCGATGGGGATGTCGGCCATGAGATCGATGGGTTCGCCCTCAGTGACGACGACCGTGTTTTCCAAGCGCACGGCGAAACCTTCATCCGGAAGGTAGATGCCGGGCTCGACCGTGAGCACCCAGCCGGGCGCGAAGGGGTGCTTCAACAAGCCGACGTCATGCACATCGAGGCCGATGGGGTGGCCGACGCCGTGCATGAAATATTTCTTCACGGCCGGTTTATCGGGGTCCTGGCGTTTGATGTCGCGAGGCTTGAGCAGGCCGAGGCGCAGGAGTTCCTCCTCGACGATTTTCTCGGACTCCTTCTGCCAGTCCTTGTGCAGCTTGCCGGGCACGGCGGCCTTCGTGACGGCACGCAGGCTGCGCAGCACGGCGTCGTAGACCTGGCGTTGGCGCTTGGTGAACCGTCCGCCCACCGGAATTGTGCGCGTGAGATCGGATTGATAGTTGGCGTAGCACGCCGCGACGTCGAGCAGCAGCAAATCGCCGTCGCGGCAGGGCTGATCGTTCTGATTGTAGTGAAGCGTGCAAGCGTTGGCGCCCGACGCGATGATGGGATTGTAGGCGAACTGCGCGCGGTGCCCGATAAACTCGTGGGACAATTCCGCCTCAACCTGAAACTCCATCACGCCGGGTCGCACGGTGTGCAGGAGCCGGCGAAAGCCTTGGCCCGTGATCCCGCAGGCGCGGCGGATCAGGGTGACTTCCGCCGGGGACTTCACGACGCGCATCTCGTGCAGCAGGCGCGCGAGCCGGCGATAATCGTGGAGCGGGTATTTCGCGCGGACCTGCTCCACGAAGCGGGCGTCGCGGGTCTCGACCTCGATGACGGCGCGGTTGTGCTCGTTGGAATTCAGGTAGACGTGCTCCAACTCGCACATGAGCTTGTGGAAAATCGCGGGGAACTCCGTGAGCCACTTGATCTCCTTGATGCCGGAGATGGCCTGCGCTTCGTCCTTCGGGTGTTTGTG
>JANOAF010000322.1:0-1598 GCA_031411015.1 Opitutaceae bacterium | reverse complement strand
AGAATCACTACTTGCTTATTATTTATTGGGGGAGTTAATGCATTATCTAAAGTAAGCAGTTGCGTTGCACCAGAACAATTTAGTGTGCTAATTTCACAATCAGGTGCAATTGCATAAAAAATTAACTCACGCCATAGATTTTGCTGAAACCAATTGCTCGCTCTGAGCCCTTTTAAAATTGACGTAGACACCCAATCAGAACCCGACTGGTCAATATTGGAAACTGGTATCCTACCGCCATACCTTGAGTTATCTGAGTTGCATCCTGAACTGATATTAACTCCTGTTGAAACTATACATGTCGAATCACTAAATGCAGCGGGATATGGGTAATAAAAATTAGCGCTATAGTATGTCAATAGTTCTCTGCGCACTTGAGTTAGTACATACGACTCCATTGCTGCAGCCATTTCATCTCTAGTTATAACAATAAGTCGATCATTTAAAATAATATTGCCTTGAGAGTCTTTTACTGGCCCCATAATAAAACCATCTAGACTGCTATCTGCAAAAATTCCATTATCTTCACCCTTGGCAATATCTAGATAGTTGCTAGCAACATTTTTTCCCGCTATATTTCTATTTTGCACATATCCATCTTGGCGAGTTATAACGTTACCCACTGAAAAGATTACGGCTACTACACCTCCGCCAGTCGTTGCATCATAAATTACCTTACCACTAGAATCTCTAATTGTTATGGTACCGAGCGTTTCACTGTTTAAAGGGCGAGTTCTGGTGTTATTTTTATAATTGTTGGATACGGCATACCATAACCGCTCTCCGTATCCGTCGGAAAGATCACCTAAGCCAAGAGTTTTCCATGGCAATCTGCTTAATCTAGATGCCTGACTACTCCCAGCCGCACTACCGCATGATAGTCCGGCAGTTCCCGTGTTATTTACATCGGGGCATGGCAAATCACCTGGCCTAGGACAATTTGTGTTGTTTATACATGTGGTTGAAGGATTTAAATAACTATTATCAAGTGAATAATATATTAGTGCTTCTTTTGCCTTTTGTAAGGCAATTGATGTTTTTTTATCCCTATCAATTGAAACTGTAGTATTGTTATATTTAGAGTAAACGGTAGCAACAGTAACGATTACAACTATTAACATAAAAATTAGAAGCGCAGCTCCGTTTTGTTTTCGCATTGATCTAAGCTTTGATTTCATACTATAAGAATCAGGGTGTAATTTCTTCAACGATCAGAGCCAGCATCTTCACCGCTATTAATCACACCGCTTCGCTCTAGATTCAACTTTCTCGCTTTTTCTACCACTTGTATTTCGTAAACTTTATTACTTTCAGGCTCGTACATTTGACCGGCTTTTAGGCGTATTTGTTTGCCATTTGCAGGTATTTTTACATCTATGCCCTCAGTGCTTGCGCCTTTGTTTGAGAAACCCTTTTGATTAAGTTTGCCAATCCTCACATGATCTATATTGCTGTTCTCTTGCACGGCTTGGCCGTTAATCCATAGTGTATTTGCCGCGCCATCATTACGTTTAACATAGCCTTGTAGGGTAATGGGGTCTGGCAGCTCAATTGGTGTAGCTTCTGTTATCACGGCTGATTGCTGTGCATCGGCTGCG
>JANOAF010000321.1:0-5441 GCA_031411015.1 Opitutaceae bacterium | reverse complement strand
GGTTTTGGCCGCTCAGGCGTCTTGCCCGATTTTTCCGTGGCGCGAAAATCGGTGACCGCTTGAAGGAGGGTGGCCGTGTCGTTCTCCGCAGATTTTGCGCTCTGCATCGCGGTGCTGAGCCGCGACTGCAAGACGGCGCCTTCGGCGCGTTGCGCCGCGAGTTCTCTTTCGCTGACGGCGAGGGCGGTTTTCGCATCGAGCGTTTTCTGGCGTTCGCGCAAAAAAAGCCCGGCGGTCACAAGCGCTCCTACGCCAATAACAGCCATGATAATTTTGGTAGTGCTCATAAATCCGAAAACTCCCGCCGCCGTCACGGCCACACCCGTCGCCAACGAGCCGGCCAGCGCCGCACTCGTCACACTGGCCGCGAGTCCCGCCGGCGCGGCGAAAGCCGCCTGCCCACCGAGCGCGACCCCGAGCGCCGCACTCGTCGAGGTCACACCGCGTTTCGCCAGGAGCGCCTGCAGTTTTTCCAGCGCACGCTCGACGCGCATCCGCGCGGCGTTTTCGGAAACGCTCAGCCGTTCACCGATTTTCGCCAGCGACATCCCGGCGAAGAAACGCAGCAACACCGCCTCGCGATCCGCCTCGCCGAGATCACCGAGCGCCTCGTCGATGATCGGGCGCAGTCGCTCCCACTCGGCGTGCGCCGCGTGATCGGTGCCGGAAAATAGTTCGTGCATGGTGTGGGCCTCCTGTTCGCGCGCGAGCCGGCGGCGCTCGGTGCGCATGGCTTCACTCGCGGCAAAACGCGTCGTCGTGTGCAGCCAGCCGGCGAGTGTCTGGTGGCGCGCGAGCGCCGACGCCTTGCCCGCCAGCCGTGTGAAAACCACCTGCGCCACATCCTCTGCGCGATGCATATCACCGCCGACCTGCCGCAGCGCCGCGAAGTAAACGAGACCGAGATAGCGCCGCACCAGCTCCGCAAACGCCGCCTCGTCGCGGCGCGCGGCGTAGCGGCTGAGCAGTTCGGCATCTTCGGCGATCATGTTCCCCCCACTAATGGCCGCCGATTCGAATACCGCACAGGAAATTTCCTCCCTTCAAGGCACGGAAGCCGATTCCAATCAGGTTAACCGCTAATCTCCGCTAATCGGTTCTAATGAAATTCCCCGCCATACTTACCCCGCCCGGCGCTTCGCCGATGAGGCGAGGCACGCACAGCTTCACCGCGTCGGAGATTCCGAACATTAGCGAAAATTAGCGTTTCCTCCGTCCGTCGATTTCATGGTTCGTCGTCCCGCAGCATCCGCAGCAGCGCCGCCTCGTCGAGAACCGCCACGCCGAGGGTGCGGGCTTGCTCTAGTTTCGCGCCGGGGTCGGCGCCCGCGACCACGTAGTGCGTGTTGCGGCTGACACTCGTGGCTACCTTTCCGCCGGCGGCAGTGATTTTCTCCGTGGCCTGCACGCGCGTGAGCGACGGCAGCGCGCCGGTAAGCACAAAGATTTTTCCTGCGAGCCGACTGCTGGCAGCGGCGGCCGGCGCTGGCGCGGTTGGGCGCACGCCCGCCGCGATCAGGCCCGCGACTATCGCGCGGTTCTGCGGGTCGGAAAAATAAGTGGCGACGGCGCGGCCGACCGAATCGCTCGCAGTATTTCCCGCGCCCGTCACGCCCGTCTCTCCCGCTCCGACGGCGGCAAGCGCTTCCAGACTCCCGTAGCGCCGCGCGGCTTCCTTGGCCGACACCGCGCCGACCTGCGGAATGCCGAGCCCAAAAATAAAACGCCACAGCTCCCCGCGCCTGCTCGCCTCGATCGCGGCGAGCAGGCGGTCGACGGATTTACCAACATCTTTGCCGAGCGTCAGCAGGTCGGCGCGCCGCAACCGGTAGAGGTCGGGCACTTCTTTCACCCAGCCTTTTTCCACGAGCGCATCGACCATCGCGGGCCCGAGACCGTCGATCGCCACAGCTTCGCGCGACGCGAAATGCTCGAGCCGCCGGCGCAGTTGGGCGGGGCAGGCGGCATTGGGACAACGCACCGCCACCTCGCCCGCGCGCGACACGACGGCGGTGCGACACACCGGACACGCCGCGGGAAACGCAAACGGCTGCGCCCCCGCCGGCCGGCGCGCGAGATTCACGCCGACCACAACCGGGATGATCTCACCGGCTTTTTCGACGTAGACGAAATCGCCGACGCGGATGTCGCGCCGGGCGACTTCCTCGCGGTTGTGCAGTGAGGCGCGCGCCACGGTCGAGCCCGCCAGCTCTACCGGTGCAAACTCCGCGACCGGCGTCAGCACACCGGTGCGGCCGACTTGCACGGCGATGGCGCGGACCTGCGTCTCGGTGCGCGCCGGCGCAAATTTGTAGGCCATCGCCCAGCGCGGCGCGTGCTCCGTCGCGCCGACCTCGCGTTGCGACGCGACCGCGTCGAGCTTCGCCACCGCGCCATCGGTGGGAAACGCGAAGCCTTCCCGCGCCCCCGCGAATTCCTGCACCGCCGCCCACAGTTCCCCCACCCCGCGCGCCGTCCAGGTGCGAGCGATGCCCGGCACGCCCC
This sequence comes from Opitutaceae bacterium, assembly GCA_031411015.1. Taxonomy (GTDB): domain Bacteria; phylum Verrucomicrobiota; class Verrucomicrobiia; order Opitutales; family Opitutaceae; genus ER46. The sequence continues at coordinate 2,936 of JANOAF010000321.1, read as the reverse complement.
AGCGCCGGATCTGCTCGTGCAGGCCGCGCTGCGTTGGCGGCTGCGCCGTCGCGGGCACGCACGCGCCGACGCCGTAGAAAACGATTTCGAGATTCCGCCGTGCGACCTCCGCCGCGTCGCGCTGGCGAATCGTGCCGGTCGCGAGGTTGCGCGGGTTCGCAAACTTAACCTCCCCCGCCTCCTCGCGCTCGGCGTTGATGCGCTCGAACTCCGCGAACGAAACGAAAACTTCCCCGCGCAACTCGATTATTTCCGGAATCACATTCGCCGCGCCGTCCTCCGCCGTCGTGCGCAGGGACCGCGGCAATCCGCGAATCATGATCGCGTTGGCCGTGATGTCGTCGCCCTCGACGCCGTTGCCGCGCGTCACCGCGCGCACAAGTTTCCCGCGCTCGTAGGTCACGCTGACCGCGAAGCCGTCGAACTTCGGCTCGATCGCGTAGGTGAGATCCTCGCGCCCGAGGAGCTTCGCGAGCCGCGCGTGAAACGCACGCAGGTCCGCTTCGGAGTAAGTCTTGTCGAGGCTCATCATCCGCTCGCGGTGTCGGTAGGTTTGAAACAGCCCCGAGCGATCGTCGCCGACTTCCGGAACTGCCGGCGTGGCCCGCGCGATTTCGGGCTGCGCCGTCTCGAGCGCGCGCAGCCGCAGCTTCAGTTGATCGTAGTCGTAGTCGCTGATCTCGGGCGCGGCTTTTTGGTGATAAAGCCCATCGTGATGCGACACCTCCGCGCGGAGCGCCGCGAGCTGCTGCCGGGCGGCGTCGGGCGATAGCGCGCGTTTCTCGACGTCGGCCACGCTGGCGGCTGCCAGCGAGTGCGAAAGCGTGAGGCCGAGCGCTAAAAGCGCCCAGCGGCGTAGGGCACGACGGCGAAAACCAGCAGTGGGGTGGGAAGGCATGGGGCGGAAGGAGGTAATCCAAATTCGGCCGCGCTCAGCGTAAGCGCTGCCACGCTGTTTCTGTCCGGCGTCCGTCGAGTCGCGTCAACGCCACGCGGTTCCCTAATCAGGAAACAGGGCAAAATCGAAAAACTCCGGCCACGTCCGATCATCGGCAGTCAGCCCTTGGTTCACGGGTTCGCCTGATGTCGTAGCGCTGCCATGGGAGCGCTTCCGCCTGCGCGTTCGTGACTGTCCGGTGCCTCACCGCTCGCGCGATCACGGCACTCGCGGTGTAACCGTCGTAGCTTTCAACACCCCCTGAGGATTCTCCATGCACTCGTTTCACTCGTTTGTTTGCCGCGCCGCTTTCATCGCGACCGCGTTCAGCTCCAGCCTCACCCCGAATTTCGCCGCCGAGAAATTCGACCGCGCCATGGTCGCGCTCCGCACCAGCGACACTTCCGTCTATCTCGGCTGGCGGCTTCTCGCCGACGATCCCGCCGGGCGCGTGTTCAACGTCTATCGTTCCACCGCGGGCGGCGCGCCCGAGAAACTTAACGCTACGCCGATGGCCGACGGCACAAACTTCACCGACACCACCGCCAAGCTCGACCAGCCCAACGCGTGGTGGATCACCTCCGTCGCGCTCCCGCGGGGCGCGCAGCCCGTCGAGGGCGACATCATGGGCCGCGTCGAGCTGCCAGCCAACACGCCGGTGCAGTCCTACATTTCCATCAAGCTGAAGGATCCCACCACCACGTTTCAAAAAATCGCCTTCGCCGATCTCAACGGTGACGGAAAGCTCGACTACATCGTCAAGCACCCGAGCGCCGGCCTCGATCCGGGCACCGCCGGCTTCAGCCCCGACACCTATAAAATCGAGGCCTACCTCAACGACGGCACCTTCCTCTGGCGAAAAGATCTCGGATGGAACATGAACATGGGTATCTGGTGGACGCCGTTTGTCGTCGCGGATTTCGACGGCGATGGAAAGGCGGAGGTCGCGCTGAAGACCGCGCCCTCCGCGGCGACGCGCGAGGAATCGCTCGCGGAGAAAACCGGTCGCGCGCGGGGCTTCATCGTCACCGGCCCCGAGTATTGCTCCATTCTCGACGGCATGACCGGCGAGGAAATCACCCGGACCGACTGGGTCGAACGCGGCAACCAGCTCGACTGGGGCGACGACTCCGGCAATCGCGTCAATCGCAACCAAATCGGCCTCGCCTCGCTCGACGGCCAGACGCTCAGCCTCCTCGTCTGCCGCGGCACCTACACGCGCATGGTCGTGGACGCCTACAATTTCAAAAACAAGAAGCTCGAAAAACTCTGGCGCTGGGACGGCGACAAGGAGACGCCGCAGATTCGCGCCCAAGGCAGCCACACGCTCGTCGCCGCCGATGTCGATGGCGACGGTCGCGACGAAATCATCCTCGGCTCCGTCGCGCTCAACTCCAACGGCACCGTGCGCTGGAACCTCGGCCTCGGCCACCCCGACATCATGTATGTAGCCGACGTGATTCCCACGCGCCCCGGCCTAGAAATCGCGTTCGGCTACGAAGTGAAACAGGAGAAAAACGGCCTCTGCCTCGTCGATGCCAACACCGGCCAGATCATCTGGGGCCACCCCTACAAAACCACCCACATCCACGACCAGGGGATGTTCGGCGATTTCATCGCGGAAAAACCCGGCATCGAATTCTATGGCGCCGAGCAGGACGGCACGGGCAAGTGGGTCTACTCCGCCGCGACCGGCGAGCTCATCACCGAGGAGAATCTCGGCGGCCTCAGCCCCCGCGCAATTTGGTGGGGCCCCGATTCGACCAAAGCCTACATCCCCGGCCGCAGCTTCGGCGGCGCCTGGGGCGGCGCGCCGGGTGGTGGTCGTGGCGGACGTGGGACAGGCGGCGAAGCCGGCCGCGGCGCACGCGGCGGCGCTGAAAGTGGCACGGGCGTGGCCCCCAGGGGTACCACCACACGGGGGGCGGACCCGGCCCCCCCGCCCCGCGGATATTAGACCAACCGCCGGGGACCCCCCCCCCCCCGCGCCCACAAAGAA
>JANOAF010000320.1:0-8050 GCA_031411015.1 Opitutaceae bacterium | reverse complement strand
TTCAACAACCGCCCGAGTTCCGTGTGCTTCGTCTTTTGGTCGGCGAGTTGTTTGCGGGCGCCTTCGAGCACAGCGGGCGGGGCCTTGCTCACGAACGCCTCGTTCGACAACCGCGCTTCGGTGCCGGCGATGTGTTTCGTGAGTTGATCGAGGTCCTTCGTCAGGCGGATTTTTTCCGCGCCGACGTCGACGGTGCTCGCGAGATCGAGATAGACGGTGCCGAGCGGCGTGACGGCCGCAGGCGCGCCGTCGACTTTGTCGCGACGCGTGATTTCTGCGGCGCCAGCCATGCGCGTGAGCTTCGCGAGATTGGCGGATACGACCGACCACTCGGCATCGGCGGCGATCACGAAGAGTTTCACGTCGCGGCGGCTCGCAAGGTTGTGCTCGGCCTTGAGGGCGCGGGTCTGCGACACGAAGGCCTTGAGCTTCTCGACCGAGGCCACAGCGGCGAGGTCGAGCTTGAGCCCGCGCGCGATGGACGCCGTCGCGATCTGCGAGGCGTTTTCGAGGCGCACGTCCTCGATGAATTTTCCCTCCGAGCCGTAGCCGAGCTGCTGCCAGAGTTCCTCGGTGATGAACGGGATGAACGGGTGCAGCATCAGCAGCGTCTGCCGCAGCACGAGATCCTGGATGGCGAGGCAGTTGGCCTTGGTCGCGGGGTCCTGGAGTTTCGATTTCGAGACCTCCACATACCAGTCGCAAAAGTCGTTCCAGAAAAATCCGTAGAGCGCCTGCACCGCCGCGCTGAATTCAAACTCGGCAAAGCACCGGTCAACCTCGCGCGTGGTCGCGAGCATCCGGTCGAGAATGGCGTGGTCGTCGGCGTCGAAGGTCGCGACGTCCAGTCGCGTGGCGATGGCGGCAACGGAGGAGTTGTCGCCGGCGGGCCCGCTCATCTGGCGGAAGCGGCAGGCGTTCCAGAGCTTGTTGCAGAAATTTTTTCCGCTCTCGATCCGGTCTTCCTGGAAGCGAATATCCTGCCCCTGCGGCGCGATCGACACGATGCCGAAGCGAAGGCCATCGGCGCCGTATTTTTCGATGAGGTCGAGCGGGTCGGGCGAGTTGCCGAGCGATTTCGACATCTTGCGGCCCTGCTGGTCGCGGATGATGCCGGTGAAGTAAACATGTTTGAACGGAATGCGCCGCTCGATCGATTCGCCGGGCCGCATGAATTCGAGGCCGGCCATGATCATGCGCGCGACCCAGAAGAAAATGATGTCGGGTCCGGTCACGAGTGTCGTCGTCGGATAAAAATAATCGAGCCCCTGCGCCTGCATCTTGTCCTTGTCGGGCCAGCCCATCGTCGCAAAAGGCCAAAGCCACGAGGAAGCCCACGTGTCGAGCACGTCGTCTTCCTGCACCCAGTTTTCCGGATCAGCGGGGCCGGCGAGCGAGACGTGAACCTTCGTCGCGTCGGCGATGTCGGCCTCAGTGAGTTTTTCTTTTTCGAGCCCCTTGCGATACCACACGGGGATCCGATGCCCCCACCAGAGCTGGCGGCTGATACACCAGTCTTGGATGTTCTCGAGCCAGTGGAGGTAGACTTTGCTCCAGCGTTCGGGGTGAAACTTGATGTGGCCGTCGCGCACGGCGGTCTTCGCCTCCTCGACACGTGGATATTTCAACCACCACTGCCAAGTGAGCCGCGGCTCGATCGGCACGTCGGCGCGTTCGGAGTAACCGACGTTGTTCGCGTAAGCTTCCTCGGCCACGAGTGCGCCCGAGGCCTTCAACAACTCCGCGGCCTTCTTGCGACCCGCAAAACGATCGAGGCCCGCGAGCTCCTCGCCGGCGAACGCGTTGAGCTTTCCGTCGGCTTCCAGAACGTCGATGACCGCGAGCTTGTGGCGCAGTCCGATCTCGAAGTCAGTCTTGTCGTGCGCCGGCGTGATCTTCAGCGCGCCGGTGCCGAACTCCTTGTCGACCGATGTATCGGCGATGATCGGAATCTCCGCCGCAGGCCCGAGGGCGCGGCGCACTTTTTTACCAATCCAATCCGCATAGCGCGGGTCTTCGGGGTGCACGGCGATGGCGACGTCACCGGGAATCGTCTCCGGCCGGGTGGTCTTCACCTCGACGAAAAGTCCCGGCGCATCGACGCGCTCGTAACGCACGCGGTAGATCGTGCCGTTGACGGGTTTCATGATCACTTCCTCGTCAGAGAGCGCGGTCTGCGAGACCGGGCACCAGTTCACCATCCGCTTGCCGCGGTAGATGTGCCCCTTCTTGAAAAGATCGACGAAGACCGTGAGCACCGCCTGAGAGTAGTGTGGGTCCATCGTGAATTGCGTGCGCTCCCAGTCGCACGACGCGCCGAGGGCACGGAGCTGCTCGAGGATTTTGCCGCCCTTTTCGTCCCGCCACTCCCAGACCTTTTCCAAAAACTTTTCGCGACCGAAGTCGTGGCGCGTTTTCTTCTGCTTGCGCAGCTCGCGCTCGACGACGGTCTGGGTCGCGATGCCGGCGTGATCGGTGCCCGGCAGCCAGAGCGCGGACTTACCCTCAAGGCGGGCGCGGCGAATCAGGATGTCTTGGAGCGCGTTGTTCAGCACGTGCCCCATCGTGAGCACGCCCGTCACGTTCGGCGGCGGAATGACGATCGCATAGGGATCACGGCCCGGCGTGACCTTGCCGGCAAAAGCCTGCGCGGCCTGCCACGCGGCATACCACTTTTTTTCTATGTCACGGGATTCGTAGCTCTTGGTAATCTCAGGCATCGGAGGGTGTTGAACCGCGGAGAAAACGGCGCGCGGCGACGCGAGGCAAGGAGGGAAACGGCGCAAACGCGCCCAGCCACTTTGAACGTTGAAACTTCAACCTTCCCTCGTCGTTGTTCACCGATCGCCATCCCGCCCATGCCCGCCCTCATCGCCCAACGCGCCAACGAACACCTCGCGTTCAACGGAGACGCCACCGTCCCCGGCCGGCTGGCGGCGTGCAAGGAATTCGTCCGCACGGAAATGGCCGCGCTGCGTCAGCGGCACGATGCCGGTGCCTCCGGCCTCATCATCTGCCGCGAGCGCGCCCAGATGATCGATGCGCTGCTCCTGCGGCTCTTCGACCACGCGCTCCTCACTTTCCGCCAAAAATACGGCGTCGCACCCGCGCCCGTCGCCTTGATTGCCCTGGGCGGCTACGGCCGCGGCGAGCTCTCGCCGTGGAGTGATGTCGACATCATGTTTCTCTTCGCCACGAAGACGAAACCGGTCGAGGCCAAGCCGCTGCAGGAGCACCTCACCGCCGAGATTCTCTACATCCTCTGGGATTGCGGCCTCAAGGTCGGCCACGCGACCCGCACGATCGACGAGGCGTTCGCCGAAGCGCGGAAAGACATCCAGTCCAAGACGGCAATGCTGGAAGCCCGGCGCATCGCAGGCTCGGAGAAACTCTACGACACCTTCGCTCAAGCCTACCGCAGTTACTACGCCACCGAGCACCCGAAGGACTACATCACTTCGCGCATCGAGGATCAGGCCAACCGGCGGGCCAAATATGCCAACACGGTCTTCAACCAGGAGCCCGACATCAAGAACGGCGTCGGTGGCCTGCGCGATTACCAGAACGCGGTGTGGATGGCCCGGGTGAAGCTCGACATCACCCAGATCGACGAGCTCGCCACGCAAAACTACCTCCGCACCGACGACCTCGCCGCCTTCCAGCGCGCCTACGATTTCCTTCTCCGCGTCCGCAACGAGCTCCACTTCATGAGTCCGCGCGCGACCGATGTCATGAACCTCGATCAGCAGCCGCTGATCGCCGAGCACCTCGGCTACACCGAGCCCGTGATGCTCGCCCGGGTGGAGCACTTCATGCAGGATTATTACCGGGCCGCGCAGACGATTTTTCGCGTCTCCCGGCTCGTCGAGGATCGCCTCGCCCTCAGCATCGGGCGCAATAGCAACGGCGACAAACTCTCCTTCCGCGAGAGCCTCCTCGCTTCTCGCCTCACGCGCACCAAGCGGCTCGATGGCTTCGTCCTCCGCGGCCGCGAGCTCGCCGCGGAAAAGCCGGATGTCTTTCGCGAAGATCCGGTGCGCCTCATCCGTGTTTTTCGGCATCTTCAGACGCTCGACGCGACGCTCGACTTCCATCTCGCCGATCTCATCCGGACTTCGCTTCCCCTGCTCACGCCCGAGGTGGCGCAGTCGTCCGACGCCAACGTGAGTTTCCGCGCCATCATGTCGGAAGCCGGCGCCGTTTATCCGATTCTGACGAAGATGCACGAGCTCGCCGTGCTCGGGCTCTTCATCCCCGAATTCGATGCCCTCACCTGCCTCGTCCAACACGAATACTACCACCGCTACACGGCGGACGTGCACACGTTGAGCGCCATCCGCGAACTCGACCGCGTCTATACCGAGGCCGAACCCATCACCCTCAAGTATCGCGCCGCGCTCCACGAAACCCCCGATACCTCGCTGCTTTATCTCACCCTCCTCTTGCACGACATCGGCAAGTCCGAGGGCATCCGCGGCCATGCCGACAGCGGCGTGCGCCTGGCCGGCCCGCTGCTGGAACGCTTCGGGGTCTCCGCGGCCGACCGCGCCCTCATCCTTTTCGTCATCGAAAAACACCTCGCGATGGCACGATTCTGGCAGAAGCGTGACGTAGATGATCCCTCCACGGCCGCCGCATTTGCCGAGCTGGTGGGCGACCCCGAGCGCCTGCGGTTCCTCTACGTCCATACGTTTTGCGATGCCCGCGGCACCGCGATGGATCTGTGGAACAGTTACAAGGACACGTTGCACACTTCGCTTTACCGCTCTACGTTCGAGCGACTGAAACATGGTGCCGCCGTTGACGCCCGACTCGAAGAAAAGAAAAACATGACCCAACAGGAGCTCATCGCCAAAACGATCCCCGGGATCAGCGCGGATGAAATCACCGCCCATTTCAGCCTGCTCCCGGATCGTTATTTCATCCACACCGACTCCGCCGAGATCGCGCTGCACATCCAGATGGTGAACCGGCTCCTGAAGTCGATCACCACCGCCGACTCGGTCGGTTCCCTCCGCCCAGTGATCGAGTGGAAGGACGACCTCAACCGCTCCCTCACCGTGGTCAACGTCGTCACGTGGGACCGCGCCGGCCTCTTCTACAAACTCGCCGGAGCCTTCAGCGTCGCCGGCTTGAGCATCCTCGGTTCCAAGGTGATCTCGCGCAACGACCACATCGCGATCGATACCTTCTACGTCGTCGAGCCTGGCCGCGGTCCCGTGCAAAGCGCCAGTGCCCAACAGAAATTCGCGAGCATCATCGAGGAAGCACTCGTCGCCAACCGCGACCTGTTGCCCGACATCATGGCGCAGGCGAAAAAAATCGCCGCGACCCGCTACCTCTCGACCGCGACCGGCGAATCGCTGCAAAGCTCCTTTCCCCCGACGGTCGACGTCTATCCCGAGCTTTCGCTCCAGCGCACCATCGTCGAGGTGCAGGCGCGCGATCAAATCGGCCTGCTCTACCGTCTCGCGAAAACGATCTCCGATCATAATTTCGACATCACTTTCGCCCGCATCGGCACCGAACGCGGCGTGGCCATCGACACTTTCCACATCGAGGCCGCCAACCACGAACCCGTCGAAACCCCCGAGCGCCTCCAAATCCTGCGCACCGCGCTGAACGAGGTCATCGCGCCAGCGCCAGTGGCCGCAAGCGCCTAGATTGCGGATTGCAGATACCGGAAACCGGATAGTCTCGCGGTGGTATGACCCGCGAAGAATTTAAAGCCCGCACGAAGTCCTACTCGCTTCGCAGGATCAAACTCGTGGAGGCGTTGCCCCGCGATGCGGTGTCAAAAACTCTCGGCCACCAACTCCTCCGTTCTGGAACCTCAGTCGCCGCCAATTATCGTGCATCCGTTCGCGCGAAATCGACCGCCGATTTCATCGCTAAAATGGGCATCGTCGAAGAAGAATGCGATGAATCGTTGTTCTCGATGGAGCTACTAATTGAATCGGGCCGAATCAAACCGGGTCGAGTCACGGATTTGATGCACGAAGGTGGGGAACTTCTGGCTATCACGGTCGCATCGATAAAAACTGCCCGGCGTGGAAAATAGTTCGCCACCCGCTTCTGCCTCTCCGGTTTCCGGTTTCCGCAATCCGGTTTCAAGCGATCCCCGCGCACTTTTCGTGCTGTATCGCTTCGCCTCGCTCGCGGTGCGCACCGACGATCCGGGAGCGGCGATGCGGGAGATGCTAGAGTTGCTGGTCACCACGTTTCACGCTGATGCCGGCTCGATTGGTTTGCTAAGTCCAGACACTGGCACGCTCGAAACCGAAATTCAGATCGGCACGTCGGCGAGTGAAACCTCCCTCGGCCTGAAGCTCGGCCACGGCGTCACCGGCTGGTGCGTGCTCAACCGCCGCTCGCTGCTCGTGCCCGATGTGACGACCGAGCCCCGCTACATTGCGGTGCGGCCCAGCGCCCGCTGCGAAATGAGCGCGCCCATCCAGCAAGGCGACCAAGTGATAGGCGTAATCGACCTTGAGAGCGATCGCGTCGGCGGTTTCGAGCCGGCGGATCTGGACCTGCTCGAACATTTTGCCGCCGAGGCGGCGCCCGTTTTGCAACGGCTATGGGAACTGGGACACCTCAAGGAGAAGGCCCGCCAACTCGAATCTCTCATCACCGCCGGACAATCGCTCGTCACCAAGTTCGAGCCGCAGGATCTTTTCGAAACCCTGACGCGCGAGGCCCGCCGCACGATGCAGGCCCGCGCCTGCGCCCTTTATCTCCACGACGGCGCCAAGAGCACCGTGCGTTGCGTGGCCTTGGCCCAGGACGAAGCCGCACCCCTGCCGGCCGGCGAGCTCGACGTCGAAACCTGCCTCGTCGCTTCACCCATCCGCACCCGCCGCCAAGTGTGGTTCGCTGACATCCAGTCGCCGGAATTTCGCGAGCTACGCGATCTCCCGACGGATCCGGCACTGCGCTCCGTGCTGGTGACTCCCATGATCTCCGAGGGTGATGTGCTCGGCGTCGTCGCAATTTTCACGGACCGCGTGCATCGCTTCGACAACGACGAGAAGCGCCTCTGCGCCGCGCTCGCCAGCCTCGGCACCGTCGCCTTGGAAAACGCCCGGCTCTACGCCCGTGTTTTCCAGAGCGAGGAAGTCCTGCGTAAAAACGAACGGCTCACGACGCTCGGTCTGCTCGCCGCCGAGATCGCGCACGAAATCCGCAATCCGCTTACCGTCCTCAAGCTCCTGCACGGCGGGCTCGGGCTCGATTTCGCCGAGAGCGATCCACGCCGCACCGACATGCGCGTGATCGGCGAGAAGCTCGATCAACTCGAGGCGATCGTCACGCGCGTGCTGGGTTTCGCTCAGGCCCCGTCCAGTCTGCACTCGCGCTGGGCGCTCGCCGACATCGTCGCCGACACCCTGCTGCTCGTGCGGCTCAAGTTCACGCAGAGCAAGGTCACGGTCGCCGTGCACCCGCCCGCCGAGCCGTTGATTGTCGAAGCCCACAAGGGTCAGATCCAACAGGTGGTGCTCAACCTCCTGATCAACGCCATGCACGCGATGCCGGACGGTGGTAAAATCACCGTGGCGTTCGCCACGGAAATGAGGTCCGGCTCTGCGCTCGCCCACATCGACATCGCCGACACCGGCACCGGCGTCGATGCGTCCATCCGCGAGCGGATCTTCGATTCGTTTCTTTCCGGGCGGCCCGACGGCACCGGCCTCGGCCTCGCGATCGCGAAACGCATTCTCGTGAGCCATCGCGGCGACATCACCCTGCGCGATACCAGCCCGGCCGGCACGACGATGCGCATCACCCTCCCCCTCGCTCGATGACGACCACCCCGCGCGAACGACAGAAACGCACCCTCGTCGCTCTCGCGATTCTACTCCTTGTGGGCGGCGCAGTCGTGCTCCTGCTTTTGCAGCGCATGCCGCTCCCCATGCGCATCATCATCGGCCTCGGCGACATTGTCTCCGGCGCTGGGCTCCTGGTGCTCGCGCGCCAGAAATTTTAAGCCCGCCGTCTGGGCCATTGGCGTTGCGTTAGCGGCCTTTGATTTTGCCGGTCAGCTCGCTTG
>JANOAF010000319.1:0-2752 GCA_031411015.1 Opitutaceae bacterium | reverse complement strand
GTCGTTGACCGAGAGTTTGACGCCTTCCTTTTCCAACCCGGTGTTCAGCTGTTCGCGCAAGGCGAGGAGAGGGGCGGCATCCAGCTCGATGTCGAGATAGACGTAGGGAATCTGCGTCGTGCTCTCGAGCATGCGCTTGGCGATGATACCGCGCATGGTGGAGACGGGCATGAGCCGCTCTTCCTGCACTGGGCCCTTGGGCGCGAGGGCTCCGCCGGCAAATGTGCCCCCGGATTTTGCCGCCGGAGGATTTTTTTCCGCCGCGAGGATGTCGGCGCGCACGATCCGACCGCCCGGGCCTGAGCCGGTCACGCGGGCGGGATCGATTTTCTTTTCGGCCGCGAGCTTTTTGGCGAGAGGGGAAATTTTGATGCGCTCACCCGCTTGGTGCACCGGCGCGGTGATCGGAGTCGGTGCGGCAACAGGTGCGGGGGGCACCGCCGGTGCGGCCGCGACCGGAGCAGGTGCAGGAGTAGCGGCGGCCAAGACCGGCGCAGGCTTGACGGCTGGTGCATCCACCTTTTCCCCGGGCTTGCCGATCGCACAGAGAGCGGCGCCGAGGGCGACTTGGGCCCCGGCCGGGGCGAATATTTTCAGCAGCGTCCCATCGAAGAAACTCTCGAGTTCCATCGTGGCCTTGTCGGTCTCGACCTCAGCGAGCATGTCGCCGGCCTTCACGGCGTCGCCTTCCTTCTTCAGCCACTTGATCAGCGTGCCCACCGTCATGGTGTCGCTGAGTTTCGGCATTTCGATGATGTTGGCCACGGTAGTTGAGAGCTGAGAGTTGAGAGCTGAGAGACGAAAAAATCAGGCGACGGCCGCGAGTGCTGCCTTGAGGACGCGTTGCGGGTTCGGCAGCTGCTCGGTCTCGACCGGCGGGCTGTAGATCGCCGGTGCGTCGATGGTCGCGAGGCGATGGATTGGGCCGTCGAGTTCGTCGAACGCCTCGCGCTGGATCATGTAGGCGAGTTGGGAGCCGACACTGGCAAACGGTTTCTGCTCTTCGACGATGAGCACGCGGTGCGTCTTCGCAACCGAGGCGAGCACGGTGTCGATGTCGAGCGGGCGGATGGAGCGCAGATCGACGACCTCGACCGAAACGTCATGCTCCTTTTCCAGAATTTCGGCGGCGGCGAGGGAATGCAGCACGCAGCGACCGTAGGTGACGATGGTGAGATCGGTGCCGGCGCGCTTCACGTCGGCCTTGCCAAGCGGGATCAGGTATTCCGCCTCGGGAATCTCACCCTTCTCGCCGTAGAGCATCGTGTTTTCGAGGAAGAATACCGGGTCGTTGTCGCGGATGGCGGACTTGAGCAGGCCCTTCGCGTCGTAGGCGGTGGCGGGCACGACGACCTTCACGCCGGGGTGATTCGCCAGAACATTTTCCGGCGTGTGCGAGTGCGTCGCGCCGACGTTGGTGCCCCCATTGGCCGGGCCGCGGATCACGATTGGGCAGTTAATCTGGCCGCCGCTCATGTAGCGGACATTGGCGGCGTTGTTCAGAATCTGGTCGAACGCGACCGAGTAAAACGACCAAAACATCAACTCCATCACGGGCCGCACGCCCAGCATGGAGGCACCGATGCCCATGCCGATAAAACCGGCTTCGGAGATCGGTGTGTCGACGACGCGGCTCGGACCGAACTTCGCGAGCAGGCCCTCGGTGACTTTGTAGGCACCGTTGAACTGCGCGACTTCTTCGCCCATCACGACGACGTTCTTGTCGCGCGCGAGTTCTTCGGCGAGGGCGTGGCGGATGGCTTCGCGGTAGGTAAACTGAGGCATCGGGCGGCGGAAAAGTTGAGAGTTATTAGCTGAGAGTTGAGGGATCGATCTGGCGGGAATTCAGAAGCCAAAAAGCCAGGAAATTTTTCGTGGTTTCATGGCTTTTGAATAATTCGCTCAGTCGAAAAACAAGCGGCCTTCGGATTTGCGCTCGGTGGGATTGTCCGTCTCCCAGTAAACATCCTTCTGGATATCGTCCGGCGTCGGGTAGGGACTCGCCTCGGAAAAATCCACGGCGGCATCCGCCTCGGCGCGGGCCTCGGTGTCGATTTTTTCGATCAGCGCCTCGTCGAGCACGCGTTCGGCGACGAGTCGGTTTTGGAAAACCTGAATCGGATCCTTGATGCGGCGGTATTCCTCGATCTCCTGTTTGCTCCGATACGTGTTGTCGGGATCGGCGACGGAGTGGCCGCGGTAGCGATAGGTGCGAATCTCAACGACGGCCGGCTTGGATTCCTCGCGGGCGAGCCGGAGAAAATGATCCATCGTGGCGCGAACTTCGTAAACATCGTGGCCGTCGCACACGCCCCAGGCCATATCATAGCCCTCGGCGCGTTTGGCGAGCGCACCGGCGGACGAGCGCTCCTGGCTCGTGCCCATCGAGTAACCGTTGTTCTCGATCACAAATATGACGGGGAGCTGCCAGAGCGAAGCGAGGTTATAGGCTTCATGCACGGCACCCTGATTGACGGCACCATCGCCCATGAACGCCATCGCGGCACCCTTGTTGCCTTGATATTTCACGCCGTAAGCGAGGCCGACGCCGAGCGGAATCTGGCCGCCGACGATGCCGTGCCCGCCCCAATAATTGCGCGACGGATCGAAGTAGTGCATCGAGCCGCCCTTGCCCTTGGAACACCCGGTCGCCTTGCCGAAAAGTTCGGCCATGAGCGGCTTCGTGTCCATGCCGACGGCCATCGCGTGACCGTGATCGCGGTAGGCCGTGATGACGTGATCGTGTTTGCCC
>JANOAF010000318.1:0-10156 GCA_031411015.1 Opitutaceae bacterium | reverse complement strand
GGGCCGACGATTGTGTGTGCGCAGCTCGGCAACGTGAACACGGGCGCGTGCGATGATGTCGCGGAGATTTGTCGCCGGGCGAAACCGGCGGGCGCGTGGGTGCACGTGGATGGTGCGTTTGGACTTTGGGCGGCCGCGACGCGCTCGCACGCGCACCTCGCTAACGGGGTGGGCGAGGCCGACTCGTGGGCGACGGACGCGCACAAATGGCTGAACGTGCCCTATGACAGCGGCCTCGCCTTCGTGCGCGACGCCCACGCGCTGAAAGCCGCGATGGCGATCACCGCCGAGTATCTTCCGAGCGAGGGTGCGATTCGCAACCCGAGCGACTATACGCCGGAGCTCTCACGCCGCGCGCGTGGCGTCGAAGTATGGGCGGCGTTGCGCTCGCTGGGCCGAGACGGTGTCGCCGCCATGATCGAGCGAAACTGCGCGCAGGCGCGGCGGTTCGCGGCGGGGCTGACGGACGCGGGTTTTGAAATTCTGAACGACGTCGTCCTCAACCAAGTGCTCGTGGCCTTCGGTGATGCCGAGAAAACGAAGCACGTGATCGAGGCGGTGCAGACGGACGGCACGTGCTGGGCGGGCGTCACGGTCTGGCAGGGCCGCACCGCGATGCGCATCAGTGTGAGTTCGTGGGCGACGACCGACGCCGACGTGGACCGCAGCGTGGCCGCGATGGTGCGCGTGGCGCGGATCGCTGGAAAGTAGGGCGGGTCTGTGACCTGCACTCCGTGCGAATGCTCAACGCGCGAAAGGGCGGGTCACAGACCCGCCCTACTGGTCAGGCCGTCGTCCGCCAACGGACTTTTCCTCGGATAGTAGCTGACTCACCGGCGCGGTGGCGTAGGGTCCGGCACCATGACGATCACACGCGCCCCGGCGCTAACGACGAAACGCGGCGCGGCGGAATATTTCACTGGCGCAGTGTGGCTGGAGGATGTCTCCGGTGGGATGGCGGCGAAGTTGCGCACCTTTCGCGTGAGCTTCGAGCCGGGCGCGCGGACGGCGTGGCATACCCATCCGCACGGACAGTTGCTGAGCATCGTGAGCGGCGTCGCCCGCGTGCAGAAGAGCGGTGAGCCAGTGGTGGAGCTCTTCCCGGGTGATTCGGTGTGGTTCGAGCCCGGCGAGCGTCATTGGCACGGAGCCGCGACCGACCGGCCGATGGTGCACCTCGCGGTGCAGCAAACGGACGACGCGGGGAATTCTGCGATGTGGCTCGAGCCGGTGACCGACGCGGACTATCGCGGCGAAACCAAGTGACGCTTTTCCCCTCCCCATGAAATCCCTCCGTTTGGTTTTCGTTGTTATCGCTGTTTGCGCCGTCGCGCGCGCTGCCGCTCCGGTTTTCCGGGCCGGGGCTGCCATGGAAAACATCACGCCCACCCATCTGCCCTCGCCGATCAACGGTGGCATGCGCGGGGCGTTTTCCAGCGCCATCACCGATCCGATGCACGCCCGCAGTGTCGCGCTGCATGATGGACAGAGCGAACTCATCCTCTGCGTCGTCGATGCCTGCATGATCCCGCGCGGGGTGTGCGAGGCGGCCAAGGCCATCGCGGCCAAGGCGACGGGCGTGCCGGCGTCGCGGATGCTGATCAGCGCGACGCACTCGCACAGTTGCGCGACGATGGTTGGCGTTTTCCAGAGCGAACCCGATCCCGCCTACGTCGAGGCGCTGCCGCCGCGAATCGCCCGGAGTCTGATCGCGGCGCACGCGAATCTCGAACCGGCCGAGATCGCCTGGGGCGCGGACAGCGATCCGACGCAGGTCTTCAACCGCCGCTGGTTCGTCAAGCAGGGCGAGACGGTCGAGAATCCGTTCGGGGCGATGACGGATCGGGCGCTGATGAATCCGGGATATTTGAATGCCAAGGTGAACGGCAGCGCCGGGCCGACCGACCCGGAGGTGTCAATCCTCGCGGTGCGCGCCAAGGCTGACGGCCGCCCCCTCGCGCTGCTCGCCAACTACAGCCTCCACTACGTCGGCGGCTCGCCGGCGATCTCGGCGGATTATTTCGCGGCGTTTGTGCGGGAGATGACGGAACGGTTGCACGCGACCGATCCACGCTACGCGGGCAAGCCGGCGTTCGTCGGCGTGATGAGCAACGGCACCAGCGGCAACATCAACAACGTGAACTACGGTGCCGCCGCGCTGCCGCGCCGCGCGCCGGGAGAGCAGATCGCCGTCGTTGCGCGCAGCGTGGCCGACGCCGCGATGCGCGCGTGGGAAAAACTCGCGTGGCGCCCGCACGCCCCGCTCGCGAGCGCCGAGCGCGACCTCACGCTCGGCGTGCGCAAAGCGACGCCGCCTGAACTCGCGCAGGCCCGCCGCACGATCGAGACGATGCCCCGCGACAAGGACGGGCAGTTCAGCGACCGCAAGGCGATCTACGCGCGAGAAGCGGTCCTGCTCGATGCTTTCCCGGATCGCGTGCCAGTGAAACTCCAAGCGCACCGGATCGGTGAGCTCACAATCGCGGCGATTCCCTGCGAGGTGTTCGTCGAGATCGGACTGGAGTTGAAGCGCGTGAAACCGACGGCCCAACTCTTCACCATTTCCCTCGCGAACGGCTACAACGGCTACCTGCCGACGCCCGAGCACCACCGCCTCGGCGGCTACGAAACGTGGCGCGCCCGCAGCAGCTACCTCGAAACCGAAGCGGCCACGGCGATCACGAAAAACCTGAAGGAGATGATCGCGGAAGTGGCGAACTGAGCAGAGGGCGATTGGGCCGCGTCGTGGGACGAAACGGTTGAGAAATGCCCAACGACGCGACAACCGCTCCGAGGTATAGCCGGTTTTGACTGGCCCTTTTGCCGTCCGAGGGCGGGTCAGAGACCCGCCCTACTTTCAAACTTGCTGCGCCCGGCATGGCCGGGCGCGATGCGCAAACGATTTGAGGACGTTCGGGCGACCTCAGAGATCAGTGCTGACCGTAAACTTGAACGACCGCGGGTCGCCCCAAGAGCCGCTGCCGATGGCGGCGGAGCGGTAGTATTCCTTGTCGAAAACGTTGTCGACGTTGAGTTGGAAGTTGGTGTTCCGGTTGGAGATTTTTCGGCTGTAGCCGAGGTAGGCCGTGTAGATCGTGTAGGCGGGTGACCAGACGTTGATGACCGGCGAGGTCGTGAGACCGGAGTAGTTCACGGTGCCGCGGTAGGTGCGCAGGCGCCAGTTGCCGCCGCCGCCGAACGAGACGCCGCGGAGGGCGCCCTCGGAAAAGACGTAGCGCATAAAGACGTTGCCGCGCGCCTTGGTGTAGCCGCCGTTCGGCACGCCTTCGGGAATGGTCGCGATGAGATCGTCGAGCACAGGTGTCGGCGTGTTCTGCGCCTTGGCCGCATCACGGATCGACTTGAGGAGCGGAACGCGGTCGGTGTTGACGACCTTGTTGGCGGCGTAGGAGGCGGTGAGGCGCCAGTTGCGCGTGAGGTTGGCGAAGGCCTGCACTTCGTCGCCACGCGAGAGCGTGGTCTGGTAGTCGCTGGTCGCGGTGACGTCGAAGGTGTTGGGGAAAATCGCGATCAGCTCGTTGCGAAGCTGCGTGGTCACGCCGGGGACGGCGTAGCGGGCGTTGGGCGTGAAATTTTTGTAGTGGACGATGTTCAGCTCGAGCTTGCCTTTGAGCAGGGTGAAGCGCGCCGAGATGTCGGTGCCCTCGCCGACGGGGATGCTCTGGAGTTCGCCGGAGTTGAACGTCGCGGCGCCTTGGCCGACGGAGATGCGGAACGACTGCGCGTAGTTGTAGCCGATGGCGAAGGTATCATTGAGCCGGAAAACACCGCCGTAGTTTGCGCCGTCGACCTTGTATTGCACGAAGCGGTTGGCGGGGGTGTTGAACGCGTCGAGGGAATCTACCACCCAGTCCTTCTGCGCACGGAGGAGGCCGCGCTCGGTGCGCATGTTGAAGTGATCCTGCCGGTAGCCGATCATCGTGTAGAGGTGATCGTGGAAGTAGGTGCCGGAGGCGCCGACGCCCCACGACGGAGTGTAGAAGCGGCGGCTGATGAATTGCCCGGTCGCGGCCCGGCCGCCGACATCGGGGTAGAGGACGGAAAGGCCAGGAATCGGATTAACGTCGTCGGTGCGATCGGAGCTGAGGCCGTCGCGCAGATAATAGCGGCGGTAAAAGCGATTCGCGGCGAAGGTAGCGCGATTGGTGTTGAAAGCGGCCTGCGTGATCGCCGGATCGATCACACCGGACCAGTTGGGGCTGGCGGGATCGATATACTCGACGAACTTGGGCTTTTTCTGGCCGGGGTTGTCCTGGTGCTGCTGGACATTCGCGATGAACTGCTGCGTGAACCACGGCAGCTTGAGATCATAGACGGCGGAGAAGCGCATATCGCGGACGATGTTGCCGTCGAGGCTGTGGGAGCGGAAATATTCGGCGTAGAGTTCGTTGAAGTAGGGGTTGGCCTGGCCGTTCGGGAGGAGCGGGCTGCGATCGCGCGTGATGTTGCGCGAGCTGACGGTCCAGTTGTCGAGTTTCTGCTGGTAGAAATTTCCGGTGATTTGGAGATGGAGATTTTTTCCGATGTGATGCTCGGCCTCGAGGGTGAACGACGTGGTGTTGTTGCGATAGGTGCTGTCAGGGCCGTTGAGCTGCGTCCGTTTTGGGATCAGTGCGGTGTCGGTGATCGCGACGAGCGGGCCGGAGCCGGTCACCCGGCCCTGCGCGCGAAAGCCGGTGCCGCTCGCGGTGTTGTAGATGTAGCCGAGGTTGCCAAGCGTGGCGGAGGCGGCGCGCGCGAAGGCGTCGACAAACATGCCCTGTGACAGCACTGAGGTCGTGCGGCCGTGCTCGAACATCGCGCTGATCGTCGTGGTTTTCGCCGGGCGGTAGGTGAGGGCGCCGTAGAGGCCGCGGAAATCGCGCCGGACATTGTCGATCCAGGAATCGCTCTTGTGGGAGACGGCCGCGGCGCGGAAGGCGACCTTGTTCGGGATGAGCGTGCGGTTGAAATCGACCTCGGCGCGGAGCAGGTGGTAGCTGCCGGTCATCACGCGGACGCGGTTGATCGTTCGCCCGATGAGACCGCGCTTGGTGATTTGGTTTTGCGCGCCGCCGACATCGGCCTCGCCGTAGAGAAACGCGTTGGGCCCGCGCAGCTCCTCGACACGCTCAGTGGAAAACGAGTCCATCGGCGAATACCAGATCCAGCCGTTGCGGAGGGCGTAGGCATTGGGGATGCCGCGAAGCACGATGCGGCTCTGCACCGTGGCGTTGGGATCGGGGTTGGATTCGCCCGAGACCATCCACGTGGACATCTCCTCCATCGTCGTGAGCCCGAGGTCTTGGATGAACTGCGCGTTCATGATCGAGATCGAGTTAGCGACGTTCTTGAGATCCTGCGCCGTGCGCATCGCCGAGGTGGTCTGCAAGGTGCCGTAGCCGGTGTCCCTGTCGTCGGTCACGCTGAAGACGGACAGCTGGATGGCATCGTCCCCCGTGGCGGATTTGGCGGACGTGGTGGCAGCGGGTGTGGTCGTTGCGGTCTGGGCAAACCCGGGGACGAGGAGCAACGCGAGGGCGGCGGTGACGGTCATGGCCGGACGGGCCAAGGTGGAAGCGAAGCTGGTTTTCATGGTGGGTCGTCTGGTGGTGAAACCGACTAAGCACGTGGCGTGCTGGGGTGACGGGATGTTTTGCCCCGGTGGGTTCAACACAAGAACGAATGTGAAACCAAGTAACCGGCGGGATACCTTGGGATGCACTCGAAGTTTAACGGAAGGCTTGGCCCCGCGCCGTGCCACGGGCAAACATCTCCGCTGATGCCGCTCGACTATCGCCCCGCCACCAAGCCGACGATGTATTTCATCGGCGTCACGACCGGACAGTCGTCGATCAACCGCGTGTTTCCCCGGTGGGCGGAGCGGCTTGGGCTCGGCGACTGCGAATTGCGCGGGATGGATTTTCCGCTGAACGACGCGCCGGAAAACTACCGCGCGGCCATCGAGTTTATCCGTCGCGATCCGCTTTCGCTCGGCGCGCTCATCACCTCGCACAAGGTCGCGGTCTTCGCCGCGTGTCGGGATCAATTTGACGCGCTCGATCGGCTCACGGTGGCGCTGGGCGAGATTGGCAGCGTCTACAAGCGCGACGGTCGCCTGCACGGCCGCGCCGTCGATCCCATCACGGGCGGGCATGCGCTGGGTAAATTGCTCGCCCGCGATCCGGCGCGACCGCTGACGGAGGCGCTGGTGCTCGGGGCGGGCGGGGCGGGCAGCGCGCTGGTGTGGCGGCTCGCGAATGCGCCAGACGGCACCGGCCGACCCGCGCGCGTGCACCTCGCGGACCGGTCGCCGGCGCGACTGGGGCACGTGCAGCGTCTGCACGCGTCGTGGTCAGGCGCAGCGCCCCTCGCGGTGCATCGGGTCGCGGACGTGGCCGCGGCCGACGCGCTCGTCGCGGCGTTGCCGCCGCATTCCCTCGTCGTGAACGCCACGGGTCTGGGCAAAGACGCGCCCGGCTCCCCCTTGTCGAGGGCCGCGATTTTTCCGCGCGGCGGCCGCGTGTGGGAATTCAACTATCGCGGCGATCTGCGGTTCCTCGCGCACGCGCGCACGCAAGCGGTCGCGCGCGATCTGCGCGTCGAGGATGGCTGGACTTATTTTTTGCACGGCTGGACGCAGGTGATCGGGGATGTCTTCGCGCGCGAGTTGCCGACGGAGGGGGCTGCGTTCGACGAGCTGGGTGAAATCGCCGCGGCCACGCGGGAGTGAGCGCGGAGTCGTTGCGAGGAGCGGAGCGACGAAGCAATTCAGGAAAAAGGTCAGACGGATTGCCGCGGTCGATTTCGCCGCGCTCGCAATGACTGGATGGAATCGGCCACACGGCAGGTTGACGCGGGCGGGCTTCGCGCCCTCGATGGCTGGACTTTCCCCTCCATGAAAATGCGTTTCCCCGTTCTCGTGTGGCTCGTGGTATTTGCTGCGGCCCCCGCGGTATCCTGCGCGGCGGTCGCGCAGCCGAACGTGCTCTTCATCCTCTGCGACGATCTGCGGCCGGAGGCGGTCGGGTGCTTTGGTTCAGAGCACGTGAAGACCCCGCACATCGATGCGCTCGCGCAGAGCGGCGTGCGTTTCGCGAACACGTTTTGCACGACGTCGCTCTGCTCGCCGAGCCGCGCGAGCATTCTCACCGGCCTCTATGCGCACCGGCACGGCGTGCGCGACAACTTCACCGAACTTCCCGCCTCGCTCCCGCACTGGCCGGGCCGCCTGCATGAGAGCGGCTACGCGACGGCCTATGTCGGCAAGTGGCACATGGGTGAAAACAACGACGCGCCGCGCCCCGGCTTTGATTGGTTCGTGACGCACAAAGGGCAGGGGAAGTATTTCGACACCGAGTGGAACGTGAACAACGAGCGCCGCGAGGCGCCGAAGGGTTACTACACGCACGTCGTGACCGATTACGCGCTCGACTGGATCAAACAGCGGACGGCTTCGGCGCCCGGCAAACCGTGGGCGCTCTGCCTCGGGCAGAAGGCGCCGCACTCGTTTTATTTTCCCGAGGAGAAATACGCGCACACGTTTGACCACGTGCGCGTGCCCTATCCGGCGAGTGCGTCCGCGCTCGATGGCAAACCCGACTGGATGCGCCAGCGCCTCACGACGTGGCATGGGATTTACGGGCCGCTCTTCGAGTGGCGGAAGAATTTCCCGGACTCGCGCCCCGAGGCGGTGAAAGATTTTGAAAACATGGTGCACGCCTACTGGGGCACGGTGCTCAGCGTCGATGATAGCGTCGGCCGGCTCGTTGCGTTTTTGAAATCGTCCGGCCAGTTCGACAACACGATCATCGTCTTCATGGGCGACAACGGGCTGCTCGAGGGCGAGCACGGCATGGTCGACAAGCGCACGATGCACGAGCCGAGCATCCGCATCCCGCTCATCGCGCGTGGACCGGGCCTGCCCCGCGGCCGGGTGGTCGAGGGCCAGGTGCTCGCGATGGACCTCGCGCCGAGCCTGCTCGATCTTTGCGGCGCACCGGCGCTCGCGGGCATTCAAGGCAAGTCGTGGCGCGCGCTCGCGAACGGCCGCGATCCCGCGTGGCGCACCGCCTGGTTCTACGAGTATAACTACGAGAAACAGTTTCCCTACACCCCCAACATCCGCGGCGTGCGCACCGACGATTGGAAATTCATCCGCTACCCGCATGGCGACGGCTCGCCCGACCGCCACTTGCCGGAACTCTACAACGTGAAGAGCGATCCGAAGGAGCTGCGCAATCTCGCCGCCGATTCGAAATTTGCCGGGAAGCGCCGCGAACTCGAAACCCAACTCGCCTCTATGCTCGCCGCCGCTGGCCTCACGCCCGAAAAGGACAAGATGCCGCTGGACGAGGGCGTGAAGTCAGAGCTGCCCGATGCGAAAATTCGGTGAGTGGCGCTGCCGGCGCGTTGGTGTTGCGGCCCTCAGGGAGAGAGAAAAACGCGGGACGTGTCGTCAATAGTTCACGCATGACCCATTCGTGGTTCTTTCCTTCGTGGTTCTCCTTCGTGGTTCTCCACACATGACTCCGTCCGGCTCGCACGCCGGTTCATACCGGTCCTGATCTCTTTTGATCTCCGCTTCGGCTTTGTTTGCTCTGGCGATGACCGATGTTTTCATTACGCATTCGGGCGATGAAAGCGAACGAATGCATGCTCTGCTGGCGTGACCAAACGAAAGAAATAAAGACAGTGCGCTGGCCGGACGACCTTGATCTCTCGCACGGCTATTCGGCCGTTGGCGCAAATAGTGTGGACTTTCGCTCAATGCCGAAAGCGAAGAAACAACTGGCGCTTATAACGGAAGGCATGTGGTTGGTTCAACATAGAGGATTCCCTATTGGAAGCGTTTACGCCGCTCTGTTAGAGATCGATGAATGCAAGGAAGCTCTACTTCGTGATCCTTTTTGAAGAATGGATAAAAATCCCTCAAAGCCTGAAGGTGAATTTCGGCGCGAGATCACAATTCTTGAGACAAATGGAAACATTGCTGGAGCCGCAAAGCTAGCGGTCGAGGCAATGGCCTCTTTTCCGCTACAGGCCGACTTCCCATTTTTCTTCGCCAGTTTTGCTGTCGTGGATGGGTTTCCAGAGAAAGCAGCTAGCGCTCTTGAATTGGGGCTGAAGCTGTCTCCGGCGCATCCCGGTTTGCGGCGTTTGGAACTGCAGTGGTTTGGGGTTTCGATCATCAAGTGCTTTCGTGACGGAGAATTTGACCGGGCTTTCGATTTACAGCTGCGAGGTGCTGATCGAGCTTTCTCAACTTTGAGCCAAATCGCATTCGACCGGGAAAATGCAGAGTTGGCATATTCTGCAGCTGGATTCATCTTCCTTCAGGTGTCGAAGGAGCAACATGCACGAGGACTGAATGCCTCCGACGTTCGCAGGAACATTCGGAAGGCAATTGACTGCTATGAGGCTTCAATCCGGCTAAATCCTGCTGATTCCGGTGACAAAATAAACTTAGAGGGCGCTCAAGATTTCGAGCGAGAAATTGGTCCTTGATCGCCAGAATTTCTGCATCTCCCCGCTTTGCTTAAGGTTTCGCAGGGCGCAATCATCGCTTCAATCAGCCGGCCGGGCGGATTTTGATCAGAACCAAGTCGAAGGGGACAGGAGTAAACTATTGACAGAACTTCGCGCGTTTTTTCGCCGCTCCCGCTCGCGCGCAACCCCGGTGCGCCAGTTCGCCGGTGACCAGGCGGCACACGTCGCATTGGCGGATTGCGGTCCGAGCAGCTCGCGCATGGCGCAGTGGAAGCTCAGGCGCAGGACTTGGGTGCAGAAGGCCGTCGCGATTGTCATGTGCGATGCGCGCGCCGCGGGAACGAGGGTGCCGGGCTTGACGGCTTGAAAGCTCCGCCCAAGTCTCGCGGGGAGTTTCCTGTTTTCCCCCGTATCGCAATCCTCCCCTCGCTTGCCCATGTCTCCGCGTTTCCTCCTCGCCCTGTCTCTCGTCGCTGGCTTCGCCCAAGCGCAACCCGCCGCCAAATCCGCCGCCGATGCGGCGTTGGCAAAATCCATGGCGCTGCCGGCCGGTCCGCTCGGGCAGGGCGCGTGGCGTTTCGAGGTGCTGCCGACCTGGGGCAAGCTGCCCGAGGGGAAAACGTTTACCTCGACGCACGGCGGCGCGGCCGTCGACAAGGCGGGCAAC
>JANOAF010000317.1:0-2628 GCA_031411015.1 Opitutaceae bacterium | reverse complement strand
CGTGGCGTTTGCCCTCAGCGAAATTCTTGTCATCTCCGACGTAAACGGAACCTTGGCGAACAATTCACGCCCGGTGGCGAATTACTACGACATCTTGGTAAAGGGGGCATTCGGAAATTACCGGCAGGTGCTCGAAGATGTCACGCTAAGCCCGATGATGGGCGTTTATCTTTCTTCGCTGCGTAATGCCAAGGCGACTTTCAACGCCGCGGGCACCATGCTCACTGCGGCGGACGAGAACTACGCGCGCGAGGTGATGCAGCTATTTACGGTCGGCCTCGTGCAATTGCAGCCGGACGGCACGCTCAAGCTCGACCCGCTCGGCGTCCCAATTCCGAGCTACGATAACAAGACCATCACCGAGATGGCGAAAATCTTCACGGGCTGGGCGTTCGCTTCTGCAAGTCTGGTTCCGAATTTCCGCGCTGAAGCAACGAATTACATGCAGCCAATGATGCTCTACCCGGCCTTCCATGAGGATGGTGCGAAGACTATTATCGGTGGTGTTACGATTCCTGCCAATCAGGGCGGCGCGAAAGATTTGAAAGATGCACTCGATGCGCTCTTCAACCATCCGAACATCGCCCCGTTTGTTTCTCGTCAGCTGATTCAGCGCCTCGTGACTTCGAACCCGAGCCCCGGCTACGTTTACCGCGTGGCGCAGGCGTTCGCCAACAACGGCAGCGGTGTCCGTGGTGACCTCGGTGCGGTGGTGCGCACGATTCTGATGGATTATGAGGCGCGCTCGGCCGCGGTCGCGGCGACGGCGAGCTTCGGCAAACTCAAGGAGCCACTCCTCCGCGCGACGGCGATTCTGAGGGCCTTCGACGGCGGCGCCAACAACGGCCGCTTTAGTGTTTTTAACCCCGAGACAACCCTCGCCCAAGCAGCGCTACGTGCCCCTACGGTGTTCAATTTCTTCGAGCCTGACTTCGTGCAGCCGGGCTTGCTCACGACCGCGGGACTGTTCGCACCCGAGTATCAGATTCTCACCGATACGACGGCGATTAGCATGCCCAATCAGCTCTGGAACTACATCTACGCGGGGCGCTCCGGCATTCCCGGTGCCACGACCACCTTCAATCCCGCCGAGGCCACCGTGGGTGTCCGCTTCGATCCCGCCATGCTCGCGCTGGCGCGCACGCCGCAGGCGCTCGTTGATTATGCCAACTTGGTCCTCGCGGCGGGGGCGCTGCCGAAAGCTGTGACCGACCGGTTTGTCGCTTCCATCACCGCGATGCCCACGGGCACGGGCACGACCTACGGCGGGGCCGACCTCGAGCGCGTGCGCTCGATTATTTATCTCACGGTTTCTGTTCCCCAAGGTGCCATCCAGAAATAATTACCGCCATGAATTCCAAGGCCTCCACTCCCGATCTTTCCCGCCGTAACTTTCTCGGCGCCTGTTGTGCCTCGGTTGGCGCCACCGGCATGTTGTCCTCGATCGCGCAGCTGCGCCTGATGGGGGCCGTGGCGAATACGGACACCCCGCCGCGCGCCGCCGCCCCGCAGACGGACTACAAGGCCCTCGTGTGCCTCTTCCTCGCCGGCGGTAACGACGCCAACAACTTGGTCGTGCCCACGGACGCTGCGACCTACGCTGCTTACGCCACCGGCCGTGGCGTGCTTTCGTTGCCGCAGAACACCATCCTTCCGATCACGACCAGTGCGACGGACGGCCGCACGTGGGGCCTGCATCCCGCAATGATCGAGCTGAAGAACCTCTACGATCGCGGCAAGTTTGCCGTGCTCGCCAACGTCGGCACGCTCAGCCACCCGCTCACGCAGGCCCTCTACAATTCGCGGCCGGATATGCGGCCGATGCAGCTCTTCTCCCACAATGACCAGCAGGTCGAGTGGCAGACCAGTGTGTCCGACAAACCGTTCTCGGAAGTGGCGACCGGGTGGGGCGGTCGTGTAGCCGACATGATGAACGCGTTGAATTCCAACAACCGGATTTCAATGTCGCTCACTTTGAACGGCCAGAACACGTTTCAGGTCGGCCGCAACGTCTCGCAATATGCCGTGGGCAACGGCGGTGCCATCGCCCTGACGGGCAGCGGCACGGGCACCTCCGTCAATGGCCTCCGCACCGCCGCGTTGAACGATGCGATGGCGATGCAGAACGGGAATCTCTTCGAGACCGCCTTCGGTGGCCTGACCAATGGTGCCCTCAGCAACAGTGCGCTGCTGTCCACGGTGATTACGGGGGCGAGCCCGGTTCAAAATGTTTTCAACGGGGTGCCCAACTCCAGCCTCGCCCAGCAACTCCATATGGTGGCGCGTTTGGTCAACGCCCAGACACAGCTCGGCCTCAAGCGCCAGATTTTCTTCGTGCGCATCGGCGGCTTCGACCTGCACGATAACCAGGTTACGCTCGGCAACACCACTGGCGGCGCGCACGCCGGCCTGCTCCGCGACATCAGCCTTTCGCTAAATGCCTTCTACAATGCGCTCACCCAGCTCGGGGCGGAGAATCAGGTGACCGCGTTCACCGCTTCTGACTTCGGCCGCACCTACAACACCAACGGCGACGGCTCCGACCACGGTTGGGGTAGCCATCACTTCATGCTCGGTGGTGCGGTGAAGGGTGGCGATATCTACGGCAAGATGCCGAACTTCGCGATG
>JANOAF010000316.1:0-9398 GCA_031411015.1 Opitutaceae bacterium | reverse complement strand
CCATCGACGAAAAACGTCACTCCCTGCCCTGCTCCGCTGGGGATGAATCCGTCGGTGTCGATGGCGACGGCGGAGACCGTCACATTGCTGTTCACCGCGAAATTGGCTCCCGTGCTCGGACCGGAAATCGAAATCGTCGGCGGAGCGTTGCCCAAGACTGGAGTGCCGACATTGAGATTGGCCGTTGCCGAATTCACGACAATCGAACCGTCGGTGCTGGTCGCACGGGCGACAACGGTGTGCGCACCGACAGAAAAGCCATTGGCCGCGGACAAGACGACCGCCGTGTTGAACGGCGGCTGCGTTTTAGTCGTGCCCGCGATAGGCGTGCCGCTGCCATCGAGGAAAAACTCCACCTGACCGACGATTGCGTCGGACATCGCAGCCGTTGACCGCAGGAATATCTCAGAATCTTGGGCTGCGCTGGTGGTGCCCGCTGAGGTCGACACAGTGACCGTGCGAACGGTCGTGACAGTCACGATGCTGTTAACCGTAGCCGTGTTCGTCGAGGCGCTCGCACCGGTCGTGATCGTCGAAGTGTCGAGAATCGTCGCGGAAAGCGTGAAAGTTCCCGCCGCCGTCGGAATCCAAGTCGTGCTGAATGGAGAAGTGCCGGCTGCCGTCCCGACCGTGGTGCCGTTGACCGCAAACGTAACGGAAACAACTGCAGCGCCGGAGGTCGGGCTCGCGATCAAAGTAAGCGTAACACCGCCGGGCGTCGAAGCCAGGCCGATGGTCGAGCCACTGGTCGGCGTAAAAGAAGTTATCGTCGGCGTCGCAAGCACCGGCGTGGCGGCGAAGAGCGCCGCGACCAGCGCGCCGCTCGCGCCGAGTCGCTGGAAAAAGGTCTTCATGGCTGGGTATGCCGGTCGCATGGTTTACTTGCCGCCGTTGCGGGTGCGGGGCTCGGCGCTGGCGGGCGTGACGATGGTGGGATTCTGGAAGAGCGAGTTGGCCGGAGTGTTTTTCAGCGACTGCTTCTTCGGCGAGCCGCCGGGGCTCACGAGGTTCGCGGTCACGAAGATGAGCAAATTGCGCTTCTGCGAACTCTCGCCCTTGGTGCGGAAGAGCCGGCCGACGAACGGAAGATCGCCGAAGAAGGGCACCTTGTCGTTCACCTTTTTCACTTCCTCGCGCGTGAGGCCGCCCATGACGAGCGTCGCGCCGTCCCAGATAGTGACCTTCGTGGAGATATCGCGCACCGAGAAGATGGGCTGGTAGAAACCGGGCGGCACGGTGACGGTCGTGGTGCCGGAGATGGCCACGCTGGGGCCGCCGTATTCCACGAAGCCCTCGAACTCGGTGACCTTGGGATTGAGATCGAGGCTGATGCTGTAGTCGTCTTCCTCGACGGTGGGCGTGACCTTGAGTTCGACGCCGACATTGCGTGACGTGAATTCCTGCGGCGTGCCCGCGGTGATCGTGACGCCGGCGGCGCCACCAGCGACCGCGCCGGTGCCGACCTGGCTCTGAATTTCACCGTAGCTCTGCGGATAACGCAGCTCCTGCGCGACCGTGATATTCGCGGGATTGCCGGAGAGGACGGTGAGCTTCGGCGAACTCAACAAGTCCGTGCCCTGCCGCTGCGAGAGCGCACGGATGGCGGCGGTGACATCGAACTCACCCACAAAGCCGACGATGCTGGCGAGCGCGCCGGCCGTGGCGGCGAGCTGCACCGCCCCGGGAATCGTAGTGGGCGCCACCGGCACGCGGAGCTGGCCGGCGGTCTGGTTCGGATCGGTCACGGAATTGGTGATCGCGGGATCCTTGATGACGAGGGCGTTGGAGGTCGATGAACTCGGAAACGCGCCCAGCAGAGAACGGTTGATGTTGTTGGTCGTGTAGCTCTCGCGTGGGTCAAAGATCTGGCGGCCGTTGGTGTCCAGCACCGGAGCGCCGGTCGCGGGATTAACACGCGGAACGCCGCGGCGGGAAAGATTCCACGTGACGCCGAGCTCCTCGAGCGCGCCCTCCTGCACCTCCATGAACTTCGCCTCGATCTCGACTTGGCGGACGTCGTTGTAACGGGCGAGGATGTTGCGGATGCGCTCATTGTTGCGCGCCGTCTGGGTGACGATGATCGCCGAGCCGTCGTAGGCGAGTGAGCTGCCTTCGACGGTGAAGCTGACGCCCGCCTGCTGGAGAAACGCGCGCATCGACGAGGCCTCGCCGCCGGTCACGGCCGGTTCGGTGCCGGCCCCGCCCGCGGCATAGGGATCCTTGCCCGCGCCCCCGCCGCCGATGCCGCTCATGCGCAGCACGGTCGCCCGTGTGACGGGGAAAAATTGCGTCTCCAGCGTGCTGGTCTCGCCGCCGGGGCGCACGACGAGCGCGTCGGCCTGCACTTCATATTGGTAACCGATCTGCTCGGTGACGAGGTCGAGCACGCGCTTGAGGCTCATGTTGCGCAGCGTGATCGTGACGGAGGGATTCTTGTTCGAAGGATCGACGAGGACGACGTTGACGCCCTTGGCGGTGCCGGCCGCCGCGGCGGTGTCGAACTCCTCGGAGATGGCGCTGAGCGAGGCCACGACCTCGCCGATCGGCGCGCGGGTCCAGCTCACCGCCGGCAGCACGATCTCGGTGATTTTCCTTTGGAGCGGGGCGACGGCCTCGGCGGCGTTGGTCTCGCGCGGGCGCTCCTGATAAATGCCGGGGCGCTGCCAGCTCTTCGCGACTTCCTCGAGGAGTTGCGCGCGCGTCTTCTCGCGGTTGAGCGCGCCGGTCTCGGCCTTCTCCTCGGCGATGCGGAGGAGGAAACCCTTGGCAATGGTGTTGTCGGGCTCCTGGGCCTCGACCGCGCGGAACGTGCCCTGAGCGCCATCGAGATCGCCGGCGACATATTGCGCGCGGCCCTTGGCAATCATCTGCGCGGTGGCGGCGCGGTCGGCGGCAAACGCGGGATCGACCCCGGGTCGGGCCGGCGTGGTTTCAGCGCGGGAGATCTGGCGCTCGAGGCCCTCGGCGCGCGTGCTGGCGGCGGGCGCGAGCTGCGCTTGCTCGGCCATCGCGAGGCGAGCGGCGGCGGTGTCGCCCCGGCGAAGCGCCGCCTGCGCGCGATCGAGGAGCGCGGAGGCTTTTTCCTTTTTCAAATCGGCGATCAATTTTTGCGTGAGCGCATTGGCCGGCAGCGCCGCGATCGCGGCATCGACGGTGGCCACGGCATCCTCGGCGCGGCCTTCGCGCAACTGGCGGCGGGCGTTCGCCAGCTGGGTCTGGCCGGTGGCAATAAGCTGGGTCTGGCGCGCGGTCTCGGCGCGGGCCATCGCATCGGCCTCAATCTCGGCGGCGGAAGGTCCGGCGGGCGGCGTCTGACCCGGCTCGGGGATGCGCACATCGATCATCTTCGGCGCGGGCTCGGCGGCGACTTTGGCGACGACGGCGGCTTCCTGAGCGCGGGCATTCTGCCTGGCCACCGCGGACGCCTCGACTTCGGCCCGGAGTTTCTGCACGGCGGGATCGTTCGGCGAGACTGTGGCGAGCTGGTTCAGTGCCGCCTGCGCCCCGGCGAGGTCACCCGCATCGCGCGCGCGCAGGGCCTCGGCCATCAGGCGAATCTTGGCGTCCGTCTGGCTGGGGGCGGGGGCCGCCGACAAGGGCAGAGCCGCGCCGAGCAAAACGGCGGCGAGCACAACCAGTAGCGACGGAGGGAGGGGGCGAGTTTTCATTGCGGAAAGTGGGGACGGAAAAGAGCGGGGAAAATGGGCGGGAAAATCACGTGCCGGGCTCGCGCTCGGGTTCGTCGGGCTCGCGGGGCAGGAGCACGCGGCGATCCGGCTGACTGAGCGTGGGCGATTCCTTCACGACCTCGATGGAAGCGGGCGTGTTCAGAACTTTCTCAATCTTGTAGGTGGTCTCACCGCGCTTGAAGATGTCGCCGATGCGCACCTCGCGCGTGGCCGATTCGCCGGGCGCGGCGACGAAGGCGGAGAGCGTGCCGGTGAAGGCCCGCTCGCGATGCGTGAGCGTGACATCGCGGCCGGATTTCTCATCGCGGATGACGGCCGTGGCGGTGAGTTGCTTCGTGGTCATGCTCTCACCCATGCGCACGGGCTGCAGGCTCACGTCCAGACTCTTGATGGAGAGCGCAAGGGCCGGAACGCTCTTACCGGTGGTGCCGAGAAACACCTCGCCCGTTTTCACAATCTGGAAAGTCCCGCGCCAGTGGCCCTCGCCGCCCGCGTAACCGATCAACTGCAAGCGAAAGGGCTCGGGCCGCACGGTCACCAACTCCAAGCCGAAAACCTCCTGCGCCTCCTCGTCGAGCAGGCTCGACGGTGGCTTGACGGTGAACTGCTTCGAGCGCGCGTTGTAGAAAATCTCCGGCGGCGTAAACGTATCGTAGATCCACTCGCGGCCGCGCGACTGCGCGACGGGCGCGTTCCACGTCTCGGTTTTCACCGGCGGAGCCGAAGGTGCCGTGGCCTCGTAAGGCGAGCTGGCGAGTTCGACCGTCGGCGCCGGACCGACGGGCGCACCGACGTGTCGCCAAGCCAGCGTGCCAAACACCGCGGCCGATGCGACCACGAGCAGCAGCGCGGTGCCGATCAAAACTTTATCTTTGGAAACAGCGGCCATGGTTCAGGAGGACGGCGCGGGGGCGGGCGCATCGGCGGCCGGAACCGCGGGGGGCGGGACGAGCTCGATGAACTCGACCGTGACCGTGTATTTCGAAAGCGGCTTCGTGACAATCGGAGTGGCGGTGGGCGCACGCGCATCACGCACGGCGGTCTTCGGCGCACTTTTCGGGGCCGGGCCGGTGGAGAGAACGACCGAAGCAGCAGCCCCACCCGTCTCGGCGGCGGCAGACTCATCCGTGACCGCCTGCGCGACCGACTCTTCGTTCGTCGCGGGTTCGACCTCGACCTCGCGCACGAGCACGGGAAGTTCGAACGACGCGAGCCGGTTCAAAAACGTGCGCAACGCCGCCGTCTGGCCCGTGAAGACGAAGCGGAAAGGCATGGTGTCGATGAAACCCGGCACGCGCGCCGTGACCCGCGGATCGACGGTGAAGTAATCGGGGCCATCCTCGCCCGAGCTGACTTCGGGCGGCGCCTCGTTGTTGGCCAGCGCGGCGGCGCGGGCTTCGCGCTCCGCCTTGCCGAGGGTGCGCTCGCGCTTCACCGCGAAGATCGCGCGCGGTTTCGCCTCGATCAGCGCGTCGATGAGATATTGCGCAATCTGGCGCTGACGGAAAACGGGGTCGATGTGGTCCGCGAGCGGACCCTCGTTGGTGTAGACGGCAAATCCGAAGCGCGCCGCCTCGGGCCGAATCTCAACGTCGTTTTTCTTCGCGGCCTCGCGCGATTTTTCCACGAAGGTCGCGAGATCGAAATACGCGTCGGTCCGGGCCGCGGGCACCTTGGCGTTGCGAATCCGCTCGGCGGCGGGACCGCGGCCCTTGAGCTCGCCCTGCATCGAGGCGAGCGCCGCCTGCGCCTTGGCCAAATCGCCCTCGATCGCGGTGGCGACTTCGCGGTTCGGCGGCGGCATGAGCACGGCCATCGAAGAGAGATCGGCTTCGCGCTTCTTCAATTTCTCGGTCGCTTCCCGCGAGGCGGCGAAGCGTTCGTAGATCAACCCGAGTTCGCCGAGCAGGAGGAGAACGCAGAGCGTGAGCCCGAGCGCGAAGAGCGGATTTTTGCGGAAGAAGCTCACAGCGTTTTCTTCGGGTTGATGACGAGCGTGAAATCGAAACGCAGCAGCCCGTTCTGGTTGTTGTCGAAGCGCTCGTTTTCCACGGCGCCGATAAACTGCGAACCGGTAAAGCTGGCGAGCAACTGCTTCACGCGCTGAAGCGATTCCGGGCTGACCTTCGAGGCGGGATTGGTGACGTCGAGCAAACGACCGCTAAGCGTGAGCCGGAGCGGCGGACCCTTAGGCGGTTCGGGCGCGGGCGGATTCGCGGCGTCGGGGGCGGGCGTCGCCCCGTCGGGTTGCGGAGGGATTTCAGCGAGGGCACTGGGCTCCGGCGCGGGCGGGCGCACGACTTGGATCTTGTCGAGCCACACATCCTCGACCTTCACGAGCCGCTCCTGCAAATCCGCGAGAAAATTGATCCAGTTGGCCTTGGTTTCGTAGGCCCCGCGCAACGCGGTGATCTGCTTGGTGGCGTCCTCGATCTGGCGGAGGTTTTCGGTGTTGCGGTGCGAGACGGCCCGCAGAGGCATGAGCTGCCCGTCCACTTGGGCGGTGCGCTCCTCAATCGCCGTCGTGACGCCGTGGAAATAAACAATCGGGGGCACGAGCGCCAGCACCGCGAGCGCGGCCGCCGCGAGCAGCCAAGGCTGGCGTTTGCGAAAAGCCAGGGCGGCGGTGAGCACGGGCGGCAGGAGACTGGCGTCGACCTCGTCGGGCTTCACCAAGTGCGTCGCCAAGCCCACGAGATCGGCGAGCATTTCAACGGCGCCCTCGGCTCCGGACGCACGCGCGTCGGCGGAAAGGTCCACGTTCTTCAGCGCCGCGTAGCGCTCGACGGGCAAACGGAGTTTTTCCGCCAGCACCGCCGGTAATTCATCAATCAGTGAGCCCCCACCCGTCACGTAAATGGCGTTGGCGGCTCCCCCACCCGAGTGGCGACGCTGATTCACCGCCGAGCGCGTAATCTCAAGGTGCAGGCGGGTGACGAAACTGGCCGTGGCGCGCGCCACCGTGGCTCGCGAAGGCGAAGCGGCCGGAAGATCGCTCTTCCCGGAAAGCACCTGAACCTTGAGCACCTCGGCCGAGGGAAAATCGATGCGCAGCTCCTCCGCGATGGCCTGCGTGACGGCGTTACCCGCCAGCGCGAGCGTGCGAACGTAGAAGCGTTCGCCCTCGACGAACAGGAGGTTGGTGCTGCGTGCCCCGATGTTCACCACGATCACGCTCTCGTGCGCTTGGGGATAGTTGTAGCGGAAGGCCCGGTAGAGCGCGAGGCTCGAGGGCACGGCGCGCTCGGCAGGGAATCCCGCGGCGTCGGCCGAGGCACAGAGCGCCTGCATCGCGTCGAACTTCACTGCCGTCAGCATCACCTCGAGATCGAAGCCATCGTCGGCGACCACCATGTGATCCCAGACGACTTCTTCCAGGGGGTAAGGAATGTTCTCGGCGGCCTCAAAGCTCACGATCTTGACGCGCTTCTCCTTGGCGACCGAAGGAGTCTTGATGAACTTTGTCAGCGCGAGGTGCCCCGGCACGGCAATCGCCGCCGGCCCGGAGAGTTTCCGCCGCGCCGAGATTGCCCCGAGCGACTGGGCGATTTCGATGGCCCAGCGCGACTCGTGCGAAGGGTCCGAACTGTGCGGCTCCAGCGCAAACTGCTGCAGGACAAGCCGGCCCGAGGCCCCGACCGCGAACACACCGCACGCGACATGGCCGGCTCCAATGTCAACGGCTAGAACGCGGGGTGCTCGCATAGTGGGTGAAAGAGAATGGCGATTTCAGATGGGGCGAGACGCGGCAAGCGGATTAATAGTTACCGGGATCTCCCAGCACAGGATTAACGCCCCTCGCGCCGCACAAACGAGGGCGTCGCGCGCGGGTATTCGTTGGCAAACGGCGTCAGGTATTGCGGCAGCATGATGCCGTCGTTGGCCGCGGCGGCGAGGCCGGCCTTCGCCTGAAAATTCTTTCTCTGCTCCGCTCCGGCCAGCGCGGACGAATACGCGGGACGCGCCGCCGGCAGGGGCCGACCCGCCACCGCGAGCTCGACACCCCAGTATTTCGGGTCGCCGTGCAGCTGATCGCGCTTCACCAGCTCGGGCGGCAGGTAAAAGCGGACGTTGGCCCGGCCCGCGTCGAGCGCCACGCATTCGGCCTCGGCCCGGAAATGCTCCAACCGCCGGTCAGCTCCGGCCAGCGCCGGCAGTTCAAAACCCGAGAGCAGGGTCACCTTCACGCGGCCCACCATCACCCCCGGGGTGCCGGGAGCAGGGCGGACATTGAGCGTGATATCGGCCTCGACCCACGAGCCCGGAAAACCGTTGGGCGCACGGACACTGGTAAATTTCACCGCCGACACCTCCACTTCCTCCGCCGCCGAACCCCCCAACGCCGCGAACAAACCGATCATGAGTGCTACAAGGCCGCGGCGAACGAACTGGGGAAGGAAACGCACGAGGGGAAAACGTGGGGAGCCGCGCGGGATGCGTCACGCTAAAACTCGCGCCCAAACAGGGCGGGGCGTCGCGTGATGGCCGAGCGCATATCCGAGTAGGGCGTGGTCTTTGACCCGCCCTCGAATACTCAGCGCGCGAAAGGGCGGGTCACAGACCCGCCCTACTCCCGCCCCAACCCGCCGGCCGACCTTGCACCGTGAAAAACTCCTTGGCGGGCGCACGCGCGTCCGCGACGCTGCGTTCTCCATGCCTCTGCCCGATCTCCTGCCGATCCCGCCGTTCACGCGTCCCGTGCGGGGCGACGTCGTGTTGCCGGGATCGAAGAGCCTGACGAATCGCGCGTTGATCCTCGCGGCCTTGTGCGATGCACCGATCACCCTCACCGGAGCGCTCTGCAGCGAGGACACGCAGTTGATGGGCGAGGCCCTGCGGAAACTTGGCTGCACGGTCGAAGCCGATGATGCGGCCCTCACCCTGCGTGTTTCAGATCAGCGAAACCTCTTCCGCAGTGAGTCACCGGTGGATCTTTTCGTCGGGCTCGCTGGCACCGCGGCCCGCTTTCTCACCGCCCTTTGCGCCGCGGCGCCCCGCGGGATCTACCGCATCGATGGCGTGCTACAGATGCGGAAGCGCCCCATGAAACCGCTGCTCGACGCGCTGCGCGCGCTGGGCGCGGACATCCGTTGCACCGGCATCGAAGGGTTTTTTCCGCTCGAAATCCATGCCCGCGGTCTGGCCGGCGGTGCGGTGGAACTTGATGCGAGTGAAAGCAGCCAGTTGCTCTCGGCGCTGCTGATGGTCGGTCCCCTCGCGCGCGCCGCTGTGGCCGTCACGCTGCGCGGCTCCGTGCGGTGGAGCTACGTCGACATGACAGCGGAGACGATGCGGGCATTCGCGCCCGGCCAACGTCCGTTGGTGACACGCCGCGACGCCCAATCCTTCACCATCGCCGCCCAAGCCCAACCCTATCGGCTCACCGGCGGCACCTATGCCATCGAGCCCGACGCTTCCGCGGCCAGCTACTTTCTCGCGCTTCCGCTGGTCACGGGTGGACAGCTTGAGTTGCTCGGCGCCCAAGATTCCAAATGCGGCCTGCAAGGCGACACGGAGTTCGCCGACGTCGTGCGCACCGTCGGCGCTACCGTCACGGCGAACGCGCGCGGGCTCCACGTTGCCTTCACCCGCCACGGTCCGCGCCATGGGCTCGACCGAAATTTCAAGGCCATCTCCGACACCTTTCTGACCCTCGCAGCGATCTCTCCCCTGCTCTCTGGGCCGACGCGCATCACCGGCATCGCGCAC